>JBKPCS010000096.1:0-39133 GCA_046727495.1 bacterium | reverse complement strand
GGTTCGTCCGTGGGGGCCTGTTGCGTAAACGCTGAGACGGAGACCTTATCGCCGAAATTCGTCTTCATGAACTCCTGAATCTTCTTCTGGAGTTCTTCTGGCGATGGAAATGGTGTTTCAGGCATCAAACAATCTACGGTTGGGTGAGCCAAGAGGCAAACTGGAGGACGTTCGGGTGCGAAAGAGTGTTAGCGCAATTGTTAGAAGCGGCGGAACGCCACGACTCAAAGGAGCCCAGGGCGAAGCGTTAGCGCAGCCCTAGGAAAAACCACGAAATGGACCCAGCGCTGAAAGCGCTAGTCAATCCATGGGCTACAGCACATCCTTTCGATTGAAACGCACTTTCAGTGCGCGTTCCGGTGGGGACCGATTCCTAGGGCTACGCTTCGCTTCGCCCTAGGCGATCTCGAGTAACGGCTTCGCCGTTGATTCGTGAGGCCAGCATCACTCCTCGGCCTTCACTTCATGCCAAAGCTCGTCCAATTGCTCCAGTGTGAGTTTGCCGAACTCTAGTCCGCGCTCCTCCGCAAGGCTTTCCATAGCTTGGAACCGCTTGGAAAACTTCGCGGTGGCTCCGGCCAAGAGTTGTTCCGCGTCGAGTTTGTGTTTGCGCGCAAAATTCACTACCGCGAACAAAAGATCGCCGATCTCGTCTGCTAATTCCTGTCCTGAGGCCGAGCCGATCTCCTTGATCTCTTCATCGATCTTCGCAAGCACCTCATTTGCTTCCCGCCAATCGAAACCGACTCGAGCCGCCTTTGTCTGCACTTTCTGCGCTTTAGCTAACCCCGGTAGATTCTTCGGGACTCCGTCGAGAATCGATTTCCGCTGCTGTTTCTCTCCCTGTTTGATCGCGTCCCACTGCTTGAGAACCGCGTCGCTGTTTGGCAACCGGTTTTCCCCGAATACATGCGGATGCCGATTCACAAGTTTATCCGCGGTAACCTCAGCTACGTCATCCAGCGTGAATCGGTGCTGCTCGGAAGCCATTTGAGCGTGCATTACCACCTGCAACAGCAGGTCGCCCAATTCCTCTTTCAGCTCGCTGTCATCTTGGGTGTCAATCGCGTCCAACAACTCGTAACATTCCTCGAGCAAATGCGGTTTGAGACTTTCGTGAGTCTGTTCGCGGTCCCACGGACAACCATCGGGCGCTCGAAGCCGTTCAACAATCTGGCGCAGCCGCTCGATTTGCATTGAATGTATTGTCCGCGAAATAGCTCGGCTATTCGCGGTCTTTCTCCAGCAGCTTGGCGCGTGCTCGTTCCAGGGCGGCACGTTCTTCTGGACTCAGGCTGCTGAGACCATGCTGCGAGATTTTGTCCAGCAAAGCGTCGATTTCCGTTGGCTCGCTCGCTGGCTTACGCGTCGGTTGAGGACGGCTCCGCGGGACAACACGCAGCTTCGGCCGGCGTCGCAATGACGGAAACGAAAAAGAAGGTAACTCGCCTCCTCGTTGGAGGAAACGGATATAACCAAAAGAAAAACTGCAGATGAGCCAGAGCTCGCCCACTGAGACGTAAGCACCAGTACCCAAATCGGATAATGTCGCAATCGCCAGGCTGGCGATAGCAAGCCATTTTGCTGTGATAAACCCAAACCACTGAACACCGGGATACAGCGTACAAAATGCTATGAATAGTCCAATCGCGACTTCGGTATTTCCGAAATAAACCATCTGATACCCGAGTGCCGTCCCTACTGCGGTCAGTGAGATGACTGGGATCAGCAGAATGATACCATAGAGCGTCAGGAACCGGGTCTTGCCGATGTATTTCTCAACTTCCACGGCAGAGATATAGAGGAACAACAGACCGAGGATGGTGAAGAAACTCGGGAAATCGATGAAGGAATAAGTTACCACCTGCCAGAGGCGGCCGCTGAAAATCGAGTGGCTGGAATCGAGCGCGAGCGTAGCCACGAGCAATCTCCAGTTACCTGAAGCCTGAGCGAGAAAGGTGAGCACAACACCCACGCTGTAGGCGATCGTCAACAGCGTCGCATAATAGATCGGATGCCCGCGGAAATACGTTACCGGGCGACCCTCATTAAAACTCGAAAGCAAAGGCATGGGCGGCGAAGACTACATCAGCTATCGTATTCTAAACGTTCCATGTTCCCGGTTCCAGTGGATTCATCGAGCGAGATCGAGCGGCATCAAGCGGCATCGAGCGGGATCTGAGGAGGCTGCAGAAGTCGCACCGCTTCGTGGCAGCCAGCGCGAACCGCGACAGATAAAAGCGTCTTGTTCTCGGTCGGGCTCGTCCCATTCGATCTCGCCCGATCTCGCTCGATCCCGCTCTATCCCGCTCTATCCCACTCGATTTCACCGCTTGGAACCTCCCCAATAACGCGATAGGTTAAAAAGATCCATGTCACTATTGCAGACGCCGGAAGCGCCCGCCAAAAAAACAAGACCGTTCTCTCGTAAAGCGCAAGATTTTGCGTTTTTAACGCTGCGGCGTCTTCGACGGAAGCGCCGCAAACAAACCGACGGGCGAAATCTCTTGCCGCTCCTGATCCAGGTTCTCGCCGGGTTCACAAAAGTCGACGGCAAAGTTCTGGAGGAAGAGATCGATTCAAGTCTGGGGTTCCTCCGATACGATTACCCGGAAGCGGTTTACTCGGAGTTGCGAGCCCTGTTCCAGAAGGCGCTTAATGAACCTCAAGATTTGTCGGTCATGGCCAAACGCCTTGCTGAGGAGTTGAGCCCTGACCGCAAAATCATGCTGGGGGTTCAACTCTACGATCTGATCGCAAGGGCGGGCATGCAACAAGAACAGGTGATTTCCTATTATTCGTTCATGTCGCAGTTGGGCATGGCAGCCCAAGCTATCGACATCGTTTATCAGTTGAACTCGGCTGACATGGCAGACCCGTCTGTCTATCAAAAAGGGGCCTCGCCGCTGGAGTCGATCGTTTTCGGGAACGGCTCTGGAGCTGACGTCCAGCTGAAGGAATTGAACGCAGACGAGCGATTGATCGCCTATCGATATCACGATCTGATTCTTCTAAAGAATCTCACGGCGCGCACGGTTGTAGTTCGTGGCCGGGCATTAAGCCGAGGCGAGCTCTGCCGGATCTATCCGGGCCAACGTGTATTGATGGATGAATCTGTGATCAGCCATCAGGATCTCATTTTCTATTTCAACGCTAAAAAGAACGTCTCGATCACTGGCACATTCGTCACCGTTACGTCGAATGACGAAGTCCAATTGGAAAAGTCGCGTACCCGGGATAGCTGCCTTGAAGTACAGTTCGGTCTCAACGTTCAGGTTAGAGCCCTGAAGAATGTCGCTGCCAGTTTGAATGGAACCGCGCTGGCGGCGGATACGGTCGTTTCGGGCACATTGGAAGATCGAATTATTTTCGAAAACTCCACCGAACTGCCGCTGGTAGACCTGCGCCGGCGCGCCCGGGCGATGGGCGGCCGATTCCCTCTCAAGGCCTCGAAGTCAACGTATCTGGTCTCCAATGATCCCTCTTTGCTGGAGGAAGACGATATTCTGCTCAGTCAGGGAACAAGCGGCGAAGTTCTGTTGAAAATCTCGTGCGACTACGATCGTAAAGTCGGGACATTAGAAGTTTTGCGAGCGAATCGGCCGATCATGGTGCGTGAAACCATCGTGCGCAACACGGCACAGCTCGTCGATGGGGATATCATCCGAATCGATACCGGCCAGATCCTGCGGTGCGATTTTACAGAAGGGATTATCGAGGAAGAACGAAACATCATTCGTCACCTTGAGGTACAGGACGTCTCGCTGCGGTTCAACAAGGGCCAGGTTGCTCTGGACGGCATATCGGTTTCAGTGATGCGCGGCGAACTGGTTTGCGTGATGGGCGCCAGTGGTTCCGGCAAGAGCACGTTGCTGAAGGCGATCTGCGGACAAAATCGTCCAACCCATGGCAAGATCCTGCTGAACGGACAATCACTTTACGATAACGTCGAAACACTGCGCGGCTACGTTGCTTACGTTCCGCAGGACGACGCGTTCGACGAGCATTTGACCGTCTCGGAAAACCTGGAATACGCCGCAGCGATCCGGTCACCTCATTTGTCGCCAAAGGATCGAGTGCGCCGGGTCGATACAAAGCTTATCGAGCTCGGTTTGTCCGAGCGACGCGACAGCGTAGTTGGAAGCTCGGTAAAAAAGTATTTAAGCGGCGGCGAACGCAAGCGGCTGAATATCGGTCTGGACATGATCAGCTCAGCCGACGTGTACCTCTTCGATGAGCCGACCTCAGGTTTGTCGTCGAAGGACTCAGAGCACGTCATCGAGATCATCCGAGGCCTCGCGCATAACAAAATCGTCCTGGTCACCATTCACACGCCTACTTCCAAAATCTTCCAGATGTTTTCCAAGGCGGCCCTGCTCGATCGCGGCGGTCGTCTGGTGTTCTTTGGTACTCCGCAGGAAATGCTTCAGTACTTCGCCAGCGCGGAACACCAACAACATTTTGGAACCGAGCTCGGCGGCTGCCCATCCTGCGGAACCACCCGTCCCGAGTTTATCTTCGACGTCCTGGAAACGCCTCTACGAGATCTCAGCGGCGACATCATCTACGAGGAAAATAGCAAGGGCCAGCTGGTGCCTTCGCGCCGTTATTCCCCGGATTATTGGCGGGATAAATATGAATCGTTCCGCCTCATTCAGGAGATGCGGCGAGTCTCGCTGAAACAGGAAACAGTCCCCGCTCTACCGATTCCCAGCACAAAGCGGGAACGGGCCCGCTGGCGCGACGAGTGGATACGTTTCACGACGATTTTGCGAAGAGCGTTTGTGAGCACGCTCAGAAATCGGGCAAACCTCTGGACTACGCTTTTTGAGGCACCGGTGCTCGCTGCGCTAATCGCTTTTGTGCTTCGGTATGCAGAGGATTCGGGATACGACTTTGCTTCCGCCTTTCACATCCCGACCTATCTCTTTCTCGCGCTCGTCGCCACGATGTTTCTTGGACTGACCAACAGTGCCGATGACATCATTCGCGACCGAACGATTTTACAGCGAGAACGAAACCTGAATATTCATCTTCCGTACTACATTACTTCGAAGTTCGCGGCGCTGTCGTTGTTTGCCATCGTGCAAAGCGCTCTTTTTCTAGCCATCGGAAACGCAATTCTGGAGATCCGCGGACTGTTCTGGATCGATCTATGGTTTACCAGTACTACCGCCATCGCGGGCGTGGCAGGCGGACTCCTAATTTCATCATTGGTCAACGACGCAAAGACCGCGGCAAACATTGTGCCTTTGGTCCTGATTCCGCAGATCATTCTGGGCGGCGCGTTGATCAAGTACGAGGAAATGAATCGGAACCTCGATTTCCTCTATGTTCTGACCAGAGATCAGGCAGCAAGCAAGGGAGAGCAGGTCAGCGGCCAGAAAAAGCCGCACGATGTCGAAGTACCGCTCATTTGCCAGTTCATTCCGATGCGATGGTCGTATGAAGCGATGGTTGACGCGCAAGCAAAACTGAATCCGTACACGCGACGGCAAGATGTTCTAACCAGCCAGATCGAAAACCTGGCGAAACAGAAAGACCTTAACCAGCAGCAGGCCGATCGGCTTGATGATCTGAAGGAGACGCTGGCAATCCTGTCTGGCCTGGCGGGTAAGGACACGGCCCAGATAAATCAACGACTGCGCGAGATCGATCGGATCATCCATGGCGCCCCTCTTGATCGATCGAAGCTCGTGTCAGGGCAGGACCAGGTTACGGCGGAAGAGCTCTTCCAGAATCGTAAGATCGCTGACATGCTTACGGATGCCCAGATGAAGCAGAGGGACTACACTAGCCAGCCGCGCAACGTGTTCTTCGGTCCGGAAAAGCATTACTGGGGACGGAGGATGAGCATTTTCACATTCAATTCGATTGTCATCAACGGGTTCACTGCAGTCTTTCTTGGATGCGTTCTCTGGAGTTTGCATCGGCGGCTCCGGCCTAATAGGTAGCGTTCGGCGTTTCGCGTTTGGCGTTTCGCGTTTCGCGGACGGAGTATTGGCAAAGCGGCGTCGAATATGCATGGCGGCCGAAAGAGGTCGCGCGAATCGCGATTCCACCGATCGAGGGCCATATTGCAGCGTCCATAGGGTCACGATTTAGCGTGACTTTCGACGTTGAATTCGCCTTGAAAGTCACGCGAAACGCGAAACGCGAAACGCAAAAACCGCTACCAAACGAAATTTGTGAGGTTATGGTGGGGATCAATCGGAGATGTATCGCTGTTCCCTCTCTTTCTTGGCTCTTTGTTTCACAGTCGGTTTGTCGTTTGGAGAAACTTTCGTTCTTAAGTCGGGTGACCGGATCGATGGCGCGGTCGTGCGAGAGGATGATCAGACCGTGACAGTAAAACCGTTTTTTAGCGAAGCGGCTCCGGTGTCGGTTATGCGAACCGATCTCCAAGAACGCCTTCCAGATTCGGCCGAGACCTTGGCATTTCTCGCATTACGGAAAGAGGCCGATATCAAAACAGCGCTCGGTCCAGAAGTTTTCGCGCAACTGCTCGATCGAAAAATACCAGCATTCGGAGCGAAGTACCCAAATAGCAAGTTTCGAAGCGACTTGGATCGGATCGGAGCAGCGCTGCAGGCGGACAGGGATTCTGCGATGGCTGGATCCGTAAAAATTGCCGGGCTATGGCTGAGGCAAGACCAATTAGATCCGGAGAAATATCAGGTCAATGCAGCAATGTCGCTTGAGGCGATGGAATCCGCTTCTGCGAGGGGCGACCGGCCAGGCGCTTTGAATGCATTTGAGAACCTTCGCATCCGATATCCGGCATCGCGCGCATACGTTTATTCGATTGATTCAGCAATCGAACTGATGAAGCAGCTACGGAAGATCGAGATAGGTGGACGTCAAGATTTTCGGCTGCAACTCCTGCAAACTGGCCTCGCGCTGCAAGAGCTTCCGGAGCAGGCTCGCCAGGATTTGCTAACCGCTCACCGGCGCGAGGCGGATCGGATTGACGCGACCATTGTCGAGCAAAGGGAGCACGGGGTTCGCTGGGCTCCGGTTCTTCCGCATTCAGAAAATGGGTTCGAAGAAATCGTACGCCAGATTGACAAGGAACTAACGGCGCTTCGAAGCCTGCCAATCGAGAAATATCGTCAATCGATCGGCCTCGCGATTGACGCAATTCGGGCGCTTGATGCTCAGGATGTCGCCGGAGCCCGCTCGCTTTTGGGTCAAGCGGGAGACGCCTGGCCCGACAATGAGATGCTGCAGTCAATAAGAGCTCGTATCGACCGCGCCGCTAAACCAACAGCCGAGTCCGCTGACTTCCGCCCCCGGAACGCGCTCCTGGATTTGGCCGAACGATATCAAAAACCGTTCCTGATCGGCGGCGCAATTCTCGTTCTGGGAGCGATGGGCTGGCTGGTCCGGCGGCGCATCGTACGGATGCGCAAGCGGAGTGTGTTACTGCGGAATTGAAAGGTTCGGAAAACGACCCGCAAATTCTACCCCTAAGCATGTCATGAAAAGACCAACGATGCTCTTTTTTGATGTGAACGAGACTTTGCTCGATCTCAAAGCGATGAGAACAAATGTAGCGCAGGCGCTGGGCGGGCGATCGGATCTCTTGCCGCTCTGGTTTACCACGACGCTGCAATATTCTCTCGTTGCTACAGTCGGAGATCACTATAACGATTTCGGGGAGATCGGCGCTGCCGCCCTGATGATGCTGGCTCGGAACAACCAGCTCTCCCTTTCACAAGAAGCAGCGCGCAGCGCGATGCTCCCGATGCAATCTCTCCCTCCACACGCGGATGCAGCTTCAGCGCTCGGAGACCTCAAACAAGAAGGCTTTCGGATGGTGACCTTGACAAACTCGTCCCAAGCGGCCATCGATGCACAGATCAGGAACTCGGGACTCGAGGAATTGTTCGAGGCAGGACTTAGCATTGAAGAAGTCCGCCTCTTCAAGCCACACCGGAAAGTCTATAACTGGGCTGCAGGCAAGATGGTCTCGCGCCTAACGAGTGTATGTTGGTGGCTGCTCACGGCTGGGACGTCGCCGGTGCCTTATGGGCGGGTTGGCGGGCTGCATTTGTTTCCCGGCCCGGCGCTCAGCGCTATCCGTTGGCACCCGAACCGGAGCTGGCAGAACCCGATCTGCGAGGGACGGCTAAACGCCTGATCACTATGGAGAAATAGCTGGTTTTGTTTGGTTCAGGGTTCGCCGGGAAGCTGCTCAGCTCCCGGCGTTGCGCGCGACGGTCATTCCCCGGGTTTCGCGGCAATCTGGGCGGGGTAATTTAGACCGGGAATAGTTTGGCCAGTCGCAGTCTCGCTCTATACATGCCGGATTACCCGAGAAATTGGGAACGGCGTCTGTGAAGCCACTTGTCATCAAGGCTTGGCAAACATGATTTTCAATCAGAGGACCAGCTTGATCGCGGGAATCATTTTATCTTTGAGGTCGACGTTCTTCTGCACGCAAAACCCAAAAAGCGCCGCTGATAAGGATTCTGGATACACAAACTATCTGATTCACGAGAAGTCTCAGCCATAAGACGGGCGATCGATCCACAATGACCGAGACAATAATGACTACACTTTTAACCAGACTGGACACCGTGGGTTGGAATCGAGTTCACACCGCTATTACGGTGGCTCTGGGTATCGGCTGGTTGTTGGACGCTTTTGAAGTCACTATCGTTAACAATGTCATCGGCGCGCTCCGCGA
This sequence comes from bacterium, assembly GCA_046727495.1. Classification (GTDB taxonomy): domain Bacteria; phylum Verrucomicrobiota; class Verrucomicrobiia; order Chthoniobacterales; family JAFAMB01; genus JBKPBY01. The sequence goes on along the minus strand of JBKPCS010000096.1, from coordinate 30,441 downwards.
TCTGTGGCGTCTCACAAACCTGCAAGCGTCGTGGATTCTCAGTATCTGGTTCGTAGGCATCATGGTTGGCGCCTACCTTTTCGGCTACCTGGCTGACCGATTCGGCCGCCGGCGCTTGTTCCTGCTTACGTTGCTCCTATACGGCCTGTTTACTTTCTTGACCGCGTTCGCGTGGGGGTACGGATCGTTCATGGTGCTGCGCTTGCTAACTGCGGTCGGCGTAGGGGCGGAATACGCCGCCATTAATGCCGCGATTAGCGAATTCATTCCGTCCAGACATCGCGGGAAAACTAACGCCACTGTGATGAATTTCTGGTCGCTGGGCGCGATCTTGGCCGCTTTGGTGACGTTGTGTTTGCTCAATAATTTGCCACCGGACTTCGGGTGGCGCGCGGCGTTTGGTTTTGGCGCGGTGATCGCGTTGGGCGCGGGGTTGGTCCGTCGTTACATTCCCGAATCGCCCAGATGGCTGCTCGCGCGAGGCAACCTGGAAGCTGCCGAAGCGGTCGTTAAGAATGTAGAAAATGGGCGCTTCGAGGATTTTAGCAACCGGGATCTCGCTCCGAGCACTCCTGCGGTTCCGTCAAAGAAGCCGAGAAGCTTCTTGCAGCAAAGTCTTGAATTAACCACGCGTTACCCCGCTCGCACGGCCTTGGGCAGTCTTTTGGATTTCTCAGAGGCCGCCGGCTATTATGGTCTATTCGCTTTTCTAGCGTTGTTCATCCTGCCAGCGGTTGCTGTGCCCTCGCAATTCGTTCCTTGGTTTTATTTGATTGGCAATTTCGGAGCGCTGATTGGTGGGGTCGTGGCGGCTATTTCGCTCGATAAGATCGGGCGCAAAATCACCGTCCCCACATTCTACACATTGGCCGCTGCGGGTGTCCTTTTGCTCGCACTTGCGACACGTACCGGCGATTGGCACTGGGTGTTGGCTGCATTCACGCTGGCTAATCTGTTTGCCACTGGCAGTTGGATTTCCGCGTATCCGACATTTTCGGAACTTTTTCCGACCCATTTGCGTTCGACAGGTATCGGTCTGTCCGTTGCAGTGGGACGTATCGGCGCTTTCCTGGCCCCGGTTGCGTTAACCGTCGTAGCCAACGGAGCGGGGATGTTAGCTGCCCTGGCGCTACTGGCAGCTTTCTGGCTCATTGGCGCGATCGCCATGGTGCCTTGGTATTTCCGCGGTGTAGAAGGAAAGGGTGCGGCCCTTGAAGCCCTGGTAGACTAGCTCTATGGACGCGCCCGCATCGCGACGCGAACCGTTACAGGCGCGCGGTTAAAGCGCGATCCTATCGATGATATGCCAATCCCCACGATGGTAGGCCCCGCCAACGCGGGATTGCTTAGCCGTGCCGCGCGCCTAGCTAGCTGGCCGAAACTTTTCAGCTCTACCGTCGAGGACGAGTTAGAGTGCGAGATCGAATACGAATCGGTTCGGCGATGTCGGCGTTTCCACATGTGGTCGCGGCTTCGCCGCACTGTAATCAGGTTTTCGCGCGACGAATATGCGGGTAGCAGCGCGACAGCCAACTCGGGGAAACTCCCGACCAATACAACATCTGCAGAATTGTCCAATGCAACCACATCAGCGCAAAATTGCGGTGCTCGAATCGGCGTGACGACGCTACGATCTTGCAGTTCAGATGAACGAAACGACCGGCTTTGCGCAAGCGTCTCAGCAAATCCAGGTCTTCAAAAAGCGGCAGTGAACGGAACCCCCCTATCCGGTGATAGACGTCTCGCCTGACAAAAATACCTGAATCCCCGTAGCAAAGTCCCAGGATGCGTAACAGCGGGTAGATAACAGTGAGCAGCCGGGCGGCCCGCGACGGGCCATCGAACAAGACACTGAAATTGCCTCCTACCGTAGATTTGGTTTCCAGACTTTTACGAATGGCCTCCACGGCAAGTGGTGAAGGAATGGTGTCGGCGTGAACGAACCAAAGAACATCTCCCTTCGATTCAAGAGCTCCGGTGTGCATTTGAGGGCCGCGTCCCTGGGGCGCTTGCAGCACTCGCGCGTTTTGCGCAAAAGCAAGCGCGACTGTTCGATCGGTGCTGCCCCCGTCCACGACGATAATCTCCTTTTCGCCGGAGAGTCGCTCAATACAGCGGATAGTCTCCACAATACAAGTTTCTTCGTTCAACGTCGGAACGATGACACTGACGAGCATATTGCTAGAGCTTCTGCTTCCTAGAGGACCTCACCGTCGAAATAAGTCCGGCCGCCGCACCTCTCATATCAAGAATTTCCCCGCGGCAGAAGCATATGCAAGCCGCCCCACCGGTCATCGATATGCCCAGCCGGAATAATCTCTTCCGGTCCGATCGGGCACCCATCCGGAGGAGCTTTTCCCCGCGGCCAATTTGGTGATACTTCGAACATCGCTTTCTATCAGCGCCGGTGACTCGGTCCGGTTGAAGGAGAGAGGCATCGCCGCATCGAAGGGTAGAATCGACTGGGCATGCTTTTTCCATTGCGTGACGGTTTGTTCGAGGGAGAGACGCTTGCTGGCGATGCTCCAGTGCTTTGCCGAAGAGCTGGCCAAGTGTTGTCACGGGAGCGACATAGGGGTACAAAACGGCTAAGCCGAACTTTGCATCGGGCGCAAAAGCCACGAAACTCTCAGCAAGAGCAGCAGGAACAATTTTCATCCTGCTTTGGCGGACATTTCACTGAGCCGTAAGAACAAAACACACAACAGTCGCCAGGCTTCGGGCGGAGCAGCGTCTTGCATTTTGAGCATTCGTAGAAGAATTGGCATGCATTGGTCGGCATCGTTTCTTCCTTGGCAAAACCGCAGATCGGGCACTCCAGTAGGGATTGCAGAACAGGCCGGTTCATTAGTCATTCAGTTGAGCACCGTGGAAGGATACCCAGCGTCCGACGTGGCCTTAATTAGCGAAGCAGGACTGGCCTTCTCCGGATCAAAGGTAATGGTGGCGGTTTTCTTAGCGAAATCGACGTTCGCAGCGGTCACGCCCGGCACTTTTACCAACGCCCGCTTAACCGTAATCGGACAAACTGCACACGTCATATTCTGCACATCGAGTGTGATTGTTTGTGCGGTGCCGGCAACGAGAACAAATGGAAGCATCGAGAGGACGCCAATCAGAAAAAAGCGGGAAGCAAATGGTTTCATAGTGAATAAAATAGCGGGGCAATCCATGGCGCGACGATCAGGCTGAGCGCGAAGACTGCAACAATCCAGAACGCCAAACGTTGGTGTTTTAAAGCGCGCGGATTGGCGCAGGCCGAGCCGGGCGCACAAAGTTCTTTCGCGAAATAGAGGCGATAACCTGCGAACGCGAAAGACAACAAAGTAAGCCCTATCAAAATTGGCCGGTAAGGTTCAAGCGCAGTCAGAGAGCTGATCCAGGCTCCGCTTACCCCAATGGTAAGTAACAGGAGCGGGCCTAGGCAACATATCGATACTCCAAGCGCCGTTAAGATTCCGGCGACGAGGAAGGCGCTGCTTGTTATGTTCGCCGAATTTTTCATTTTGAACATGGAAACGGTCATCGCTGATCTCAAGGCTAGGATTTTCGATAAGGTAAGCGTACGCGCCGTACCAAGGTACGGTGTCAACGGCTATTTCATCATTCCGTTAATGTTTCGATAACGGGGCATGACTGGCTGACCTTGCGTTTCGCACATTGCTCAAGCGTGTTATCGAGGGCAATTTCGATCCTGCGAAGCTGACGAGCTTTTCGTGAACTGCCTTTAGCTTGTCGGAGGCGAGTTTTTGGACTTGCTCGCATTCGAAGCTCGAAAGCTCTAACAGCGTTTGAATATCCTCGAGGGAGAAACCCAGCTGCTGGGCGCGCCGTATAAAACGCAGCTTTTGAAGATCCTTGATGCTGTAGGAGCGCATGCCGCCAAAAGGCTTCTGCGGGACTCCGAGGAGCCCGATCCGTTGATAATATCGAACGGTTTCGACGCCCACACCGACCGATTTGGCAAGTTCGCCAATTCTCATAGCCCAAAAATCTTACAGAGAATTCCGGATGAAGTCCCAAATCATTTTGCTTCGGCTGTAATCGTTGCCGTGACTACCCTGATCGTTGAGCCCCCAATTGTAAGGAAGGTAGCTGATTTTGTAATCCGCAGTCGTTAGAAAATCCCGATATTGTTGCGGCGCGTATTTGACGAGGATCTTTCCCACTCCGCCGGCTTTATCGAAGTCGCCCTTGTACCAGTTAAAGATATTAGATATTTCGACCTTTCTTTGCTCCGGCAAAAACCGGTTCAAGTCCTCCCGAGCGAACCAGGCTCGGTAGGCCGTATCGATCTGCCGATCAAGCTGGGACCCGGTGTACGCAAAGCGCTGGAGCGGCGGGCAGCTGCGCGCTGCGCAAACGAGCACAGCGTGAGTGCGATAACCGAGCAGCGGCCGCAGTGTGTTGTGTTCGATGTCATCGAGCGATGCTTTTCGACCGCCGATACCGTAACGCTTGGAACCGAATGAATTGGGAAGCGCCATAATGCTTTCCGTCGGGTAATTGACGAGTATCCAACGAATAGCGGCCGCATTATACAGGTTGATCAGCGATGCCGCTGCACCGTTCCCGGTGGCCGGCGCCGGCGGATTGTCTGCAAATTGTTTGAGATAGTCATCCAATGCCCCAATGTCGGTTTGGTTCTTCTTCCAATCCGCGTAAGCAACGAGACCACGGTCATTGACATATTTCTTTAACAATCTGTTCCATGCTTCGGGTGAGACGTCAGCTGGAACAAGCACTCCCGCGCCTTCAGATCCAAGACATAACCTCGGCGCCATGGACAGGCAGAGGAGAGCGAGGAATAGTATTTTCAGCTTCACTCCGGGTTCACCTCGTTTTGCTCAGTTCTTTGCGGGCGATCTGTGTCACCCAAATCGTTACGATGACAGTTGCAATCAGGCCGACGCCAAAGAGTGTATACTCGAGGAGTGAACGATCGGAAGGTCGTCCTGCAGCCCCAAGCAAGCCCGCTTTACCCGCCGCACCTAGATAGACGTAGAGCAGCGTGCCGGGAAACATACCGATCCAGCTCGCCAGGACATACGGCCAGAATTTTACCGAAGTCAGACCATAAAAATAGTTACTCAAGTTAAAGGGAATTAACGGACTTAGACGCAATAGAAATACAAGCTTAGCGCCTCGCTCGCCAATAGCATGGTCAATCCGCCTAAAGTTGGGGTTGTCGGCCACTTTCTGCTCGATCCAATCTCGCGCGAGATAGCGTGCGATCAAAAACGCCAAGGCTGCTCCTACTGTGGCAGCCATCGACACGGCAACGGTTCCAAGGACCACCCCGAAGATCAAACCTGCACCGACCGTCAGGATGGAAGCCGGAAAGAAAAGCACAGTAGCAACGACGTAAACCACCACAAAGAGGAGAATGCCTAAGACGCCCAAACCGGCGACCCAATTATTGAATTTCGCGAGCCAATCGGCGACTGGCAGTACTTGGACACCAATCAACAACGTGATGGCCAGGATTCCCAAACCAATCCCTTTCCCGCAGACCGCTTTCCGCTTAGTCTGATACCGCTCTCTATTGTCCATCTCTGCCATGGGTATCAGCCAAGATTCGCCGGACGCTTACCGGCATCGTGAGAATCTGCCGCATCAAAAAACCGGTCCTGCTCGGAAAGCCTGCGCAGTGCCTTAGCAAGCGCATTCGGATTGCCTCCTGCCAGGTACCGGCAGGTCAACCAGAAGTCCGACAAGGTGGTAACCACCTCTCCGCGAGACTCGAACCTTCGCGCAGAAGAGATAACATCTGGTTTCAACGTAACTAACCGGCCCGTTTTCGCCATCCGCCTTGAAAACTCTAGATCTTCGAACAGGTCGATATCGCGATAACCACCCAGCTCTTCAAACTTCGCGCGACGGATAAAGATCGCCTGATCGCCAAGAAACCATCCGGTCCATCGGGTCCGCAAACTCGCCAGCCAACACGTCGCTCTCAGGAAACACGATTCTGAATTGTAGCGTCGACTGAATCCGCCGCCGACGATTTGATCATTCATCAAAGTCCGCTTGATACGATCGAGCGCTGAAGCCGGTAGCATGGTATCGGCATGTAAGAAGAGCAGTGCTGCTCGAGATGCATGTTTAGCTCCGATATTCAATTGATATGACCGCTGCCTTCGCGCACTGAACAAAACGTGGTCCGCCCTGTGCTTCGCTAACTCAACGGTGCCATCGTTGCTGCCCGCATCGACTACGATCACTTCTTTGCTTCCGTAATTTTCTGCGACCGAGTCGAGAGTCGCGGTAAGCGCGCCAGCCTCATTGTAGGTAGGAATGATGACAGAAATCATGGCACGGTGGTTTTCCTCGTTAGCAGCGTGTGACTCCAGAACCGGCTCTCGAACGTTCGTAGAGCCAGATGAACACCTTCTTCGCGAATGGAGTCAGGCGTTTCTTGTTGTGCAAATCGGCAACCATTCGGACTAGTTCGGCGAAGGTGGGATACGCATGAATCGTTGTGCCAAGCCGGTTAAGTCCGATGCGGTGTTTCATCGCGAGCACGAACTCGTGGAGCACGTCGCCAGCGTGCGCAGCCACAATTGTCACACCGAGAATTTTATCCGTTCCTTTTGCTGTCAGGACTTTGATGAAACCAAGCTCTTCGCGTTCGACAACTGCGCGATCGAGTCCATCGACAGGCGCCTCGATTAGATCGTACGGGATGTTTCGCTGCTTCGCTTCGGTCTCGTTCAGGCCGACTCGCGCGATTTCGGGATCCGTAAAAGTGCACCACGGCGCCGCTGCATAGTCCATTTTCTGGCGCAGCAATTGAAATGGCATCAGAATGTTTCTCACTATGATCCGGGCCTGTGCATCGGCGGTGTGCGTGAATTGGTACGGACCTACGATATCTCCTGCCGCATAAATATGCGGCTGCGAAGTTTGCATGTAAGCGTTTACCTCGATACCACGCGAGTTGAAATTCACGCCTGCGGCCTCCAGGTTCAGCCGTTCCACATTCGGAATGCGCCCGGTCGACGCGAGGATTGCATCGGCTTCAAAAAGCACCCGGCGTGCTCTCGCCAGATTCCGGTGGCGTGACCAATCCTTCGAGACAGACAAGTCTACCCCGCATCTGCACGCGCTTCGGTTCGGTACAGTGCGACACAACGATCCTCTCTCTCTCCAGCAGACGCTGCATCCAATCCGCTACCTCTCGGTCTTCTCTGGGCAAAATCTGATGCGCGAACTCGACAATGGTGACGGCCACTCCGAGGCGGCCGAGGGTTTGCCCTAGCTCACAGCCAATCGGGCCACCACCTAAAACGATCATGCTTGCGGGTTTTGTGCGTAGCCCATCGAAAATCGTTTCGTTCGTGAAAAGTGGCACGTCTTGTAATCCCTCAATCGGTGGAATACCCGCCCGGCTTCCGGTAGCAATCACGAAGTATTTTCCGCGCAATCTCTTGCCATCGACTACGATCTCATGTGGCGAGACAAAGCTCGCTTCACCGGAGAAAACATCAACGCCTAGCGACTCAAATCGATCGACCGAATCGTGCGGTGCAATCTTAGCGCGCCGCAACCGCATCGATTCAAAAACAGTTTCGAATGCAAACCGCGGTACCGGCTCATCCAGACCCCATCTAGATGCATGCCGAATCCGATCGATCAGACGCGCGGAGGCGATGAGGGCCTTGCTCGGCACGCAGCCGTAGTTAAGACAGTCGCCTCCCATTTTATTTCGCTCAATCAGAGCGACGCGTCCGCCAAGCCCAGCGGTGCCAGCGGCAGTTACGAGGCCCGCAGTGCCGCCACCGACAACGACTACATTATAAAGGCCGAGGCCTTTCGTTTCATGCATGACGAATAATTCGTAATGACAACTTCCAAAGTCTCAGGGCCTCAACATCTTTTCACGCGATTATCGCATAGTCGGCCGGGCGGCAGCGTTGGGTTCAGGTCGCGCAGAAGCGCGAAGGATTTCGCACCCCTTGGTCGGTAGCGGTCGCGCTTCTGCGCGACCTGAACCCGCGACGAGCCACCGTTAATTATCGAGCGCCGTAGAGGAAGAGAGATTGGAACCCGATTCTATTCCTAACCAGAAATGCCCACGCGCACACACGGCTCTTCGGCAGGCCCTGCCACCAACACCCAGATGAACCAATCGGACCGAGCGACGACGCGATTTAGCTGCGACCGACAGCACCAGGTGTGCGTCCCTTTGGACACTCAGGATTCCGTGGAATATTACGCCATGACCGACACGGCCGTCCGCGACCGGCACGATCGATTAGCGGAGATATACGATCGCCAGTGGAGCCGTTACATCGAACAAACGCTCGGTTTCTTGAAGTCGTGGATTGCAATTCCCCCGGAAGCCTCTGTTCTAGACATCGGATGCGGGACCGGACACTTTGAGCGGATCGTACTAAAAGAACATCCACAACAGCAAATTGTGGGTGTCGATCTTTCTGAAAGAATGTTGGAGATTGCTCGCCGCAAGAATCAAGGCTATCCGAACGTTCGGTTTCTCACCGCCAGCGCCTCATCGTTGCCGTTCCCGGATGAAGGCTTTGATGTCGTTGTTTCGGCGAGCTCGCTACACTATTTCGATTCGCCCTATGCGAGCTTGGCGGAAATGCGGCGTGTCGTGAAACCTCGTGGAGCCGTGGTTATTCTGGATTGGTGTAAAGATTATTTGATGTGCAAATTCATTGATGCGGTTTTCAGACGGATAGAGCCTTCCTATCACCGCTGCTACGCCGAACGCGAATTTCATCGCATGCTGGTTTCGACCGGCTTTGAGATCCGTGCCGCGAAGAAAGTACAATTTGATCTAGTCTGGGGTCTGATGGTGGCAACAGCGACGCCGATCGGAACAATTTAACAAAATCTTCCGCAGGACGGTTTGTCATAAGTAACCGGTCCTGTTGGGGCAGCGGCCAAAGGCCCGGCAAAATAGTTGGGGAGCGGTTGTCGAACTGCTCGTCCTCGGAGGGCAGGGTCCATAATTAGTATCACGCTGAGGCCGCCGAGGAACGCAGAGAAAGACATTAGACCCTATTTCCTCCGCGTTCCTCAGCGACCTCTGCGCGAGATTCTTTGATGTTGCTCGTAGAGCGCACGGTATGGCTCAGTCCAACTTCGCCAACCGGTCGGTCGAAGCCTCGGCGAAGGAGGAGGCTAAGTCGGGCAGGGACGATGATGAGGCCGATTTGGTAGGGGCTAGACCGCGCCCTCACGCGAAATTTTCGCCTGTCTTCGACCGTGCCAAAAATGTGAGTTCAGAAAAGCTCGTGTGTGGGACGCGCGATTCGCTGAATAGAAGGCCGATTCATCTTCCGACGAAGTGATATCGTCGACAAGCCTTTGTAAAGCGGGGCCATCGTCCACATCGTACCACGCCGGAAGGATTATTAGCGGAAGAGCTAGTTCCTCGATGCGAGCTTTGGTCTGTACGAAAACACGATCGGTACTCCAATCGATCCCTTCGAATAGGCGGCGACAGGGACTCTTCAACCCAATTGCATAGTAGCCGCCATCAAAGGTTGGACCGAGAACGACACCATTCTCAGACCAGTACAAATATTCGACCATCCGGTCGAGGTACGACAGCGGCAGTGTCGGGCTATCCGATCCCAGCAAGCAGACAGACTCAAATCCGGCGCGGAATAGGTCTTCGGCAGCGTGATGCAGGCGGTCCTCGAGTGATTCACCGCGTTGAGGAACGAGCAGAAAATCGTTGGGCAGCAACTCTCTAAATTCGTGCTCACTTTCAACAGGTGTGAAAACGACCGCACCTGCGACTCCGTTCCTTTCGAGAAAAAGGACGTTTGCAACCGTGTCTTGAAAAAAACATCGACTCAGTGCAGCACTTTCGTGCGGCTCCAAAGGCGGGCAGAGCCGCGTCTTGGAAGATCCGGTCCTAGGGGCTTTGATCATTATTCCGATCACGCACCTGTTTCGCGTAGGATGATGATGCCGCTTACTCGAAGAAACCATCTTAGTAGACACCGCGAGCGCGCTCTTTCGCGGGAAGGATCTCATTGCACGTGGTCCACCAGCCCGTACGAATCGTCTCAATGAATTCTTCCGGCAGCCCCTCGGCAGCCATATCCTGTGCGAGACGCTCGTGGTCGTAGGCTAACCGCACGAAAGTCACTTCAAGACACTTTGCCCCCAAGGGTTCCGAGGCAAACTTCACGCCTATAATCGAATAGACAACGCTTGTCCGCCCATCGTTTGGAGGACGTCCTATCGCACCGCAGTTGATAAAATGTTTGCCCGGCGCGGGTTGCCGATGCCAGTGCAAACCAGTATGAGTTCCAACGATGATATCGGTATCGTATTTCTCGAGTAACCAATTGAGAAAAGCATTTGAGGTTGTGCTTTCCCAGAGAAATTCATTCATTTTCCTTGGCGATCCGTGGCAGAGCAAAACGCGAAAAGGACCAATTTGAATCCGAACCTGTGCAGGAAGTCTCTGGAGCCAGGTTTTGTTGTCGTTGCTCGTATGCTGGAACGTGTAATCGTAGGAGAGTTTAGCGAAGTAATTGTCACGAGGATCTGTGTAGCCACACCGGCAATCCGCTAGTCCGTTTCCGACCGAGTTGTCGTAGTTACCTTGGATGACCGGTATCCCAGAGTCGCGCAGAATCTGGCAGGCACGATCCGGGAACGGACCGAATGCGCCGAGGTCTCCGAGACAATATAGTTGCTGTACTCCGCGCCTACTTGCGTCTTCGAGAATAGCCTCCAGAGCCAGGTAGTTGCTGTACACACCGCCGAAAAAAGCGACACATTCCTGGGTGACCGCTCCCTCACTCCCGAGGCTCTGGTTTGTGAATGGCATCACCTGATCTTTTCCAAATCTAAAGCGGTCGAGGATGCGTTTGAGCAAAGAGCACCGTACTGGTAACAGGACATGCATGCCTGGTGTCGAAGCTCAAATGTCTGTCTCGCGAAGGAGAGTCGATTACCAAGAATTGAATCGGGCTGATCAACCAGGATTGGGCAGACGTGAACGCCTTTAGTGCTGATCACTCGACTGTTGGAACACATCAATTGGGTACTGTCATAGCCCGTCATCATCGATTTCGTAATGTAGTCGTTCTCGGAGTAACCACGATCCCGCAACACTTCCTGGCCGATTTTCAACGAAGGCAGAAGTTTGATCCGCGGATATCGGTAACCTATCTCGCCCAAAGATTTTCTAAACCCAGCCAGTTGAAATTCGTCCCGCTCCAGCGGCCAGCTCCGCATTGCTGTGATAATCGGCAAAAAACCGGCCTCAAGCAGGAACTTGATTCCCCGCATGGCGCGCTTGAAAGTTCCCGGGCCGCGAATTGGATCATTGGTTTCCGGCGAAAACCCGTCGATACTCACCCGCAATTCGAGCGAATAGGTCGACGCATCTCGCATAGCCGCCAGTTCGTTAGCCAGTTTCGTGGAAAAAAGCGTCCCGTTAGTCAAGACCGTTGCGGCACCTACTTCGAGGGTTGCTTCAAGAATTTTGAGCAGGTCGGGATTCGTGAACGGTTCGCCACCAGTAAAGTAGAACTCTTTGACGCCGAGATTTACAGCTTCTCTCAGGTACGGCTCGAACTGGTCGAAGGTCATCAGGCCGAGCGTATGATTCTCGGGCGAGCAAGAAATGAAACAATGATTACATCGTAGATTACAGAGTGTACCCGCAACCTGGAACCACAGGTTATCCAGATGATCCAGTTGTAACGTTGGGTGATCAGAGTCTAAAAGGCTCATTGAATTCTCGTTGAGCGCTCCTCGAGCGGGCAGACTTGTCCCCCCAACATAGATGACAATCCTCGCGAGAGAAATATTCCCAGACAGGTTATGAGGAGGTCGGGCTGGAAGGGCTGCCTCGCAACCCCTTTAATCCTTTCACGGTCGGCGGCGTGGGTGGTCGGATAGTCCAAGAGTTCTCCCGCGATGGCGAGATCACACTGGCTGAGCCTTGTCGGCGCTTAGAAAACGAGCCCAGCTACCCCGGAGCGGCAACAAATCATGGCCTGGGGTGAGCGCAGCGAACCCCTGGTAAATGCGGTTCAAGAGGGCCATCCTAAACGGATGGTAGAGCTGCGAGGCTGCTGTTGTAGGGACGTGCCACGTCGCCGACATCAATGGCGACCGCTCGGTATTGGCGGCAGGCCCACTCTACAGCCCCCGCCCGGCCCAACTGATTGAGCAGCAATCGGGCATTTTGTTTCCTGGCCCTTCTTTGTCTTCCGGCAATGGCCGAATGCCTTTCGCTGCCGCCTCTCGGAATGCCGCGACTCCTTTTTCATCGAGGCTATTCCGCACAACTTTCAAAACGCTTTCCTCAAATTCTTGCTTCGAAGTTTTAGCCTCGCTGATGAAGCGTTCCTGAATGACCTGTGTGAGATCGGCTACGAGCGCCCGAACCGTCGCCTCCGGCAGCGAAACCTTGGTTTGGACTCGACGCACCAACCTTGCCGCTATAGCCGCCCCTTCCCGTTTGCTGAGCCGGTCGACATCTGCACCTCGATACCAATCAGTGCGCGATGCGAAACTTCTCAACGCTGTTTCACGTTCTTCGCCTGTAAGCTCCGTGCCGTCTGCACCGTTCCCTTTCAGAATTGATTTGACGGTGCTGGCTACGGAGTCGCGATCAGAAGCATCTGCTTCTACAACCGCGACAATTGTTCCGGTTCCGTTCAGCCAAGCTTCCGAAATGTTGGGTTGACGCTGCAGTTCTAGCAGAATCGGTTTTGCGAGGCTCCCACAACCGATCTCCGGTACCGCCTCGCATTTCAACGGTACTCTGAATAAAACAATAGGGTCGCTGCTTTGCGCAGTCTGGATGGTCTCTGCAAAGGTTAGACAAGTGCTGAGCGCCAACAGGAAAACTGGGCCAACAAATAGATGCCGCCATCGCTGCAACCACTCCCGCCACCAGAAATCTCGTTGGATTAGAGGCCTCTTTTGCTGGCTCAGACATAAGTACCTGAAAAGGAGGCTACCCGCCATACTATGGTACGGAATCAAGAGGAATTTTTGAAGATGCGAGATGACGAACCAGAATTGACAATTGGCAGAGTCGCCTCCGGCGCCGGAGTAAACGTCGAGACGATACGATACTACCAGCGACGGGGGCTAATTGAGGAACCGAAGAAAGCGTTCGGAAAATATCGTCATTACCCACAGGCAACGGTTAAACGAATAAGATTCATCAAAAAGGCGCAGGAGGTTGGTTTCACGCTCAAGGACGTCGCGCAACTGCTCCGCGTGGATAGCGAAACCGCATGCGCAACGATACGGGAGTACGCCGCTCAAAAAGTGACATTGATTGGAAACGAAATTTTCGAGCTTAAGAGGATGCACACTGCTCTCTCAAGACTGGTGCGAGAGTGCGACAAACAAAAACGGACGGGCCCGTGCCCAATCATTGAAATGTTCCAACGGTAGAGATCCGGCTACGAGCGTAAGGCGGCGAGTCCGTCGCCGCCGGTGTCCCGAATCGAGCCGCTCAAAGCTCGGCGGCGGCGACGGAGCGCCGCCAATCAATGTGCTGCGGCCATTTCTCCGCTTCTCCGTTGGGCTTTCTTAAACAGAAACACCAGCGGAACGCACAACAGGCACACAATCACTAACATTCGGAAGTTATCCATGTACGACCAGAGAGAAGCCTGCTGTTGCAGCGTCTGATAAATCAAACCATATGCTTGGTCATGAGCTGCTGGAGCACCCCCTTTTCCAGCCAACGCGTCCTGAATGGTTGCGAGCTTCTGATTAAACGTAGGGTTGAACTGACTCGTATGCCCGACCATCAACGCCTGGTGGGCCTGTGCGCTGCGGGACACCACCGTCGTGACTAAAGCGATACCTACGCTACCACCGAGATTTCTAAGCAGACTAGTCACCCCTGTGGCATCGCCCATATTTTCCCGCCGAACAGTCGCCACAGAAAAAGTGGTCATAGGGACAAAGATGCAGGTTGTGGCGAACCCGCTAATCACGATCGGCCAGATAACGTTCATCGGCGAAATATCCAACGTCAGCCCGCCGAAGAGGTACATGGAAAACGCGAGGATACCGAATCCCATCCCGATCCAAGCTCGCCCGTCGATCTTCGAACTAGAAAGGATCGCCCCGGAAACAATGCTACCAATTATTGCGCCAAACCCGCGTGGGCTCATGACCAGACCTGCTTGCAGCGAGGGATAGGCTAGCAAGTTCTGCAGGAACAACGGGAGGATGGCGGTGGTACCGTAAAGAATGGCGCCAATCAGGAAAAGCAACAGGGCACCAGTTGCAAGGTTTCGATCCAACAAAACGCGCAAATTAACGATCGGATCTTTCGTGCGCAGCTCCCACCACAAGAACAGAGCGAACCCGATGACCGCCCCAATTGCCAGAGTTCGAATAAAACCGGAAGAGAGCCAATCATCTTCCTGGCCTTTATCCAGCATGATCTGTAGACAAGCAACCCAGAGAATCAACAATCCAAAACCGACAAAGTCGATCCTTCCGAGCCGCGTATTTTTGAGATAGGGCGGATCCTCGAGAAAGATTGAGCAGAGGAACATGGCCAATATTCCGATGGGAAGATTGATGTAAAAGATCCAGCGCCAGGAATAGCTATCGGTGATCCATCCGCCCAGCGTCGGTCCGAGAATCGGCGCCACAACCACGCCAATCGCGTAAACTGACATCGCGGATCCTCGCTTTTCTACCGGGAAACTCTCCAACAGCACCGCTTGAGCGATAGGCTGCAGCGCGCCCCCTCCGGCACCCTGCAAGATTCTAGCGATGATGAGAAAACCGAGGCTATTGGCTAAACCGCACAACGCGGAGGCCAGAGTAAAGATTCCGATACAAGCAATCAAAAAACGTTTGCGACCGAAGAGCCGTCCCAACCAACCGGTTGCGGGCAGCACCACCGCATTCGAAACAAGGTAGCTGGTGAGAACCCATGTCGCCTCATCTGTGCTCGCGGACAAACTGCCTGCGATGTGATTCAAGGAAACATTTGCTACGGAAGTATCGAGCACTTCCATAAACGTCGCCAACATAACGGAGATGGCGATAAGCCAGGGATTTACCGCCGGCTTCCAATTCATGGAGGCTGCCGAACTGCTAGAATCTGGCATGGCGTTTGGCGTTTCGCGTTTGGCGACTATCGATCAGCGGCTGGGTTCCGGCCGTTGCGGGATGGTCCTCCGAGCCCTTTCCGAAAAATCAGGAAAACACCGGCAACCAGGATCACAAATGCGGCTGCGACGCTAAGCGGGGAAAATTCCATTCCAGAGACTTTTACAGTAGGAACTACCGATTCACCCGGTCCGAGCGGCAACGCACTCTCAACCGGCTTATCAAAGACTATTTTTACCGGCACGCGTTGAACTACTTTGACGTAGTTCCCAGTTGCGTTCTCCGGCGGTAATAGACTGAAGCGAGCGCCGCTACCCGACTGGATGCTATCGACATGTCCTTGAAACTTTTGTCCATGAAGCGCATCCACCGCAATTTGAACCGGCTGTCCAGGGCGCATCTTACGAATCTGGTCCTCCTTGAAGTTCGCCGTTGCCCAGATATTTTTGGGCACAAGCGCAAAAAGATTCTGGCCGGCCTGAACGTATGCTCCAGGTTCGACCGATTTCTGGGTTACCCGGCCGGCTTCGGGCGCCTTGACCAGCGTGTAAGATTGGTTCAACTGGGCTGCCGCCAAATCAGCATCTGCTTGTCCAATTTTCGCTTTAATGCTCTCCAGTACTGCCGCAAACGCATTCACTTGGGAGCGGGCTTCCGCGACTTGGGCTTCGTCGCTGGCCACTTTTTTCTGGGCGGCCTCGAAGGTTGCAGCGCTGGCTTTGGCAGCGGCTCGAAACTGATCGACGTCGGACGGGGATACTACGTGAGTTTTGAATAATTCCTCATTCCGGCGGAGGTCGCTTTCGGCTTTGTCGTTTTGCGCTTTGTCAGCGTCTGCCGTGGCACGATCGGACTCCATCGTTGCCTCCATCGTTCTCACGTGCGCTATAGCCTGCTCTAAGCCGGCTTGCGCCGCGTTCGCCTGCGCAATGGCGCTTTCTTTAGCGGCAGTTTTTTGGCGCGCGGCAGCATCCAGATCGCGCGGATCCAGTTCAACAACGGTCGCACCCTTGTCGACGTCCTGGTTGTCCGTCACATAAACATTTTGAACTCGACCTGCAATTTTCGCCGAGATCGGCACGATGTGCCCATCGATAAAAGCGTCGTCAGTGGACTGGTAACCAGCGGAATAGGCCATAAAAACGAGCCCTCCCACTACCAGGAGCGCATAGACTGCTGCGATGCCGTAAGTGATCAACGTTCTCTTGCTCGGACCAGTTCCTAAGCGGGTCCGGCTTCGGCTGATCTCGCCGATTCCGGCAGTGTCTCGCGGCGAGGGAATCGTTTTAGTCATTTCAAGTTGCTCAGACATAGGGTTAAGGTTCCGGGTTCTGGGCTGCGAGTTCTGGGTTTCGGGTTGGCTTTTCGCGTTTGGTCCCGCCGGGGCCGGGCGTTCCAGGTTTTGCTTCTATTCCGCGGACAAAAACATCCACGACTGTGGCGATATATTCCTGGTTGGAGTAATTCTTGGGGAGATAACCTGTGGTGTTCCGCAACATGCCCGCATAGAGAGCGTTCCGAAAGACGTCGAGAGCCTGCTCGGCGTCGAGCTCCCTTCGAATCACGCCGGCCCGCTGCGCATCTTCAAGGATCGAGATAAGCCGTTTTCGAACCGGGAGAATAACGTCACAGATTACTTTTTGTGTCGATTGTGGAAGAGTTCTTGCCTCTGCGATCAGAGCTCGGGCAAAAGCTTCCTTTTGCTCCAGATGTGCGTAGTAATGGCGGGCGTAATCGGCCACGCTTTGACGTAAATCCTCTTTCCAAGAGGAATGTTGATCCATCAGCTCGATTTCTGAGGCAATCCCCTTTTCCATGACCGCGGAGATCAGGTGTTCTTTGTTTTTGAAGTGTCGAAAGAGCGTGACTTCGTTCACTTCAGCTGCCTGGGCGATTTCTCTGGTAGTCGCTCCTTGAATTCCTCTTCGGGACAGGACAAGAGCGGCGGCGTCGATAAGCCTTTTCCTGGTCTGATCGACGGACGGGCTGCAGGCACGGAGTGGGCCATCGGCCGGGTTCTTCATGTAAGTACTTACTTGCATACATCTGGGGCACGATGCAAGTGGAAACTTGCATTCGTTGTTAAGGTGGAGCCAAGAGTGTGTCGGCGTATCGGCGTATCGGCGTGTCGGCGTCCCAAAAATTGCCGATGAATCGATGAACGCGCGTTTCGCTTGCTGTCCGAGGAAGAGTTCTAGGAGGAAACTTGAAGCTCGGCACTAGCGATGACTGCACGCCGACACGCCGACACGCCGATACGTAGGTCCTGCCGCCCTCCAACTCGACCTTGACGCCGGTTTGCGCTATTCTACCTCTTCAATGAGCACGGTACGACGCAGCTCGCTCAAGCGGGAAACCACAGAGACATCGGTCACAGTCGATTTAGTCATCGACGGTTCGGGCGTGTCCACAGTCAGGACAGGAATCGCTTTCTTCGACCACATGCTCACGCTTTTCAGCAAACATGGGCTATTTGACCTGCAGATTAATGCGCAGGGGGACCTGGAGGTCGACTTTCACCACACCGTTGAGGATGTCGGCATCGTTTTGGGGTCCTGTTTCTCGAAAGCGTTAGGAGACAAGGCTGGGATTAGACGCTACGGCTGGGCGCTGCTGCCGATGGACGAATCGCTGGTAAGAATCGCCGTGGATCTCAGCGGCAGGGCATACCTGCACTATGAGGCTCCGGACGGCGCGGGCTCGATAGGCCGATTTGATTTCCAATTGGTTGAAGAATTTCTCAGGGCCTTTACCACAAACGCGGGACTGAACCTTCACGTTGATGTCCTGCGCGGCAGGAACAGTCATCATATTGCTGAGGCAATCTTTAAAGGGCTCGCGAAGGCGTTGGATCTAGCCTGTCAGGTAGATGAGCGGGTAACCGGCGTCCCGAGCTCCAAGGGCAGGTTGTGAGCGTCGGTTTGATTGATTACGGCTCCGGCAATTTGCGGAGCGTGGCGAAAGCTTTGGAAAAGGCTGGAGCGACTGTTCAATTGGTGTCAAAGGGGCCTTTCCCCGAGCAATTGGACGCTATCGCGCTGCCTGGGGTGGGATCGTTTGGCGACTCTGTACGCCAGCTACACGAGCGAAACCTCTTCGAGCCAGTCCAGCAATGGCTGAGGGACCAAAGACCGTTTCTAGGCATATGCCTGGGATATCAGCTGCTGTTCGAATCGAGCGAAGAATCACCCGGCGTCGAAGGGTTGGCTATCTTCGCCGGACAAGTCAGACGATTTCGCCCGGGAGATCTGAAGGTGCCCCAAATCGGCTGGAATCGCATTCGTTGGACAGTAGAAGCGCGGAACCGCCTCCCTAGCCTCCCCAAGGACCCTTTCGTCTACTTTGTTCACTCCTATTTTCCCGTGCCGGCCGACTCAAAGATCGTGGCGGCGACGGCCGACTACGGCGAGACCTTTGCAGCTGCTGTCGTAGGCGACCGGCTGCTCGCCACGCAGTTTCACCCAGAGAAAAGTCAGGAGAACGGGTTGGCAATCCTCCGAGAGTTTGTTAGTTCACTAGCATGATCATTTTACCTGCGATCGATCTACACGACGGCCAGGTTGTCCAATTGAGACAAGGGAAGCTTGAAGAGAAGACGGTCTATTCCGATGACGCGTTGGCAATCGCCAAGCGATGGGAGGAAGAAGGCGCCAACTGCCTGCATATTGTAGACCTGAACGCGGCCTTTACCGGTGAAACGCGCAACATCGAGATCATCAAGCGCCTGGTACAATCGCTTAATATTCCGGTGGAAGTAGGCGGCGGGATTCGTTCAGTAGAGATCGCTACAACCTTTATTGATGCGGGTGTGTCTCGTGTCGTGATCGGCACCAGAGCGGTAGATAGCCCGGATCTACTGGAAAAGCTGGTTAAACAGTTTGGCGGAGACCAAGTCGCGGTCAGCGTGGACGCCAAGGATGGTAAGGTTGCCGTCAAAGGGTGGACAGAGATAACCGCGGTGGATGCACTCGATTTTATCAAATCAATTGAAAAGGTCGGAGTGCGGACAATCATTTTCACCGACATCGCTACAGATGGAACACTGCAGGGCCCAAATATTGGAGCGCTGGAGAAAATCCTGGCCAGCACCCGTTGCCACCTGATTTCAAGCGGCGGAGTTGCGGATATCGAAGACATCAAAGAATTGGCGTCGTTGCCCAACCTTTACGGAACTATAATCGGAAAGGCACTCTACGATGGTACGGTCGATCTCGGCGAAGCAGTAGCGGTCGCGAACTATCATAGCGACGCTCGCGGCGCGGTGTAGAGGAAAACGTGTCGGCGTATGGGCGTATCGGCGTAAGCCGCGCAACCGGTTGTTCTCTGTCCAAGCTGGGCCGTCGCGTTCGGCGAAAGAATAGCTGAACTGAAACGATGAAGACCTTCGCTTTGATCCACGGAGCTGGCGACGTCGGTTGGTCTTGGCACCTTCTGGCGGCAGAACTGCGCAGACATGGGCACGTCGTCGTTGCACCCGATCTACCTGACGCCGCAGCGAGCCTAGATGAATGCGCCGACACCGTGATCGATGCTATCGGCCAAGCGAAAAACCTGACCGTCGTAGGGCATTCATTCGGCGCGTTTACTGCTCCGTTGGTCGCCGCCAGAGTCCAGACCGAGACACTGGTCCTGTTAGCCGGGATGGTCCCCTCTCCCGGAGAGGCCCCGGACGATTGGTGGACTAATACAGGCTATAAAGCCGCTGTGGACGAACAGGCGGCGCGAGACGGCGGCCTGACCGGTAACGAAGAATCACTCGTCTGTTTTTATCACGATATGCCCCGTGAATTAGCTGAAGAAGCTATTCGAAGAGCGCGCACCCAGTCTTTGCCGACCACCGATCCGTGGCCCCTCAATGAATGGCCGGACGTACAAACAAAGTTCATTCTATGCACGGAGGATCGCTTTTTTCCGGCGGAGTTCCTCAGGCGAGTGGTCGCGAAACGGCTGGGCATCGTTCCTGACGAGATTGTCAGCGGCCACTGCGCTCCACTGAGCCATCCAAAACAAGTGGCCGAAATCTTAGAAAGCTATCTCGACTAATGCGGCCAGTACAGCACCCTCAGCCTCGGCGCTACTAACTCCGATACGCCGACACGTCTTCTTATCGTCCCACCGTCCTCGGCGAGCGGCTCAGGTCAATCAAGTCTGAGAGGATGTTCAGTGTTTCTCGCTTGATCGCGTCGCTGCCGGGTTGAGGAGCGTTTGCGTCCTCATCTTCAGCCCCAGCGATTTTCCCATCCATCGGGCTGGAGTCGTCGGACGGAGTTTGGCCGGCATCCGGTTTGGTTGCGTCCGTCTTTGACTCGGCTTGAGGGCCGGAAGATTTCTTTTCGATCAGCTTCAGCTGCGGCTTGTCCACATCAGCTAGCGTCAGCTCGTAATGTTTGTCGGTATCGGCAGCGTCTGCCTTCCTCGCGTCGGCTTTTTCCTTGTCACGTTGCGCGTTATCTTTCGTCAGTTCTGCTCGCCGCACGGCTTCGTTGAGAGAAAGGCGATTGTTCTTCAACCTTTCATTCATCCGGCGAATGTCTTCAGAGATGTCCTGAAACTGGACATCTTGAGTGACGCGATTTGCGGAACGCGAACGTAGCTCCTCGACAAACAGCGGCTTGCGATTGTTCGCGATATCGATCGGTGCAGGTTCTACGTCATCGTAGGGCAGCGGCCGTTCAAGGGCGGATTCTCCTAATTCGCTATTGTCGGTCAGTGATGGAAGCTTGACGTCAGAGATCACGCCCCTCAATTGGGTAGAGCCTCCGGCCACCCGGTAGAATTTCTGCACCGTAAGCTTGAGTGCACCGGCTTCGCTGGAGGAACCACCGAGCATCGGCATGAATCGACCAAGCTCCAACATCGTCTGGACCGTTCCTTTACCAAACGTGCTTGAATCTCCAACGATAAGAGCCCGACCGTAATCCTGCACCGCTGCGGCAAAGATTTCGCTGGCCGACGCGCTTAGTTTGTTCACCAGCACAATCATCGGTCCCGTATAAAGTGCGTTTCCTTCCCGATCTTTGTAAACTTCGATGTCGCCGTTTGAATCTTTGACTTGAACCACCGGGCCCTGGTTGATGAAGAGGCCGCTCATCTTGATTGCTTCATCCAGCGAACCGCCGCCGTCCCTGCGCAAATCGACTACCACTCCCTGAATGTTTTCTTTTTCCAGTCGCTTTAACAGCGCGGCAACATCCTTGGAAGTACTCTTGCCGTTCCGACTCTTCTCCATGTCCTGATAGAAGGACGGCAATGTAATCCACCCGAGCTTCTTCGTTGATCCATCGGGCGTCTCTTTTTCGATCACTTCTGCTTTCGCCGCTTGCTCCGTGAGATTCACGTTGTCCCGAACCAATTCCACGGTCTTGCGTTTTGAAGGATCGCCTGCGGCAATAATCTGCAGGCGAACAGTAGTCCCTTTCTTCCCACGAATCATGCCCACCACTTTGTCGAGCTTCATATCGAGCGTCTCGACGAATGCCTCTTTTCCTTGAGCTACCGCTGTGATGCGGTCGCCTACATTGATCTTTCCACTCATTTGCGCCGGTCCACCAGGAAGCAGGCGCTGCACCTTCGCGTAACCGTCTTCAGAACGGAGTTCCGCTCCAATTCCAATCAGCGAAAGGCTCATGTTGATCTCGAAACTCTCGAGGTCTGACTTGTCCAAATATTCGGAATGGGGATCGTAGGCTTGGGCGGCAGCATTCAAAAAGACCTGGTTGATATCCTGATCGTCCCGCTCGTCGACGCTTTTTTGAAGCTGGTCGTAGCGGCGCGCTACCACTTTAGGCCCCGGCTCGATCGGTTGTTTGTTCAGCTTTTCCTGAAGCAATTCGCCTTCGATCCGATCACGCCACAACGCATCTGCTTCAGCCATATTTGCCGGCCACGGTTCTTTGCGCCGATCCAATGCAACAGTCCGGTTGCTTTTGAACGTGTATTCCTTTTTTAGCAATCCGTGAATTTTGCCGACGCGATCGTCGACCCGTTGTCTGAAAATCCCATAGATCTCCTTGGCCGATTGAAGGTGTCCGAGCAGGATGTCGTCTCCCAGCGTCGCGCCATGATCCCGTACAATCTTATCTACGTCTTCCTGCGTGAAAAAAAGCTTGTTGTAGTCGAGATTCTGGAGATAGGAATCGAGCACTTTGCGCGACATCCTGGCGTCGAGTCTCTGGCGGCTATAGTGTCCCTGCTCGAGAAGCCTTCCAACGGTGATCGCTACTTGACGCGGATCTGCTGCGCTCGATTTATTCTCGGCAAATGCAGAGGCAGCGTTTAGGCAAATGAGCGTTGCAATAGTTACGATACGGATTGTTTTCATGCGTTGAGCTGCTCGGAGCGAACCTTGAGAGATCCCACAACATTTAGACAGAAATCTGACGGATAGCAAACCCAGGAATTTCCCATGCTTCAGTTTCAGACATTTGTAGGTGGTATTTTCGAAACGAATTGTTATCTGCTACAAGCGCCTGAGGGAAACATCCTGATCGACGCGCCCGCTGGATCGACCGATTGGCTGCATAAACTCAATCGACGGCCAGAATTGTTGTTCATTACACACGGCCATGTTGATCACATCGATGAAGCAGCCAAAGTAAAAAGGACCTTTTCATGCCGCGTCGGATACCATCCCGACAGCGTTGCTCTCATAACAGACCCCGATTTCTTCAAAAAATTCGGTTTTTTTTTCGAAGCGGAACCTGTGACGGCAGATTTTCTGATCGATGAGACGCCAAAGCTCTCGCTTTGCGGTTTAGATTTTCAGGTCCTCCATGTCCCAGGCCACTGCCCGGGGAGCATCTGCTTTTATTTGGCCGAAGATCACCTGCTGTTCGGCGGAGACGTCCTTTTTGCTGGAGGGATCGGCAGAACAGATCTGCCCGGCGGCGACTACGAGACGCTTATCCGGGGAATCCGCGAAAAAGTCCTGCTCCTGCCGGATGACACAAAAGTGCTTTCCGGGCACGGACCCCCGACGACGATCGGCGAAGAAAAAAGGACGAACCCGTTTTTAGCCTGACCCGGAGGGTCAGGCTGTTGCCCGTCAACCGTCCACCGTCGACCGTCCACTGTTTGTTCGATGGGACGTGGTACGACACAGACTTCGGCACCAGGGCTTGGGGCCTTACAGCGGCGCGACGGTTGACGGTCGACCGTCGACGGTAGACCTATTCCAGGACCTTCTGGATCATCGACTCGGTCAATTCCATGGGATGACCCGTCCAGACGACTTTGCCACTCTTACCGACCAGAAACGCGGTCGGAATACCTTCGACCCCAAATTGCTGAAGAAGTTGCTGCGGAGCGTTGATAGCGACGTTGTAAGTCATCGGGATCTTTTCCTGGAACTTTTTGACAGTCGCCTCATCCTCGTTGGTGATGCCGACAATGGTTAATCCCTTGTCTTTGTACTTCGCATAGACCTCGTTCAGATGGGGAATGCTCTTTCGGCAAGGTGGGCACCATGTCGCCCAGAACTCTACCAGGACCGGTTTGCCGGTAAGCTCTGGCTGCTGTCCGAGATAGTTCAGGGAAAGAGAGGGTAATGGGTCCCCTGGCTTTACATCGGCTCGAGCCTGGAAAGCTGCCACAACCAGCATGATGCTGAGCATGCAACCTGCGATCAAAGTCTTTTTCATTGAAATTCCTAGTTAGTCTTCGTTCTAAGATATATTCGCTGGCGTCGACTCCGCTAAAATGATTTGACCTTCGGCGACCAACTGACCTTCGACTCTCGCTTCGACCGAACACTGAATCAAGCTACCGGCCGCCCCGATTCTTTCTGCCAGAAAATTGATTGGCTCCAATGCACGGACTGGGCGTGTAAACTTCAGTGACCGGATCGCCGTGAGCAGAAACATCTTTCCCGGTCCTCCGAGGGCAATTCCAGCGGTTTGAGCCATACCTTCAGCTATGAGCACGCCAGGCACGATTGCATTCCCGGGAAAATGACCTTGGAAGAACGGTTCATCGCCTTGAAACGTTTTTGTGCAACGAGCGAGGTTGCCGGCTTCAATCAGGTCGACTGAGTCCACAAATATGAATGGTTCACGGTGAGGAAGGCCGGCGGAAACAGGGTCCATAGAGGGTGTGAGTGCTAGTGTGAGTGTGAGTAGAGACAGGAGGGTACGCCCCAGTACTAAATGACCCTAACTCTAACACTCACACTAGCACTAGCACTCTCACACTAGCACTAGCACTCTCTTGAGTTCTCGATTGCTCAGGCCGAGATTGCAGTGTTGTGACCAACGATTTAGCAACGAAATACCGAGGCGACTTCCCAATCTTGGACCAGCAGGTGAACGGACATCCGCTGGTTTACCTGGATAACGCCGCATCAACTCAGCGGCCTGTCAGGGTGATCGATGTAATCAACCGGTATTATCGCCACGATCATGCCAACGTGCATCGCGGTATCCACGCGCTGAGTTCGCGTGCGACGAAACTCTATGAGGATGCCAGAAGCCGAGTAGCAAGATTTCTAGGAGCGGTAGTGCCTGAGTCGATCGTTTTTACCCGCGGCACAACCGAAGGCATCAACTTAGTTGCCAACACCTGGGGCATTCAAAACCTTGGGCCGAAAGACATCATCCTGATCACCGAGATGGAGCATCACGCCAATCTGATCCCATGGCAGATCTTGGCTCGGCGAACCGGCGCAAAACTTGAATACATTGGGATCCATGGCGACGAGGGCACGATTGATTGGTCGCAAGCCGAAGAGCGATTGAAAAATGAACCGGTGCGCTTACTGGCGCTCACACACATTTCGAATTCGTTGGGCTGCATCAATCCGGTTCGGGAAATCTGCCAGGCAGCTCGCAGATATGGCGTTACGACATTGATCGATGCTGCCCAGAGCGCCGGACATGGACCGTTGAATGTCGAAGAGATCGGCTGCGACTTTCTAGCTTTTTCAGGGCACAAATGCTGTGGACCTACCGGCATCGGCGTTCTCTACGGAAGACCAGAACTACTCTCCAAGATGGAACCTTACCAATGTGGCGGAGAGATGATTTCAAGCGTGACCTACGAGAAGGCCGAGTGGAAGCCGCCACCTCATCGGTTCGAAGCCGGAACGCCACACATCGCAGGCGCAATTGGATTGGCAGCCGCTTTGGATTATTTGGATCAGGTCGGTCGCGAAGCGATTCAGTCAAACGACCATCTATTCGGTCAGATCGGGTATGAGCATCTGTCTACTATTCCAGGGATGCGATTGCTCGGACCGAAGACAACCAGAGCCGGGCTTGTCAGTTTCCAGATCGGAAAGATTCACGCCCATGATCTGGTGGCTTACGCGGACCATTTCGGGGTCGCGCTCCGAGGAGGGCACCACTGCAATCAGCCGCTCATGCGCAAGCTCGGTTTGACTGGTTCAGCTCGAGCCAGCTTCTATTTCTATAACACCGAAGCCGAGATCGACCGATTGCTGAAGGTGCTTCGAAAAGCGATCGACTATTTTGGCGGGTGACCACATCGCGGCAGATGGAACTAGACGAGCTATATCAAACGATCATCCTCGATCACGCAAAGCGGCCCAGAAATTTTGGCGAGTTACCGCCGCCGGCTACGAAGGGCGAAGGATACAATCCAGCCTGTGGTGACGAAGTTTCTGTTTACGTCTCTCAGAAACAGGACGGCACGATTGAGCAGGTTCAATTTACCGGTCAAGCGTGCGCAATTTGTATGGCCTCAACGTCTTTGATGACGACGCAAGTGAAAGGCAAAACCACCGCTGAGGCGCTCGTATTACAGCAAGCATTCATCGATCTCCTAACCAAGGACATCGAGCCGAAAATCAAGCTGGGCAATCTCCAGGCGCTGGCAGGCGTAAAGAAATTTCCGCAACGACTGAAGTGTGCAACGCTCGGTTGGCATGCGTTGGAAAGCGCGATAAAAGCGGAACGCTAGAGTCGAGATCGCAAAGCGACGTTTTAGGGAGACGCCTTGTCGACCATGAGCGGCGCCTCGGGCATTGAGGACGGCCTGGTAACCGGCATACGGCGTGTATGCAGGTCGCGATTTACGCACAAGAATCGTCTTAACTCCGGCGGCCCTTCACCAATGTGAAGGGCCCTGGCCTGCCTCATCGTTTCGACCTCCTTTTGAGTCAATCGTTCCTGCAACAAAAGATACTCCGTCCACGACGGGTACATCATTTCCACTCGGTAAGCGTTCGGCCGGCCCAGATCTTCATACAAACGCCAGCTGAACGCGCCGTTTCTCAAGTAGATCAGCCGGACCTCACGCAAGATGTCCGGTAAGTGCCGACCTCGGGCCCGATCCACCTCGACGTCAAACATGATCGCGATCGGGCCATCTCTAGGGCCAGGCACGTGGATTAGCCTGAGCGAGTGGGCGCCCACCTGCGCCGGCTCGAAGTCGAGCTCCCCGATGAAATCGATTGAAAGGATGAAAATCACCCCGAGGCCAACAAATGCCAGGAGCGCCGCAGCGTAGATGGTCGAAGTCACACCCCACATCGAGGCAGCACCGCCCCACACTATACCGCCAAGAGCGGTCGCTCCCTGCGCCGCCATGATGATGGTCGCGTTCATCCGGCCACGCGCCCACACCGGCATCGCCCGCTGACCCGCTACCCAGAGTTCAGATGCAGCCATCGTCCAGGCTACCCCCGCCAGACATGCCGCGATCAAAAACATCCACTCGACATCGCTGAAAGCCATGAGAAAGAAAACGGCGGCAACCAGCGCGTTCGCTACCACTGTGATTATGTTTGAATGGAATCGGGCGCGCATCCAAGGCAGCATAAAAACTGCCGCCGCCACCGAACCGATCCCCATAAACGTGAAGATCATTCCGAGGCCAGAAGGATCCAGATGGAGCTTCTTTAATCCGACGACCGGTAACAACGACGGAATCACTGAGATCAGGAACGCAAACAGAATATTACGTAACAGAACGACCTGTATCCCTTGTGTGTAGCGAACGTACCGAACCGCAGAGAGGAATGATCCAAAAAAATTCTCGAGCGGCAGATTCGACGTCACCTGTGCCGGCTTTACCTGAAGCACGGCATAGATCAGCAGAAAAAAACAGACGGCATTAACTGCAAATACACCGCTGGGATCGAGAAAACGTAACAAGAAGCCGCCAATGAGAGGCCCGATGATGCCGGAAATATTCAGCTGCAATCCACCAAGCGTAGCGGCTGAGGGAAGCTGATCGTTGGTAACAATTTCAGGCTGGATTGCCGTCCACGCTGGCGAATTCCAGGCAAAGCCTGTGCCGACAAGGAAGACCCCGATCAGAATGACTGCCGGAGTAAGCAGATGCAGCCAGCCGCAAACCGCAAGCCCTCCTGCAGCAATCGCAAGCCAAACATTCATAGTGCAGATCAGACGCCTGCGATCGACCATGTCGGCCAGTGCCCCAGCCGGCAGCGTGAACAAAAAGAATGGCAATGATGCGACGGTCGACATCAACGACAAGAAAATCGGTGTGTGTGTCACCGAGTTCATCGCCCAGGTCGCCGCGGTATCGTGAGCGGCAACACAAGTGCCTGATACCAGGCTAGCGATCCAAAGATTCCGGAAAACCGGGTTCCGAAGCGCGCTCCAAGTCGAACTGTCGGCCATCAAGTCACCTCTTCTGGTTCTCTCTGTCGCTCTGCGTCCTGCTCTGTTGTCTCCTCGATCGGCATCTCGATTGGACGCCCGGTCGGCGGCGGCGCGCACGGCGATGACCTCCGCCCACCCATCATTTCCTTGTTGATCGAAAGGTAATGCTCAACCTCAGGCCCTTCAGATCTGGTATCCATTTTCCAGACCTTTTGCCAATACTTCTGTTCGCCCTTTGTATAACGCTCGTGCTGCAGCAAATGTTCTGACCAGGAAGCTACCTGCATTTCAAGCCGAAACCGATGACAATTCGCCATGTCTTCATCGAGACGCCAACTGAACGCTCCGTTCCGCAAATGCATCAAGCGAACTTGGCGCATGTAAGCGAGAAACTTTTCTCGATCTTTTGAGTCGATTTGGAACGCAATTGTGATCGATACCGGCCCGTCTGAAGGAGCGGGCTCATGAAGCATCGCGTGATACTGGCTGGTCAATGGGGCGGGCTCCAAGTTCAGTCGCGCGGCAAAATCGATCGATAACGGCAGAGCGAGGGCCAAGCTCGCTAAAAAGATGGCAGCGGCGGCAAACAAGGTGAACCTGATTCCCACCACTTCAGCTGAACCGCCCCACAGAAACGCTCCAAGAGCCATTGCCCCCTGCGCGAGCATAATATGGGTCGCGTTCATTCGTCCGCGCGCCCATCCAGGCATTGCTCGTTGTCCGGCGACCCAGAGCTCCGCAGCAGCCGTCGTCCAGGCTACACCAGCCAGGGCTGCTACTCCGAGAAGGAGGTGGACCTCTCTTACTACCGCCATGAGCACGAAAACAACACAAAGAAGCAAACTGGCAAGGACCGTTACCATGTTTGGACTGAACCACTCGCGTGCTCGGGGAATCAGTACGATGACTCCGAGCGCCGACCCGATGCCCATGCTGGTAAACAACAGGCCCAGGTCCGAGGAATTCATTCCCGCATCCTTCAATCCGATTACAGGAAGAAGCGCGGGAATAACCGCAATAAAGAACGCAAAGAGAACGTTCCGAGCCAAAATAACTTGGATCCCGGGCGCATAACGAACGTAACGGATCGCGCTGGTAAATGACTCAAAAAAGTTCTCTAGCTGCGGTTTGGGATGTCCGTCGCTGGGGCGCCATCGCAACAGCGCGACGATCACGAAAAGAAAACAGATGGAGTTAAGACCGAAAACGACAGTCGGATTGAAATGGTGCAAAAGGATCGCTGCCAGAGCGGGGCCAACGACGGCCGCGACGTTGAGCTGCAATCCGCCAAGCGTAACTGCTGAAGCCAGCTCTTCCCGTGACACTACTTCAGGAATGACCGAGCTAAAGGCAGGCGCATTAAAAGCAAATCCCACCCCAAGCAGAAATACGCTTCCAAGCACAATGTAAGGATTCAGGACATGCGCGAACCCAAGGAGCGCCAGACCTCCCGCACAGAACGCTTGCCAAAGATTCATCCCGCAAAGAAGACGTCTTCGATCAACCATGTCGGCAATTGCGCCCGCCGGCAGCGTAAGCAGGAAGAAAGGCAGTGAAGCCATGGTTGAGAGCAGCGAGATCAAGAACATGGATGGGCTCAGCGTGTTCATTGTCCAGGTCGCTGCTGTGTCGTGCGCAGAGACGCAAATACCGGACACAATGCTAGTGAACCAGAGTCTTCGGAACACCGGGTTTCTTAATGAGAGCCAGATGGAAGTACTACTCATCCAAGATTTCGTTGCGTTAGTTTTGGTGCAGGTGCAATGCGGATTCGGTCACGAATTTTCAAAATCTACATCCCTTTTTGCGCAAATCTAGAGGGTGGCCGACGAGACCGAAGACACACAAGTCGTTCCTGATTTCGGGCGCAGCGATCGCCAGAGCGCCAGCCAAAGAGGGAGTTTCGCTGCGGCGTGGGTTTCATTTTGCCCGATCATTGCCTTCTAGCTCAAAACAAGCGACGAGTAAGGCACACCATGTCTACGAAAAGAAACATTAACTTGCCTGCTGCACCTCTCATGCAGCAGGCTTCGGGGCCAGAACAAGCTCCCTCCCAAATGGTGATAAAACTTTGCCCGAAAGTCATTTTGGAAGGAACGCGACTGACGGGTAAAACAGATATAGCTTTTGGTTTGAATGAGCATCCGCGCATTGTAGGAGCGCGGAAATACCGGTACCATTCCCCGATCATTTCCGCCGAATGGAGTGGATTTACTCCCTCGCCCTGGGGCGCCAGCCTGATTAATTTCGAACCGGAAGAAGAGGGAATTGTGCTCGAAACTTATCGCACCTGGGTAAAGCTATTTGAGCTCTATAAGTATTATTCGTGGATCGTCGACCGTTTCCATATTTCGACGCAGGCTTCCCGGTTTCTGTTTGTCGGGAAACGCTACGATTTCACATGGCTGGAGCGACGTCTGGCGCGACTCGGGTTTCGGCTGGTCTTTTGTTGGCGAAATCCTCGCTCCTTTGAAGCAGCGCGCGCCCGGCGTCTGAAGATCTCGAGCAACCCTTCGCAGTACGACGACTTGAACGTCTTTCTCCGCGAACAGGAGATCATGCAGGAATTTGTCGACCAGTCGCTCTTACCCAAGTTTGTTGTCGACGTCACTGACAATAATACCGGTCGAATCGTTACACAGATTGCCAATTGGCTTGAGGCTACGGGCGGGTTAACGGCACCCGATTAGGAACGCCGACATCGCTGACATCGACGGCGGCTGGATGGAGCAAGCAATGCCTGCGGACGGCTCTATTC
>JBKPCS010000095.1:0-21391 GCA_046727495.1 bacterium | reverse complement strand
AGATGTGTATAAGAGACAGGCGTACGAACCAGTGAACCGGCTTACCTCTATCCTCGGGGGGAACCCAGAACCAATTCAAAATACGCTCAGGCATGGTAGCTGTGGTCTTGGTTCTCGGGTTTCGGATTCCGGGTTTCGAATGAGGCGGCACGGCACAAGCACTCCTCTGCGCGAAACGCGGAACCCGGAACTCGAAACCCGGAACCCAAACCTATCCCTTGATCTTGTGCAGGCACTCCAGCAAATACGGCACCAGCTGCTTCTTCCGTGAAACCACATTGTTCAGTTCATAAAGATTCTCGCCGCTGCTGGGATAGTGAATCGTTGCTAGAAATTCTTTTGGCGCCGACAGCTGGAGCAGCGAATTTTGAGTATTGACGTCGGTAACTAAAAAAGCAGCAAAGTAGTAGTTTTGTTTTGCGCGATAGGCCTCGAGCTCTTTCCATAGCTCATCCTTCTTGTCGTAAAAATGCGAAAATCCTAGCTCCTCAATTTGAGCAACACTGAAGTTATAGCCATCCTCTGAATAGTCCTTACAATCGGCCACGATTACTTCGTTAGGCGCAAGCGTCAGCAGCGGAGAACCAACAGCAAAAATGCTCTCCGATAGCTCTGCGGGCCGTACACCGGCAATTTTACTCAGCTCGTTAAGAACCTTTGCATCGATCGGAGTCGCAGTCGGAGACGTCAAATTCAACGTGTCAGAAATTAGACCCGCCATTAAAAGACCGGCGATCGGCCGGTCAATCTCAACCCCGTGCTGCTGATAAGACAACGCTACCAGGGTGCTGGTAGATCCAACCGGGTTGTTCCAGAAAAGAATAGGCAGATCGGTCGAAAAGGTGGCAAGCCGATGATGATCCAACACCTCAATGATTTGCAGATCACCGGCGCCCTTGACCGCTTGTGAGAGTTCGTTGTGATCGACAAGAATAAGCTGCCTCGGAATTGGCTTCAGAAAATCGCTCTTCGACAGAATCCCAACCAGGCGTTTGCGCCCATCGATAACAGGGAAAACATAATCGGGAGAGTTCGCCGCAATGTGGCGCGCAGAACGCAGCAAGGTCTCAGGCGAAAAGCTGGTGAATTCGGGTTCCACCATTTGTTCCACCTTTGCAGCACCCCGAGAAAGCAAAACCGTTGTCGCAGTATCGTATCTGCTTGAAACAAGATGCACCCCCGCTTCGCGGGCAGCCGCTCGCACTTGCGAAGAGACTCCCAAGCCGCCAGTGATCACGATACATAGAACACCTGCACGAATAGCCTCTTGTTGTACGTCCTCGCGGTCACCGACGAACAAGAAAACTTCGTTCGACTGGTACTCTTTGAGCCTTTGGGCAAAAGCTCCGAGGCTCATTGCAGCAACCATCAGAAAGATATTCCTTCGCTTGCCATCCGGCTCCCCTGCAAGGAATTGGCCTTCGAAAGACTGAACAATGTCTGTCACCGAACCCACCACGTGACGAGAGGCAAGCGCCTCTTCACGCGGCGGAAACAAATAACGGCTTACCTTCCAACCCGACAACAACCCAAGGCACTGGTCGTTCGCATCGATAACCGGCAAACGGCGCAGCTGGGTTTCCTCGATCGAGTTCATTGCCTGGTAGATCGAAGCATCATGCGCTACGGCAACAACTTGCCGCTCCATCACATCGGCCACTATCGGAGACAGATCACTGACAAAATCGGGAGCCGGCACGCCGAACTTCTGCAAAACCAGTTCGATCCGTTCGTTGATATTTCCCGCCCGCGCCGCAGTCACATTTGTCCACCCCATTTTCCGCTTTAGTTCTGCGTAAGCGATCGCAGAACAGATAGAATCCATATCCGGATTTTTGTGGCCAATTACGATTGTCTGCATGGGCTATAGGCATTATCGTCCGCGTTTCTCATCCCGAGTTCAAGCCGCCATATTAACGCCGTCATCGCCGGCAACGGGAGGGCGGCGCTCCGTCGCCGCCGTCACGCCGAGCCGCCATCGGTTGGAATCTCACGCCAAGACGCTACCGGAAGGGTCTCACGCCAGGGCGCCACGACTTAGCACGGCGTAGCCGCAACCAAAACCATCGCGGTATCGGCGTGTCGGCGTAACGCTGTATCGGCGTACACGAGAGGAATCTTCCAAAAATTGAACGATTCTGGAGGATAGCATTGCAAAGGATAGGGCATTGAGAGAGCTAATCGTCCTCGTATTCGATTGTGAGCTGCTGACCAAGTTGACATTCGCTTTGTTCGAGCCCATCAGCAGCATCCCATCCCGGCGCGAGGCCTTCAACACCGTGAAGCGCGAGTACGAGATCGAGTTCGAGTGGATGATCTCCTAACCTTTGCGTCTTTGCGTCTTGGCGTGAGACCCCTTCCGGTAGCGTCTTGGCGTGAGTTCCCTTCCGATTCTTTGCGTAAACGCCTGAAAAAATCAGAAAAATTACTATTTGAATTCACGGACGCCTTGAGGGAATTTACTTTTTAGATTTTTGCGGATTGTTCTGGGGGGAACAGCAGCCCTTCGTATCCAGCGGATGCGGGGGGCTGTATTTTTTCTACTGTCTCGCAACCGGCACCATTTTTTTCGGGCGCCGAAATTTTTTCTTGTCGTATGCTGCAACTTTGTCCGCGCAATGGATCGCAAACAGAATCTTTGGCCTATTGTTCTCCTTCTCGGCCTGGTTGTCTTGATGCTGACCGCGGCACTCGCGTTCGACCGGGCAGCCAATTTGCCGGCGCGCATGCTTGATTCTTTGAGCGATCGGAGCACCGCCAAGGCAAGAGAGATCCGGGATGCTTTCGTTCAATTGTTTCAGCTTCAACCGCGAGTCACCGTAAATAACCAAGTATTTTTTGAGCAAACCAAAACCGCTCTAGAATTGGCGGTTGTCGATCGCGACACAGAAGTGACTCAGCAGTTGAGCAATACATGGCTCGGAAGCACCAAAACGATCCGAATCCGCGCAACGTATCGCATAAAAGCGGGATTCGCCCTGCCCGAGAACCTCACAGTGAACGTCTCGGACCAGAACGTCACGGTAAAAGTTCCGCCAGCCAAGATTCTGAGTGTTGAACCGTTAACGGTCGAGGTTGAGCAGCTGCATAACGGTCTCTGGAACCAGATCCAGGCCAAGGATATCGAAGATGAACTGAAAACCATGCCGGAGATTGCCCGCTCGAAAGGGAGTACGCTCCCCGCTGAAGCCCAACAAAAGTTCCGCGAACTGCTAGCCGCAAAGCTCTCGAACCTGCCGGTTAAGATCGAGATAGAGCAACAAAATCCGGAGAGGCGATGACTCGAGGGCCAAGGCTTGCTGAGCCCCTACGAATCGGCAAAGATGCCTCTTAACAAAAGCTCGGCGCTCAAATGCAAGACGGCACGCTGGCCAACAAAATCACCATTGCACGCATCTGCTTGATTCCTCTTTTCGCCATTGCGTTTCGACAATATGCCGAGAGCGAGCGTAACGGCGATCCAAGGGAATTCTTTCGCTGGCTGGCAACCGCAGGATTCGTCCTCGCCGCATTGACCGACGGATTGGACGGGTTTGTCGCCAGGCATTTCAAACAGACGAGCCGCCTCGGATCGATTCTGGATCCTATCGCTGACAAAGGTCTGATGTTTACCGCGATGCTAATGTTTGCTCTATTTCGATGGCCCAATGGTTTTCCAATCTGGTTCCCCATCGTTGTGATCGGCAGAGACCTGATACTGGGTGGCGGGTTTCTGCTTTTGAGCAAGCTGATCGATCGCGTCGATGTGCGTCCAACGATGATTGGTAAGTTGGCAACCTTATTCCAGATTGCCGCCATTCTTTGGGTCCTGCTCGGAATCCGCGTCGGTTTCCCCATGTATGCAATCATCCCGGCGACGATTCTGACTGTTGTTTCCGGAGTGCAATACTTCTTTGATGGACTCCGCCAATGGATCGCCCGGAGGGCTTGAGTGTTGATACTTCCTTATGCCAACTGTAGCCATCGTGGGACGCCCGAATGTCGGCAAGTCCGCCCTTTTCAATCGACTGGTCCAACGTCGAATCGCCATCGTTCACGATCAACCTGGCGTTACCAGGGATCGGCTCATTGCAGACTGTCGATTGGGTAGCAAGCCATTCACAGTTGTTGATACTGGCGGAATTGCCGGCGCATCCAAGGACGCTCTGGATGACCAGGTTCATTCGGAGGCTAAGCTCGCTATCGAGATGGCCGATGTTATCCTTTTCGTCGGTGACGCTCAGGATGGCGTTACTCCGCCCGATCGGTCCATCGCACGGGACCTGCGATCAGCACGCAAACCAGTGATCCTGGTCGCCAACAAGGTCGACGATCCAAAACATGATCCAAGCAGCGCGGAGTTCAGCGAGCTCGGTTTTGAACCAGTATTGGCAATTAGCGCCGCGCACGGCCGCGGGATCCGCGAGCTGGTTGCAGAGATCGACTATCACCTGCCTGGGTTAGAAGAACCCCTGCCTGACCTCGAGACACCAACCAAACTGGTTGTCGTCGGCCGACCAAACGTGGGAAAGTCGTCGTTAATCAATGCGATCCTCAAGGACCGCAGGACACTCGTCAGCAATACGTCCGGAACAACGCGGGATTCGGTCGACATTGCCTATGAGCGAGAGGGTAAATCGTTTGTGCTGATCGACACCGCCGGTATAAGGCCGCGTGGCAGACACAATTCATCGGTCGAGGTCTTTAGCGTCATGCGCTCCGAAAAAAGCATCCGGCGATCGCACGTCTGTGTCCTGGTAATCGACGCCACGACCGGTGTTACCGCCCAAGACAAGAAAATCGCGGGCCTGATTCAGCGAGCCGAAAAGGCATGCATCATCGTCATGAACAAACTCGATCTCGTAAGGCCGAAAACGCAGGTTCGCACCTTCATGGATGCGTTGATCCGCCGAATCCGTAACGACCTATTTTTCCTCAGCTATGCTCCGATCGACGTTCTTTCGGCGCACACTGGCGAGAATCTGGAACGGCTATTCAAAAGCGTCACGAAAATCGAACGACACTCTCGAAAAACGATTTCCACCGGCCAACTCAACCGGCTCCTGGAAAATGCGCTCGCGGCCCACCCTCCTTCCGTGCGCGGTACACGCCGTCTAAAAATTCTGTACGCTACCCAGCTAGCCGATCGAGGCGGCATACAAGCGCCAACGTTCCTCCTATTCGTGAACAACAAAGATCTCCTCGACCAAAGCTATCGCCGATACCTGGAAAATAAAATCCGCGAACAAGCCGGCTACTACGGCCTCCCAGTGATTTTCAAATTGCGCGAGCGACACCGCTCCAAGACATAAAGAACCTTTCTACCCCTGCTCCCATTGGTCCTATTGGTCCCATTGGTCCCATTGGGTCCTATACGTCGCATCCCTCCCATCCACTCCCCCCCTACAGCCTCTCCACCAGCCAATCCCTGCAATGCTCGATCTTCTTGTACCGCAACATCTCGACCGGCATCGTCCGCAGATTCTCTTTCAGCAATCCTCGACTGCGTTCGTCCAACAGCTCGAGCCGCAAATGAAAAATCCGGATCCCAAAGATCGCCAGGTCTACTGTGAGTGACGCAAGCGCCTGCCACTCAATGCGAAGAAAGGCTTCATCTTTAATCTCCGGGATCTGGCGAGTCGGGTGTTGATCCAATTGGTCGCTCGCGGTCAATCCCCAATTTGTTCTTTGGTAGCATCGCCCTTCCCCAAGCCCAGCGATAAATGGCGCGATCTTGGCGCCCAGCGCTGGATTCAGCCTCGGCACAATCCCATGCGCCGAGACGAGCGGTTTTCCCATCTTTTCCTCCGGATGCCAACCAGTCGGAAAGCAGACGCAACCTCCAACCAAGTTCTGCGGGTTCGGCTTTTGAACCAGCACGAAATCCGGCTCCCAAATTCCGCTCAGTTGAGCAAAGTCACTGATTTCCGAAATCGCGATCCATGCTCCCGCAAAACGGATCACTTCTTTCGATTGATCGCTTCCAAAAACACAACGCGTTTGCTGTTCCGCAATGATCCGGCGTCTCTCCGAAAGCAAGCTGGCGTCACATCGATTGCGGAAAAAATTCCCAGCGTCGATTGAGGTGAGCCCCATCATAGGCCTGTAAGCCGGCTGCGCGAAGAGCCGTTCAACGATTAACTCGTCAGGAAGAACGAATCCGTGGGAGTCTTTCAAGGATGCCAAAACGATTCCGGTCTAAGGCTTGTGACCGGTTAGCTCGAAGGTGGTTGCGGCGGCCGGGCACCAGGTTCATTTCGTAGTGAAAGTAAACTTACCAACAAGTCATTCGATTGATCCGGGACCAAGGTTATATCGGCGCTTCCTTTTAAAAGCCGCTCTACTTCCAACGTCTCGTAGACCGCATTTAAAACATCTCTGTCCTGACCTATCTCCCGCAACGCTTCACCTATCATTTGCGGCCGGACCGACCGCGCTTTAGCAAACTCCGTCGCCGCCTGCCGCTCTGCTGAGCTTTGAATGATGTCGACCTGATTCTTCCCTGCCTGCCGAATTGCTGCCGTCACTTGCCGCAGACGATTGACAACTTTTTGCTCTATCTGACTGATCATGAGCTGGTCACGGAAATGAACCTTTCGAACATAGACCGATCCCAGCTGGTAACCCCATTCCTCCGCCTTCGCCGAAACTTCTTTTCGCACAAGTCGGCTCATCGCATGCCGGTTTTCCAGTGTGTCGGTCAACGGCAGGTTGCTCAAACAACGGACCGTAGCGTTGGCGACATTCGCCTTCAGCGATCCACGCGGATCAACATTCTTAAAGAGGTAGTCCACTGGATCTTTCACCCGCATTTCGTACCAGACACCCACCCCCATCGGTGTGCCTTCCTCAGTATTGACCGGGTTCCCGCGCAGATACTCCTGATCAAGCCGCATATCGATCTCATAGATGCGTCCGAAGAATCTTACTAGAGCAGCATGTGGACCAAATCGGAGCCAAGGAAAATGCAAACCTGGTTCGGGAATTGTGCCCAGCACTCGGCCAAACAACATGTAGACCTTGCACCGCCCTTCCATCACCGTCGTAAAGAAATTCAACATCAATAGAAACCCAAGCGCAGCGGGTGCCGTAATCCAGCAAAGGAAGAAAGCAATAATGAAGGTGATCAGAAAATTCACGACGTTTTCTCCTTTAGAATGACGCGTTTCGCCCGCGAAAAAAGTTCCAACCGCACATTGCGGATGTATGCCGGCAATGCGTTCTCCCCGCTCCGTTTCAGCTCGGTAAGCTGCTGTGCCATCCAACGCAAAGGCTGCACTTCCGCCTGCGCGCGATTCGTCTCAATCTCTACCGCTTTTCGTGATTGCTCGATTCGCTGGTCGGCATTCGCTTGGGCGAGACTGGTGGCTGCCGAAACTTCGTTGTGTGCGGTGTTGATAGCCGCTAGAGCCGATTCAATATCCGTTGGTGGATCAATACCAGTGATCAACGAAGCGTCCAAAAAAATCCCGTATCTGCCCGATGATGAAAGGCATTCTCGATCCATCTGATCATTCAAATCGTTGAGATTCTTGCGCAGATCATTAATTGAAATTCCTACCTTGGCCAGTGCCTCGTTCGCCTTCTCCAGAAGCGGTCCCGTTGTCGACGAGACTTGCGGCGCCTCGTAGTTCGCGATTCGCTCTCGCAAAACGGAAACGAAATAACCGATCACATGAGAAATCGGTTTTTTCACGCCAAACAGGTACGCGTAAAGGTTCTGTTCGCTCACTCGATAGCGAATCTGCCCGGTCAACCCTATGTTCAGTTGATCTTTTGTTACGGCTTCCAAAGCCGCGCCCGGCTGTCTCGCCTGCGGGGCGTCTGGATCAATCGCAATATCGACCGTCTCGATCGCGACAGATACTTTGTATATCTTTTGCCATGGTAAACGGAGATAAGGTCCGCCAGGCTGGATCACGCGAATCTGCGGATAACAGTAACGCTGCCTTTCTTCCTCGTTGAGGTGCTCTGCGATCGGCAGATCCAGACTTGCAGCATTTCTGATTCGTTCCGCCTTGCCGAAACTAGTCACCACCGCCCGCTCATTTTGATTCACCGTGTAGAGCCCGCCAAGCAGGCAGTAAACAAAGAGGAACGCCAGAACTCCGAAACCGATCCCGAGCAAGATCTCCATCGATGCCGCGGTTATAAAGCAGTTGCGGAGGCGCGGCAAGCCGGAATAGGCTGGCTCCCATGACCTGTCCTGGATATCAAAAACTATCCGAACGCTCTCGAGAAATTCACCTGGTTAGATCCACCGGCGCGCTACTCGAATGGGATCTGGAAACGTATATACCGCCGAATGCTGCTGCATTTCGAGCGGAACAGTTGAGTTACCTGGGTACCAAAGCACATGCGCTTTTTACTAAACCGATCGTCGGCCGATGGATTAAGGAAGCGGAAGACTTCGGCTTTCCCGCCGAATCCCTGGAAGCAGCCAATGTCAGAGAATGGCGACGAGCCTACGATCGCGCAGTAAAGATCCCTAGCTCGTTGGTCGAGAAATTTGAAAAGGCACGGATCATCGCCTACGACACCTGGATTAGCGCGCGCGCCGAGTCCAATTTCTCAAAGTTCCGGCCGCATTTAGAAAAGCTTATTACCCTCGTTCGGAAGAAGATAGATCGATGGGGATTTGAAGAATCACCCTACGATGCGCTGCTGGAAGACTACGAACCAGGTGTTCGCGCAAGCCATTTGAAACCGGTGTTTGCGGAGCTTCGTGAGGCTCTGAAAGGCATTCTCGGAAATGCAAAAACCAAAGACGTGCCGGAAAACCTTTTAGACGGTGACTATCCCACCGCCGGACAACAGACGCTTTCAAAAGAAATCGCGGAAGCGTTAGGATACGATTTCCGGTCTGGCCGAATCGATACGACCACGCATCCATTCATGACGACGCTTGGTCCATGCGACCAACGAATCACGACTCGCTACAATGAAAAGCGATTTGAGATGTCACTCTACGGCACGATGCATGAGACGGGGCACGCGCTGTATGAGCAGGGTCTACCGAAAGAACCTGTCGGACTGCCAACCAGTGATTCAGTATCGTTGGGCGTTCATGAGTCTCAATCGCGCCTGTGGGAAAACCATGTGGGAAGAACTTCTCAGTTCTGGCACTTGTGGCATGCTACAGCCTGCAAACATTTACCAGATCTGGCACGTTATTCTCCAGATGACTTGGCCCGAGGAGTTCAGCGGGTCGCTCCCTCGTTTATTCGCGTTGAAGCGGACGAAGTAACTTATGATCTCCACGTTCTGCTTAGATTTGAGATTGAATTGGATTTGATTGAGGGGCGATTGAAAGTGAAAGATTTGCCCGAAGCCTGGAATTCCAAGTTTAAGGAGCTTTTCGATTTGGATGTACCAGACGATCGGCGCGGGGTTCTTCAGGATGTGCATTGGAGTCACGGTACATTGGGATATTTCCCTACCTACACCCTCGGGAATCTGAATTCTGCTCAGTTGATGAATGCAGCCGAAGCTCAAGTGCCAGATCTCGCCGGAAACCTGGCCCAGGGCCGTTATCAGCCTCTTCTGCAATGGCTGCGCGAAAAAGTTCATCAACACGGTAGACACTATCTCTCTCAAGACTTGATGCGCCGCGCAACCGGCGAGACGACGCAGGCGAAATACAGAATCGAGTATTTGCAGCGTAAGTATGTCGGGTGATCATTCCTTGCTCCGACAGGAGCACCAGATGTTAGATGATTGGAAGGACGGCCTGCCCTGAAAGGGCAACCGAACAGGGCGTGCCACGGCTGCCCGCACGCCTCTTTTCTGACGCTCTGATATCAGTCTCGCAGTTATTCATAAGCGAGCGAAGCGGCCCTGCACAGCGAGGCGGAGCGAGCTTGTGAATAACTGCGAGACTGATATCAGAGCGAATCATTTGGCCAAGTTGACCCAGGGCTAAAGCCCTGGGCTAACATCTGGCGCTACTTCGCAGCATCCCTTCTCGCCCTCTCGCCAATCGCCACATGCCACCGCCGCCCGAAACTTTCCATACAAACCCGGTTGTTGAGTTTCCTGATGTAACGTATCCTGCTCCGCTGTGTATCGCCGTGTAGGAGTCGCCACCACATTTTCACCTCGCTTCATGGCGGTTCTTGCCGAAGCGGGATGGCTCGTTGCATCTCTCGAAGCGCCGTTGTGTTTGATCCATGCCGACTCGTTTGCCCCGGACAAAGAAAACCGTTTCCGCCAGGCTTTGAAGAGTCTCGGCCTCGACGAAAAAGCGCCTATCTTTTTCGAATCAGGTGACCCGGTCGAGGCGATCCTTAAAGTGCAACAGGAGCAACAAATTGATCTCTTGGTTGCCGGTGCACTCGAGACCGAAAGCGTTCACCGTAACTTTACCGGGAACGTGGCGCGCGAGCTTCTAAAACGGGCTCCATGCGATCTCATGTTCTACACCGAGCCGCGAGAACAACCGGCTCCGCCGGCGGTCATTTTTGTCGCAATTTCGGATTTCTCGGAGTTCAGCCGTGAAGTTTTCGGTCGCGCGATGAAGGCCGCTGAACAGCGTTCTGCACAGAAGCTAACTCTGATTCATGTTCAAACCACATTTGCGCAAGCCCGGGAGAAAGCATTAGGCGCGGCTTGTGAATCTCAGTCGCTGGAAGAAACGGTTGAGTCCTGGTTGCAAGAGTACGAAGGTTCGCCGGTCGAGTTGGACTATCATTTGCTTCGCGGTAACACCGGATTCACTGCCTGTGAATACGTCCAAGCCAACGGCGCAGACCTTCTCGTGATGCCATCCCACTTCGAGCATCCAACTCAACCGGTCTTTGCCCCAGCCTTAGATTGGATAATCCAAGTTATCCCGACGAATGTCTGGATCATCCGAAAAATCGGCTGACAGAACCGCAGATTGCGTAGAAAATTGGAACTGCAGATTACACAGGTTCCGCAGATTTTTTTAGGGTGGTCGCTGCAACGCTAGCGGTTCTTCCGATTCCATCGGGAGAAGGGCGAAAGTGATCCCAGACTTAAAATCAAGTTTCCTAATCTGCGGAATCTGCGGAATCTGCGGTTCCAATTCGGCTTAGGCCAACAACTGCCGCAGCACGAACGGCAAAATTCCACCGTGCCGATAATAATCGATCTCGATTGGCGTATCGATCCGCAGGGTCAACGGCACTTTCTCCGTTCTTCCATCCTTGCGCTGAATCTCCAGCTCGACTTGTTGTCGAGGCTCGATCCCATTGCCCAGACCTACGATACTGTATAGCTCCGACCCATCCAGTTTGAGTGTCTGCGCGTTCACTCCGTCCCGGAATTGCAACGGGAGCACACCCATTCCCACCAGGTTACTGCGATGGATCCGCTCAAAGCTTGCCGCAACCACGGCCTTCACACCCAACAGCCGCGTCCCCTTTGCTGCCCAGTCACGGCTAGAGCCTGTGCCGTACTCGTGACCTGCGATGACGACGAGCGGAACCTTTTCCTGTTGATAACGCACCGCCGCGTCATAAATCGCCATCTGCTCGCCACTCGGATAATGAATCGTGACACCGCCTTCAACACCGGGCACCATCAGGTTCTTGATCCGAACATTTGCAAAGGTACCCCGAGTCATCACTCGGTCATTACCCCGCCGGCTACCGTAACTATTAAAATCAATCGGCTTGACGCCGCGCTCGATTAAATAACGTCCAGCCGGCGATGTCGGTTTAATCGCTCCGGCCGGCGAAATATGATCGGTCGTAACAGAATCGCCAAATATCCCGAGCGGACGAGCGTTCTGCACTTCCTCGAATTGCCCAACCTCCATCGAAAAGTCCTCGAAGAAAGGCGGTTCCTGGACGTAGT
Organism: bacterium; assembly: GCA_046727495.1. Classification (GTDB taxonomy): domain Bacteria; phylum Verrucomicrobiota; class Verrucomicrobiia; order Chthoniobacterales; family JAFAMB01; genus JBKPBY01. Next base: position 9,592 of record JBKPCS010000095.1, on the reverse strand, counting down.
CGCTCTTCTCGTCCCATTCGTACAGGTCACCAGTAGACGATGGAATCTCATTCCATTTCGGATTCTGGCTCGCGAAATCCGAATAAAGCTGGCGAAAAACTTCCGGCTTAAGGGCAGAAGCCATCGCTTGCCGGATCTCTTCGAGGCTCGGCCAAAGGTCTTTCAAATAAACCTCTGCGCCATCTTTGTCTTTGGCGATCGGCTCGCGCGCAAGATCGACATCGACCCGGCCAGCAAGCGCAAACGCAACAACCAACGGCGGCGACATCAAGAAATTTGCTTTGATATTCTGATGGATTCGCGCCTCAAAGTTCCGGTTTCCTGACAGCACCGCAGCGGCCACCAGATCCCCTTCCGTAACCGCTTTCTCAATATTCGGATGCAACGGACCAGAGTTGCCGATACATGTGGTGCAGCCATAGCCCACAATGTTGAATCCAAGCTGATCCAGGTATGGTTGCAAGCCGGTCTTCTCCAGGTAGTCGGTGACAACGCGCGAGCCGGGTGCCATCGAGGTCTTAACCGTCGGATCTACCCGAAGCCCGTGCTCGACAGCTTTCTTCGCCAACAGCCCCGCACCAAGCATGACGCTGGGATTACTCGTATTGGTGCAACTCGTAATTGCTGCAATCAGCACGCTTCCATGGCCGATTACGCCCGACTTAGACGCGTCCGGCGACTTCGAACCGTCCATTGAAACAGTCGCCTTGGTCGAAAGCGCGTCTTTTGACATCCCATAACCGCCTTCCGAAGGTGACTTCACCAGCAATCCGCGAAATTTGTCGCCCAATTCGCCTAAATTGATGCGATCCTGCGGCCGTTTTGGACCAGAAACACTCGGCTGCACATCTGCGAGATTTAGATCGATATCGACGCTGTAAGCGACCTCGCCTTTTCGAGGCATTCCAAACATGCCTTGACTCTTGAAGTAGTTCTCAAACCGCTCGCAGACCTCATCCGATCTGCCGGTTAATCGCAAGTAGTTCACCGATTCTGAGTCGACCGGAAAAAATCCCATCGTCGCGCCATATTCCGGCGCCATGTTGCCGATCGTTGCGCGATCGAACAACGGCAATGACGCCGCGCCTTCTCCGTAGAACTCGACAAACTTTCCGACCACCTTCTTAGCGCGAAGGAGCTGAGTCACATGCAATGCCAAATCCGTAGCCGTTACACCCTCGCGTAAACGTCCCGTCATGTGTACCCCAACCACTTCCGGTGTTAAGAAATAGACCGGCTGGCCAAGCATCCCGGCCTCCGCCTCAATCCCTCCCACCCCCCAGCCGACAATCCCCAGGCCGTTGATCATTGTCGTATGAGAATCTGTCCCGACCAGCGTGTCCGGATAAAAGATTTCCCCTTGCGCGATTGTCGTGCTCAAGACCCCTTTCGCCAGATATTCAAGATTCACCTGGTGCACAATCCCGATTCCAGGCGGCACCACTCCGAACGTCTTGAACGCCTGTTGGCCCCATTTGAGGAATTCGTACCGTTCGCGATTGCGTTTGAATTCCATGTCCAGATTCAAACTGATCGCCTCCGGCACCCCGGCAAAATCGACCTGGACCGAGTGATCGACGACCAGGTCGACCGGAACCAGTGGCTCGATGATCTTCGGGTCGCGCTTGGTCCGAGCAACCGCTGCCCGCATCGCTGCCAGATCAACCAAAAGCGGCACACCGGTAAAGTCCTGCAGAACAATTCTCGCGACGACAAAGGGTATCTCTTCTTTGGCTGGTTCTTTTGCGTTCCAGTTCGCTAACGTGACAACGTCCTTTTCCGACACCTTTTTCCCGTCGCAGTTCCTCAGAACCGACTCTAGAACGATCCGAATGCTGACAGGTAGTCGCGAGATTTTCCCAACCCCGGCTTCCTCGAGCGCCGGCAAAGAATAAAGATTACCTTTCTTGCCCGCACCCGCGTCGAAAGGGCGAATTGTGCTTGCTGGATCCATAACGATTTCTAGGCGATTTGCTTCAGCATCGTCGCAATTGCGGCGAAGTCCGGAAGCTGTTTCGGATTGTCTGAGCTTTCGGAATACTGAATCACGCCTTGTTTATCGACGATGAAAGCAGACCGCTTCGATACGCTCGCTGGCAATAGATTAGTGCCCGGAGGGAAGTAATCGTACGCTACGTCGTAAGCTTTCGTGACAGCGTGATCATAGTCACTCAATAGAGGAATGGTGATTCCTTCCTTCTGAGCCCAGGCCTCCAGCGCAAACGGGCTATCGCCACTAATTCCGAGCACTGCCGCACCCAGCGCCTCATATCTAGCGTCCTCCTCCGAAACGCTGCACATCTCCGAAGTGCAAACAGTGGTGAATGCACCGGGGAAAAACAGGATTAGAGCGTTCTTCTTTCCGTGATAACTGGCGAGCTGAACGATTCGAATCCCGTCTCTGTTCTTAGTTGGAAGTGAAAAATCCGGAGCCTTGGTGCCAACTGAAAGAGCCATGTTATGAATAGGTTACGATGTTACGACTGTTGATCAGCGACCAACAATCAGAGGGTTGATTCACTATAGAAAGGCCAACCTGCCGGTCAATGCCGATCATCCCCCTGAACGAACCTATCTCTTCCTCTTCCTCGTCCTCGTCCTCGATTTGCCGCGCTCGACATGGCAGCCACACGAGGTCGCCGAGCACCATTTTCAAGCGGCGAAGCCGCAGTGATGTGAACCAACCTCAAAAAAATGGGTACTGGGTGATCCTACCGTTGGCAGATCAGGTTCGTCGTCGCGGAGCGAGGCTTGCTGAGTCGATATGTGATGCGTCGGCCGCGCTGAAACTCTCGACTACGCTGTAAGTGTCCGCCAAAGAACGCGGCCGGACCAGGCATGATACTAAGTGCAATTCTAAACCAGACAGGCGCGCTATCCGAAAGAGCACAAATAGAAGCAATGACCGTTGCGCCATACAACAACGACAACAGAGCGGCGTGGGCGATAAAATAGGCGCGCGCGAATCTGAGCGCGACATATCCTCCAAAGATCATTGTGCAGGCGTCGAGAGCCAGTTCGCCGCCATATAGTACCTCCGTATCAAATGAACCCTGCAGAACCACCAGGCCGGTGATGGCTAGCTGAGCAAGCAATCGTGCAGCGCAAGCGGCAATGTACCCGGCAGTAAGGACCTGAACCAGGTTTCGGCGTCCCGTCCAGACGAAATCCCAGACGGATGCCAGCATCTGCTCAATGTAAGAAACGATGTTTCGATATCTGGTTGTAAGCTGTGACATTGTTCTCAATCAATTCCCCCGTCGCCTCGGGCCTGTTGGCCTGGCGTTCACAGCTTACAGAGGCAACCAGCGACCCGAGTTTCAAGAAATCGGAAGCAGGGCCGGAAAAGCGAGCAGTTCAGGCGTGATTGGGATTCCGAGATCCCGAAGTTCCAGATTAACGAGCCGAGCCCGGAAAAGCCGTAATTTCTATTGTGTGTCAAGCCTCCAGCACGAGGACTCCCCCCGGGCCGCCCTCACCCGATTGGGGTATTTCCATCTCGGGTGCACCATAATATTGTCACCGTGCCGTCCTAGCTAGCCGGACCCATCTTTACCGGCTGGGCAAGAAGATTCGGGAATATCCACGGGGTAACTGCGGTCTCAGGGCATGACCGCCAGTGTGCAATCGCGGCAAAAGAAGAGACCACAAGCATGCAGATCATCATCCTCAAAGACCGGAATGGCCTAACGCTGGGATCGCAATGGCTGTTCACCAGTCCTTTTGATCCTTCGCTTCTCCGTTAGCGCCTTTGCTTTGCCGAGAATGCCTGACATTGCAACAACGACCCGATCCTGTCTCGACTGCGGAAGCCTGATCCCAGCAGATTCTGATCTCTCAAAATGCGAGCTTTGTTCGCTCAAGGCTGTTTTCTATTCACCTGATGATCAGACATCATCGCCGCAGGTTCTGCTGCCTCGGGCACTGACAGATTGGTCGGTTTCGACAAAACCACATTGGTAATTACGAGCTGATAAGAGAGTTAGCCCGCGGCGGGATGGGTGTCGTCTACAAAGCTCGTCAGATGCGCTTTAGCGGACGACTTGCAGTCTTGGTTAGCAGGAAAGTCGATACCCGCCCGTCCTTCCTCCCCTTCAGGAAAGATCTGGCGCTGGGCAAAGCGCAACCCAATCGTCGCTTCGCTTGCCGCACTGCTGCTGTTTTCCCTTAGCGCGATCGCTATTGGGTCAACAATTGCCTCGATACGATTGAATGTGGCGCTCGAGAACGCATATCTCGCGCAAGCGAACTCCGTTCAGCACACTCGCCTGGCCGGACAACATTTTAACGCGCTCGACGCTCTTGCGCAGGCCGCGAGAATTCGGCCCGGGTTCAAGCGGTGGCTTTTGAAAATTCTGGAGCACAAATCGCCGCTGGCGACCCCAAACACAATCAGATCCTTATTTTCGACACAATAACCGGGACGCAAGTCGGAAAGGTCAACTGCTCCGAAACACCCGCGTCTCTTGCATGGAATCCGTCGGGACAGGAACTGGCCTGCGGTGGGATGAAAGGCGAATTGTCCTTTTGGAACCCGAAGAACGGTGAATTAATCGATAGCGTCAGCGCGACGAGATCGACCATCCTACAGCTTATTTACAGTGCGGACGGAAGCTATCTTCTTTCCGCTTCGACAGATAACAATATTCGTCTCTGGGATTTGGCTAGTCGTTCTCCAGCCTGCCGACTGCTAAATTGGGGGTATATACCGGCGATGAGATTGTCTGAAAGCGGTACTCAGTTAGCCGCTGCTTCGGCTGGGAACTCCGTCAGCGTTGTCGATCTCAATCTGAAGCCTGTTTGGCACACCCTATATTATCCGAAAAGGAGGGAGGCGGCGGCCTTTGCAAATTGGCTCGGCTTCAACCAGGATGGTTCGCTGCTTGCAGTTGCTTCGGGTGGGACGAGACTTTATGACGTCCGAACCGGAAAGTTGATAGGGAATCTCTCGCAAAATGGGGCCGAGTCTGGTTGCTTCACCCAGCATGAAAGGGTCGAACGACTCCTGGTCTCCGGAAGTAAAGACGGTCTTTCGAGCTGGCCCATAAAGAGACCGTCGGAATCCATAGTTGAGATGGCCCTCCGACGTTGTTGGACAGCACGCCTGGCTACCGAATGTTCGGCGCAGACAGACTGGGAACACGTGTGGTCTTGGGGAATCGCGAAAAGGAAGAAATCAGGATCTGGAGGCAAGAATTCCCGCAGAATCCAACCTTGATTGAAGAAAGAGCGCCGGTTGTGGACGCCGCGATCTCCTTGGACGGTCGATGGCTGTTTTCTGCAGTCGAGGACCAAAGTCTTCCTGCTGGCTCTGGCCGTGCTGCTAGGGTTTGGGATCTCGCTTCAGGCGAACTTGCTAAGCAATTCGACGGAAATATTGGTTTTGCTGGCGTCGGCAGATTCAGCAGCGATGGGAAATGGCTCGCAATCATTGGCGAGACTAACCAGGTAGTTTCAACATCAACTTGGCAACCACCGGCACCGACGCCAAACGATCTTATAGAGATGTCGTTTTCGCACAGCGGCCAATTCTTAGCTGGGCCTTTAGGTCGCGAATCACTCTCTATTCACTCCCAAAAATCGCTGAGCTGTGCACCATCGATGCGCCATATGATTTCGCGGATGATTTTTATCAAGTTGCTTTTAGTGCCGATGACACAAAGCTGGCCATTCTTTCCTATAACGGCGCCGTCCATTTGTTAGATATACCTCGTCTCCGCGAGGGTCTGCGTTCCATTGGGCTTGATTGGGACTCTGCGGCACCGAATCCTGCTTCTCAGACAGAAAAGGCGGCCGAGCCGTTGAAGATACGAATTATCGAAAAATGACGGCACACCTCAATCGCATCTGATGCCTGCAGCAGTCAGCGCCTCGTGCAATTCTCTGATGTGGTTGTGGTCGCGGGTTTCCACGGTGCAAAGCACCTGAACCGCAGAAACGTCTGCACTGGTAAAGGTCCGATCATGCGCGATCTCTTTCACGCTTGCACCCACCGAGGCGATGACGTGGGTTAACGCAGCTAATCCGCCCGGACGATCACTGATGACCGCCGTGAAACGAGACAATCGGCCGTCCGCAACAAGACCATGCTCCACAACTCGATTCAAAATCGATGGATCGATGTTTCCTCCACAGAAAGGCAAAACGATTTTCTTTCCTTGAAGCCGCGGAACCTTTCCAGCCATCAACGCGGCTAAAGTTGCGGCGGCTGATCCTTCTACTACTCCCTTCTCAAGTTCCAAAATACGCAAGATGGCCAACGCAATCTGGTCTTCCGTCACCAGCACAAGATCATCAATCCGATCTTTGGCGATTGAAAACGCGTTTACACCTGCTTCTGGCACCGCAAGCCCATCCGCGAGGGTCGGTTGCATTTCGACGGGAACCGGATGCCCTTTTTGTAACGCCACAGAAAAGCTCGCGGTATGTTCCGCTTCAACGCCAATGATCTGCACTGTCGGCCGCAGACTTTTCACCGCTAGAGCAATCCCCGCAATCAGCCCGCCTCCACCGATCGGCACCATGATCGCGTCAAGATCGGGAACCTGATCCAGAATTTCGAGTCCCATCGTCCCCTGGCCGGCAATAATGGCCCAATCATCATACCCGTTGATGTAGGTCAAGCCATCCTCTGTGCAGAGTCGATCTGCGCGTAGTCGCGCTTCCGCAAAATTTTTTCCATCAACGACTACCTTGGCACCCAGCCGCTGGCAGGTCGTTATTTTTATAAGTGGGGCAGACTCCGGCATCACCACCGTGACAGGAATCTCTAAGAGCTTCCCATGGTATGCTAGCCCCAGTGCGTGGTTCCCCGCCGAGGCTGCAACAACGCCTCTTTTCTTCTGACCGTCATCAAGAACCAACAACGCATTCCGCGCTCCCCGTTCTTTGAAACTCCCTGTACGTTGCAAATTATCGAACTTGCAGTAAATCCGCGCATCGGTGATTTCCGAAAGCTGGATGGAACTCGGACACGGCGAATAATAAATGCCGCTCTTAATCCGTTTCTTGGCTTCCTGAATGTCTCGGAGGGTGATCACGTGTTTTTCTATCGCTGGATTTTGAGCGTAATGCAAAAATGCGCGGAATTTAGAATCTCGAAGCTAGAATCTCGAAGACCCGTTTCGAGCGCTCAATGCTATCGGGTGCAATGTGCTTCCGAATTCTAGATTCTAAATTCTAGATTCTAAATTCCTCCGCGCTTCCCGTTTGCGATCTCGTTACGCCAAACGCAGAATGGTTTATGCCTGGCCCACCTCTTATCGAATATCAGGATGCAAGCGCTGAAGTACGCGCCGTCTATGATGACTTCATGGCGACCCGCAAAACTGACAAAGTTAACAACTTCTGGAAGGCTATCGCCAACCATCCACCCACTCTCCAACGGACCTGGGAAAGCGTGAAATCAATCATGGCTGCGGGCGCCCTGGATCCCCTGACCAAAGAAATGATTTACGTCGCAGTCAGCGTAACCAATAACTGCGCATACTGCATCGCTTCTCATACGAATGCCGCCCGGAAGGCCGGTATGACGGACGAAATGTTCGGCGAACTCATGGCCGTCATCGGCATGGCCAATGAAACTAACCGGCTGGCCAACGGTTACCAGATTCCTTTGGACTAACAACGCCGGCATTACCAACGCCGCATCGCCAACAGCAGAGCGCACTCGATCGATGGTTTCGCCTCGATTAGGAAGCCCTGGTTCGCGCTGATTTACGGTTTTAGGGTCGTAACGGTGTCGGCGCCGGCGGCGGTGTCGGCGTTGGCGGCGGTGTCGGCGCTGGCGGCGTTGTGACAAGCTTCCCCATAAACTGAAATCGATATGCCCTGTCAGTCCAGGTCGCACCGGTCATTCCGAAGTTGTATTCGGGTTGTCCAAGTTTTCCTCGCCGGACATCGGTGATGGTCGGTTCGGCGCCGCGGACAGATCGAATCGGACGCGAAGTCGCTACAACTCGTTGCGCACCTTTGTCTGCCGCCAAACGGTTAATCAAATTTGGATCGATTTCCGGGAAGGGATATACGGACCGTACCGACAAAAACCCAATTTTCCGATAACCTTGCCGAGCAAGCTCTCGAACCACGTCATTGAACTTTCCTGGTTCAACCGTTTGCGTTTGGACCTGTTCAATCCAGACCAGCGCTACCGGGCTTCCGGCTGTCTGGTCCTGGTAAAGATCCAATAGCGGCCCGTAATAGTACCATTCTTCGCCCGCTTTCCGCCGATTAACATCTCTGGTCATGGCGCACCCGAACATGAGAACGACAAGTAGGAGGAGGAGAGTTCGGGATTTCATCGCCAAGTGTCCTGCTATCAAGCGCGGTAAGACAGTCAAGCGCAAGCTGAAATAGGATTGTCGAGCCAGAGGCTCAATCCGCCAGTGGCGCGATGAAGCTGCCCAGAACGCTTTCGGGGTTCGGCCCAATCCTCCGGATTGATCGCGCCATTGGCGGATCAACCTATGTGCGCCTCACCACCCACGATCGGTAGGGTCGCGCTTTAGCGCGACCTCGTGCGTCTGCCACCCCAACCGGCAATCTTCTTTGCCACCTTGGCTAGAATCACACCAGACCTTTTTCGCCCGGTATCTGAAAATATCTCCGTCTCATACTCCCCGTGCGCCGAGCAGAATTCATCTAGTGCCGCCCGTTTCGCTGGATCTTCGGACAACGCCCTAACAACCACCCGGGCTTCAGCAAGATTATGCTGTGTGTACTCTTCGAGCTCAGGAGCATTCCAAGGTCTATCATCGCCGTAATGGTATGTCAGATGCGCATCACGCAAAATGACCATCCGGCGCGCTTTGGCCGCCAAGTTGTACAACAGCGATCGCATAACCCATCCGACACCAACACAAGCGGCGTTGCTAACGAAGTCCTGGACCCAGGCGGCGGGAAAAACAAAACAATCAAACCCCGGATGCGCCGAGCCTGCCTCAAGCGCGGCGAGCTCCGGCGCTTCGCCGAAAGACTCCAGCTGATCTACTGTGCGTCGATTAATGACAACGCAGTCAACACCGCGCGCTAAGATCGAGCGAACAGTACGGTAAAAGCTCGGTACAAGGCAGATATCCGAGTTCGTAAACACAAGATAAGACCCAGGCTGCGCTCCGGCCGCTGCATTCCCAAGGATATCAAATAAAAGCGGGAACGGTCTCGCCGCAGAGAATTGGCGTACGTCAACAACGGTCCGGCGCAGCGGCGGAGCCACTTCAAAAGATTGTGGGACAGCGTCTTTTTCATTCTCATGAACAACGGCCAGGAGCTGGACGTCTCGTGAGAAAGCGCCTGCTTCGAGCATGCTGTTAGCGGTCAGCAACTGAGTTTTTCTACCAAGCGCATTGGCACGATAGAAGTTAACCGCGTGCGAAATCTTTATGGACTCAGCGGCGGAAGGCGCACCGAACAGAGACCATCCCAAGGAATCAGCCTGGTGATCCGCTGAACCTTGTTGGACAAACACTGTTTTTGTTAACTGGTGAATCACTGCGGCATCGGTTTTTTTTGAAAAGCTAGAGCGTTTCCCTATACCGGAATCCCGATCTTTTCCATCTCCTTCATGCGATGGATTTCTTTAGCGAGCCAGGGC
>JBKPCS010000094.1:0-97359 GCA_046727495.1 bacterium | reverse complement strand
TAGGTGTCGCTGCAATTGTCGCCTGAGCGTGGGGGATTGTGAGGTTTTGGTGTCGGCGTCGTTGGACCGAGCGTCGAACATACCCTGGTTTGGTTTTTGAACTCTCGGCGTCGCAAAGCGACGACAAAACTCAGCCAGGGGTGAGCGTTAGCGAACCCCTGGATAGGGTCCACCCGAGCGCCGCGCCCCAACGGGGCGCTAGAGGCGTTTTTCAATCCCACAGGTACCGTTCATCGAATACCACGCCATGTTTCGTCAGAATCGCTCGCAACTCATCTTGGAATGAGATCGCTCGATGATGCATTTCTTGGTTCGCAATGTATGCCACGACGGACTCCTTTACCGAGGCGCTCACCGAGAAAACACCATAGCCAGTTTGCCAACCAAAATCCCTATGCCCTCGATCCCGAAGCATTTTGCTGGAGCTGGTCTTGAGCGTTTTTATCAGCTCAGCGATCGAGATGTTTCTCGAAATACCCGAGAGCAGATGAACGTGATCCTCAGTCCCACCGACCTGTAAAGGTTGGCATTGGAGATTCCGTAGAGTGGCACCCAGGTATGCGTGAACTTCGCGTCGGAGATTCGGCGATTGCAAGAGTCGGGCACGGTTCTTTGTGGAGAAAATAACATGGACGAGAACCATGCCGAGAGATTGAGGCATACCGAATGCAATAACATTCTATGCGAAAGTTGTATATGATGAAAATGCTTCTAGCGCCCCTTCGGGGCGCTGCGTCTAGGGTGGGTCCTATCCAGGGGTTCGCTGACGCTCACCCCTGGCTGAGCTATGTTGTCGCTTCGCGACAAGTCTCGCTGGAATTGCCGACAGAGCGAGTCGATGGATCCCGCCAAGGGCTTCGCTAACGCTCACCCCCGGGCTGAGCTATGTTGTCGCTTCGCGACAAGTGTCGCTGGGATTGCCGACAGAGCGAGTCGATGGATCCCGCCAAGGGGTTCGCTAACGCTCACCCCGGGTTGAGTCTTCTCGTCGCTTCGCGACGCCTGCTGCGATTGCCGCGACTTCCTGCGCCGGTCCCGGAAACGCCAAACGCCAAACGCCTCACATTACCTCGCCAGACGCTCCAGGGCTTCCCGATACTTTTCGCTCGTTTTTTTTATGACTTCAGGAGGCAGCTTCGGGGCGGGTGGTTTCTTGTTCCAGGAGAGCGTCTCGAGATAGTCACGAACAAATTGTTTGTCGAAACTGGTCGGGCTTGAGCCTGGCTTATATTCGTCCACCGGCCAGAACCGCGACGAATCCGGCGTCAAACATTCATCAATCAAAAGGACTTCCTTGTTGACCACGCCGAACTCGAATTTCGTATCGGCGACGATAATTCCCTGATTCGCTGCGTGCACGCTGCCGTCTGCGTAAAGTGCAACGCTCAGATCGTGCACCTTTGTTGCGACAGGTTCACCGAGAATTTCACAGCACTTTTCCCAGCTGATATTTTCGTCATGGCCTTTGTCATTCTTTATCGCCGGAGTAAAGATCGGTGTCGGCAGCTCGGATGCCAGCTCAAGCCCCGGAGGAAGTTCAATTCCACAAACTGATCCAGACTGTTGATATTCCTTCCATGCCGAACCTGCCAGATAACCGCGAACCACGCATTCGACCGGGAGCGGATTTGCTTTCCGAGCCAGGGTGGAGCGCCCGCGAAGAAGGTCGGCATGCGGTTTCACCAGCTCAGGAAATTCTTCGACATTTGTCGTGATGAAGTGGCTTGGCACTTGATGAAACTTTCGAAACCAAAAGGCGGAAAGCTGCGTAAGCACTACGCCCTTACCAGGTATTGGATCGGGAAGAATACAGTCAAACGCAGAAAGCCGATCGGTCGCGACAATCAGGACTTTGTCGCCAAGATCAAAGACTTCCCGAACTTTGCCGCTTCGGAGCTTCTTAATACCTGGAAGATCAACCGCAGTAATACCGTTGTTCATGCTGATAGTTCTTCAAAGAGTTGTCTGACCCGTCGCTCGATCTCCGGCAGCGCTTCATGAGGCAACCGGAATGGAACATCGCCGACATCCCAGTAGCGAATCTTGTCTGCCCAATTCGGAAAATACTCTTGCATCATCGGATAATGTTCGGTGCGGTCCATGGCGATGTGTCGTTCCGAGCGCAAGAAGTCGTCGTCACTTAGAGATACCCGGTCTGCCGCTGTATGCTGCAGATCGATTTCTCGAGACGCCAGCGCTTCCTGAGTAAATGGAGAGAGGGGGCCTTCAGCCAGGTGGATAGCCAGGCCTCGCGAAAGCGCTGTCCACTGCAAGCCGTTTCGCGTCGCGTGATGATTAAAAACCGCTTCCGCAAAGCGGCTTCGATAGAAATTTCCCGTACAGATAAATAGGACCCGTTTTGTCACCGGATCGTGATACGACGAAAAGGACGAGAGGACAAGGGCCTTAGGGGATTCGTTTGGCGTTTGGCGTTTCGCGTTTGGCGTCCCCTGGGTTCTTCCGTTCGAACGCCAAACGACAAACGCCAAACGCGAAACGCCATCCTCCTCCCCTTGCTTATTCTGCGGAATGCCCTTTATTGCAGGGGGTAATGAGTTTTCAGGAGCTTGGGTTGTTGGATCCGGTGGTGCATGGCGTGCAATCTTTGGGTTTCGCCGATCCAACGCCGGTTCAAGCAGCGTGTATCCCCCTGATTTTAGAGGGGAGGGATGTTGTCGGGTCCGCGCAAACCGGGACAGGAAAGACCGCTGCGTTTGCGTTGCCAATATTGACTCGACTCAAAAAGCGAGGCGCCACACGGTGCCTGGTTCTCGAGCCGACCCGCGAGCTGGCAATTCAGGTGGAAACGGCGTTTCAGTATTATGCACGTTTTACAGATATCGAGATCGGCGTCTTCTATGGCGGGGTTGGTTACGAGCGTCAGAAGAAAGTTCTAAAATACGGCATCGACGTGATTGTTGCGACACCGGGGCGATTACTGGATCTCCATGAACAAGGGGTGTTGCGACTGGATTCGATTGAAATTCTGGTGCTCGATGAGGTGGATCGGATGCTCGATATGGGCTTCTTGCCAGATGTCAGAAAGATTGTGCGCCTTTGCCCGGAGGCGCGTCAGACATTGTTTTTCTCGGCAACAATCCCGCCTGAACTGGAAAGCCTATACTCGTGGGCGTTGAAAGATCCCAAAGTGGTGGAAATCGGCGTGCGCCGAGCTGCCGCTGAAACAGTGACGCACGCGTTTTATCCGGTAGCTGCTACACAGAAGTTTGATCTGCTCGTGGCGCTCCTGGAAAAGACCCATTACGAAAGCGTGATCGTTTTTACGCGCACCAAACAGGCGGCCGACGAAATTTCGAGCCGTCTTAAAAGACTGATGCACTCGGTAACGGTTCTGCATTCCGATCGAAATCAGAGTGAACGAATCGCAGCGTTAAATGGATTCAAGTCGGGCAAGTTTGAGGTGTTAGTTGCCACTGATATTGCCGCGCGCGGCCTCGATATCGCTGGAGTGACGCATGTGATCAACTACGATATCCCTTTGCATCCCGATGATTACGTGCACCGAATCGGGCGCACCGGGCGAGCCGAGCAAACTGGCGATGCGTTTACATTGGTCATCGCTGAGGAACTGAAGGCGATGCACGATATCGAACGAGCGATTGGTCAAAAGGTTCCGCGGCTAAAACTGGATGAGTTTCCGTACGTCTACACCGCGCTCTTTGACGAAGGGAAACGAAAAGGGCCAGTGCGAGGCTATCGCACAAGTCGCGGATATTCTTTCGGGCACGCGAGAAAGTAGGCGTATAGGTCCTATTGGTCCTATTGGTCCCATATTTCGCATGAATGAACACGGCCAATAGGGGACCCCATGGGACCAATAAAATAAAGGGTACCTGCTGAAACGGCTACCACGCATCCGCAATAACCTTCTCTGCCGCTGCGCCAATCCGATCCGCATGACTCAATTTCGCCCGCCATGCTTTCGGGATAGCGCCTAATCCTAGATACGCTCCAAGCCATCCCCCGATCAAAGCACCACGTCCAGCACTGTCTCCTCCCGCGCGCAGAGTCGCGACGATTGCTTCTTTGAAATTCTCAGAATGCTTTAACACTGCATGAATCGCGGAAGGGAAACTCTTTGGCAGAGGACACTGTTGGCCGAATTTGTTCGTTGCTTTGACAACATCCTCCGCCAAATGAGCTTGAGCTTGGCGGCTCCGTTGTCGGACTTCGACGCCATAAACCGGATCGATCGCCTCGATCAAATCTTCCACTCGTTGTAACGCTTCACGAACGTTGTGCCCACGGAATAATTCTGTGAGAAACAATGCATTGAATTTCATGAATGCGATCGTCTGCCGATTATTTTGGCAAGCGCGAGTGGCCTGCTCAACGATCGAGAGAAGATTTGGCTCCTTCCAATATCGTGCTGTGAGTGCGGCCAATCGGGAAGCACCTGCCATATGATCATCATCGGCACCTTCCTGAAAGTCGAAGTCGTCCGGCGATCGGGACTGGATGAAAGCTTGATAATGTTCCAGAGTCCCTCTAGTAGCTTTATCCAAGTAGCCCTTGTAACTGCCAGGGTGAAACGTTCGAACGAAACTGGCGCCGAAAGCTTTGGCCTCAAATCTGCCTTCCTTGGCCAGAGACTCCAAAAGAACCAGGGCGCCGTCGCCGTAATGAGTTTGGTCGCCAGGCTTTCTTCCAAAATGATAATGACCTTCGTGAGGCGACTCGAACCCGTTGACTCCCTCTGGGTACTCCTTCGCCATCTCAGCGAGATCATAGATCCAATGAGTACCCAAGGCCGCTGCATCGCCCACGAATTGACCCCAAATAGCTCCGCGAAGACGATCGGTTGTGTCCATTTATGAAAATAACGGCGAGTGCAGCCGGAAGCACCTGGAAAAAATGTATCGGCGTGTCGGCGTATGGATGTAACGGCGTGGTAATCAATGTGGCTAAATCATTCTTTGCTTTCGTCATCGCTCCGTGACGCCGATACGCCAACACGCCGATACGCCGACACTTTTTCCCAATCGACCTCTCCCTTGATCCGTCGAAAAGTGTGAATGATAGTCGAACCTTTCATAGGACGACTCTGGATGTTTAAGATTTTGTTAATAGCCGCTTTGACGGCGGGTCTGGCTGCTAGTCCGGCTGCGGCAGCGACAAGCTCGGCGTCGAAACACCGGCATTCGCATTCGACGAAAAGCAAACATGGTGCAAAAGGCGGCCGGCATCGCTCCGCTCGGCATCACCGAGCCGGGAGAAACCAGGGACCGACAGTAGAGCAGGTGCCGGAAGAGATCTTTCCAACCGGTCACAAGTTCACGCCGGAAGAAAAGGCTGAGGCTAGCGAGATCGGAGTCATGGTGCAGAACAGCATGTGGAAGGATGCTTACAAACTCGCTACCAGGGGCAGCAAGCAACATCCGGAACGCTGGTGGTTGCAGGCCGCCCGCGCCGCGGCCGCAGCAAACTTGAATCACCCGAAAGACGTGATCGACGCGGCGAACGCTGCGCTCGAGAAGAATCAAGGCGACGCGAATCCGCTGAATTTGGCTCAGTTGTACACGCTCCGTGCGAATGCGTTAAGCAGACTCAATCGTAAGAGCGAAGCACTTAGCGATTTTCAGAACGCGATTAAACTCACCAAAACAGATCCTTATAGCCGGGCCGGCGCAGCCTGGTTATATGCGACCGCAAACGACAATAGTATTCGCAATGGCGCGGCAGCTGTGGCTCTTGCAACGCAAGCGGCCAAGCTGACCCAATGGAAAGATGACACCGTATTGGATGTCTTAGCTGCGGCCTATGCAGAAGCCGGAGATTTCAACTCTGCCCAAAAATGGCAAGGCAAAGCGATCCTGCTTGGTTCCGAACAAGATGTGCCGTTCTACCAGCGCCGGCTGGTTAATTATCAGGAAGGGAAAGCGTGGCGTGAGAGTAGCCGATGACGGTGATAGGGCGATAGGCGATAGGCGAGACGGCGATAGGGCGAGACGGCGATAGGGCGAGACGGCGATCAATCGTGAGATTGCTTCACGGATTTCAAGCTTTCTTTTCGGGCGGCTTGATTATCCAATTTGGTGCTTGTTCAATCATCAGGGAGTTGCGCTATAACCTTGTCATAGCCGTCATCCAGCCGATCGTACAAACCTTGAGTGATGTAATTGTGGCGAATCGCCACATCTAAATGGACCCCTGCGTTTCCGCTGCCTCAGTCTCAGAGTCGTTCAATTTCGAGATAAACGCAGCATGGTACCGCCGCTTCCGCCAAGCTTCGGCAATATTGGCACAAACTGAGCGCGACGAACGGCGTATTTGGTCGCCTAATACATATTTTTCGTCCGGCGGAAGCCTCCTACAAAGGTCAGATACCTCCATAACCAAGTCCAATCCCCCTTGGTAAACAGTCAAATCGCGAAAAGGCTTCATCTTATTCAGAACATTATGAATAGATGTTATATATCTCCGCGCTTTGCACGCTTTAAAGTCTTCGCCGTCTCGCCCCATCGCCGTATCGTCACGAATTATCGCCATTCATGCTTTGGGTATTTCCATTGCAGCTCTCGCTTGACGTTTGGATAAGTGTCTTTCCAAAAGGTTGCTAAGTCTTTGGTGATCTGGACTGGGCGGTGATTCGGAGCGAGCACCTGGATCAGGACAGTCACTCGGCCGTCGCAGATGGTGAGAGCCCGATCGACACCGTACAGATCCTGAATGCGCGCGGCCAGCACCGGTGGCTGGTTCTCCGAATATTGCAGCTTCGCTTTTCGGCCATTCGGAAGCGCATACCGCTCCGGCGTAAACTTGTCGATCAGCTCTTGCTGAGCCAGTGACAGCCAGGCGCGCACAGTTGGCCATACCGCGCGTTCCTTGATCTCTTTGTAGCTGACAGCACCGTGGCAGATCTGCTGGACCAGATGAAATTTCGCGTCGTTGTCGATCGCCGGTAAACCGAGTTCCGGAAACCATGCAGCCAGGCAATTAAGCCGGACAATCCATTGGTCCACTTCGTGGTTCCAATGGGCGAGTGGAAAGCGTTCAGCCATGACTTCTCCCGCCAGAATTTCTGCCGCGGTATCAAGTGGCGCTTGGTCCAGACGCCGGCTATGAAGAATCAGATCTCGAAAGATCAAGTCACGTCTGGCTTCTACGCGCCGGGTCGCCGGATCGAGATAGACCTGGTCTGACTCGCGGAAATCCTCAGGATACAATTCCTGCAACCATTCTTCGCGAACGCCGGTTGCTTGAGAAAGCAGGACAATCAGTTCGTCATCGCGTCCCTGGATTTCGCGAATCTCAGCTGCAACAAACAAAGGGCTTTTTTGCACGACACTTTCACGGGCCAGAACGCCGCGCCGACCGTGAACCACGTCGCAACGCAGAGTTCCTGCGTCGATCCGCTTGGAAAGATGATCCGAGAATCCGGCTAACATGCACTTGCCAAGCGCCTCAGCGTCAAACGCATCAACCGGTTTTTCCGTGTTTAGTCTTTCAGCGTTCGCAATATCGACAAATTGGTGAAAAACCTGCGCCACTTGTTGCGAAACCGCGTAGCGGATCCCGAGCCGGCGCGCCTGGTCTGGGCCATGTTCTTGCGCATAGAGCCAGGCGCGCACCAGCATGAAAAAATCAGACTCTAGTTCCTGACCAAGCAACAGTTCCCGATCGTGGTCCATTTGACTGCTGGTACTCTTCTTCAGCAAGTGACGTTCTTGAGTGAGCGCCGCAATCAATGCGACCGTCGATACACATCCCAGTTCGCCCGCCATAAGCAGCATTCTCGAGTAACGCGGATGCACCGGGAAAGAGAGCATCCTATTTCCCAGAGAAGTGATCTCCCCGGTTTTGCGATCGAGCGCGCCCAGGTCCTCCAGCAGCTCGATTGCCCGGCGGAGGGATCTCGGGTCGGGCGGTTCAATCCATCCGAAGCGCTCCAGATCTTTTACTCCGGCTGCTTTCAGATTGAGTAAGACTTCCGCTAAATCCAGTCGTTTAATTTCCGGGAGGTCTTGCGACCGGCGCGCGAGTTGATCGCGCTCGGACCAGAGCCTGATACAGTGGCCGGGCGCAGTTCGACCAGCCCGTCCGGCTCGTTGATCGGCAGACGCACGGCTAATTTTCTCAACAATCAATGTATTGATGCCCCGGTGCGGATCGTATTTGGCGGTCTTGGCCAGTCCGCTGTCGATAACCAGCGTGACACCGTCAATCGTCAGTGAGGTTTCCGCGACATTGGTTGAGACGACGGCTTTTCGTTCTCCGTACATCGCGACCGCTGCATCTTGCGCCCTTGGAGAAAGATCGCCGTGCAACGGAAGCACAACTCCTGAGAACTTCGAGCGCTTGATCTCCTCGATTGTGCGCGCGATTTCGTATGCGCCCGGCATGAAAATCAAAACATCTCCGCCGTCGTCTTCTGCCTGAGAAAGCGCGTCGGCGGCCAGTTCCCAGGGCGGTTCGTCCACTACATCGCGCTTCAGGTACCCGATATCGACCGGGAAGGTACGACCTTTCGAGGTCAGCAAGTTGCAGGGCCGCAGATACGATGCTAAAAGACCAGTATCCAGCGTGGCCGACATTACAACGATTTTCAAATCGGGGCGGGTTGAGCGCTGGACCTCTATGGCGCGGGCCAGCGCAATGTCGCCATAAAGATGGCGTTCATGAAATTCGTCGAAAATCAAAATCGATACTCCGCCTAGTCCTGGGTCGCCCACCATTTGCCGCAAGAGGACGCCTTCCGTAACAAACCGAATCCGAGTGTTTGCCGTCGAAACATTGTCCAGGCGAATTTGATAACCGACTTCGTCACCCAGGCGGACATCGCGTTCATGTGCGACCCGAGCCGCTAACATCCGCGTCGGCAAACGGCGTGGCTGTAAGATGATAATCTGTCCCGTACCCGCTAAACCGCTATCCAGCAGAATCTGCGGAACCTGAGTCGATTTTCCGGAACCGGTCGGCGCCTGCAGAACCAGCCGAGGCGACTCTTTTAGCGCTGCGACGGTTCTGTGCTCCAGCTCGAATATTGGAAGGTGCTTCTCCACTATTTCAATGCCAACATTGTCAACAACGCCGACAATGCCAACAATGCAACAGGGCCGGTCGCCATCGAATCGTTCTTGGCACTATCATTTCGCTTGATTCGTGCGAAATGCGAATCGAATGATAAGCCGGCTTGCTATACAAGATCGGCTATTTCACGCGAAGTGCGCTGATTTACGTCGGCAGCATTTTTTGGCTCTTGCTCAATACCTTTGAGGAAGTAGGGGACAATATCCGGCGCGGTCGTCTGCCATTCCGATGGAATGTGTTTTTTTCTCAGACGGAGCGGACGGGCGTTGATTCGGTTCCACTCGTGGTGCTTGTCTCCTTTTTCTTAGGACTCACGATGGCACTGTTGACCGGGTATCAGCTACAGAAGTTTGGAATGGAACGCCTCGTGCCGACATTGATTGCAATTGCATTTACGCGAGAGCTCGGCGCATTGCTCACCGGTATTGTGCTTGCGGCACGAATCGGTGCGGCTTATACGGCCGAGCTAGGAACAATGCAGGTTTCCGAAGAAGTCGAAGCTATAGAATCAATGGGTATCGGGCCGCTGCGCTTTCTTGTTGCACCCAGGCTGGTTGCAATTGCTTTGAATATGCCTTGTCTGTCGGTGGTGTCATGTGTTGCCGCGTTGATTGGTTCAGCGCTGATTTCCTGGGGTACGCTGAACATTGCGCCAGCCGCTTATTTCGACACGGCAATGACAAGCTTAATCATTAGCGACATTGTTATCGGCCTTTTTAAAGCGTTGTTCTTCGGTCTGTTGATCGGGTTGATAGCCTGTTTCCAGGGCCTGTCTGTTGCAGGAGGTGCCGAAGGAGTCGGCAAGGCAACAACCGATAGCGTGGTTATCGCTATCACCAACGTCATCGGGTTCGATACGTTGTTCAACATTATGGTAACAAAGATCACGGGATGAGCGAAATGCCGCTGATTCATCTGGACAAAGTTGTCTTGCGCTTCGATGACAAGGCTGTATTGGATGGCGTCTCTTTTTCTGTGTTTCCAAAGGATCGGCTGGTGATCCTCGGACAAAGCGGTAGCGGAAAGAGCACAACTTTGCGTCTAATCGTCGGAATTCTGAAACCAACTTCCGGAGCGATTTATTATCGGCATCTCAAAATCCAGAAGCTGAGCCGGAGCAGACTGAATCTGCTACGCAGCCGTATGGGTGTCGTGTACCAATACTCAGCTTTAATCAGTTCTATCACCGTTCGCCAGAATCTGGCGCTTCCAGTTGAAGAGCTCTGTCGAAAATCAAAGAAACAAATTGATGCGGCGATTCAGCAGAACCTGGAGCTTGTCGGCATGGCCGGAACTGAGGACAGTCTTCCATCTGAACTGAGCGGCGGAATGCGAAAACGCATTAGCATTGCACGAGCGCTAATGATGGACCCAGAAATCTTGTTGTTCGACGAACCGTCGGCTGGTCTCGATCCGGTTATCAGTTCAGTGATCGATGAATTGATTATCAATCTGACTGAGCAAAAGGGTACTACCTCCATCGTCGTAACACACGAAATGGATAGCGCGTTCCGGATTGCGACACGCATGGCGATGCTTTATCAAGGCAAGATTATTCAGGATGATAAACCCGAAAAATTCCGGTGTTCGAGAAACCCGATCGTCCGCCAATTTGTTAATGGAGACACGGAAGGCCCGATCACAGAGTCGATAGAAAATGCAGGTTCTTCGTAGCGAGGTTCGTACCGGACTTCTGGTACTCCTAACCATGGGGCTGGCTGTGGGTGTTGTACTGTACCTCTCGTCGCCTGGCCTGCTGAGGCCGCTCAAGCCGTTTCGGGTTTACTTCGACAATGCGGCCGGAATCAAACAAGGCGCGACGGTCATGCTGGCCGGAAGGAAGATCGGGATAGTGTCGAGGATTCAGTCACCTGTTCCGTTGAAGGACCGGCCGCCGGAAAGACTCGATTACGAGGCAATGGTTGAAGTGCAGGTCCAATCCGATGCGCAGATCTACAAGGAAAACACTGTTTCTATGCGAAGCTTCGGTCTGCTGGCAGAGCTGGTAGTCGATTTCAACAACGGCAATCCTTTGTCGGGATTAGCAGAACCGAATGCGCGATTTGTTGGGACGCGCCAGCCGGACCTTGGCGAGGTTGGACCGCAGATCATTAAGAAACTCGATCCCACGCTGAAACAGGCTGAAGCGACTCTGGCCGAGCTGCAGCGGACGTCGCACAACTTAACACTCCTGACTCAGCCGGAGTCGCCGTTGACTGAGGCGGTAAAAAATTTCAAATCAGTCGGCGGGAATCTAAAACAGATGACAGAAAAAGGGGGCTCTTTTGATGTGTCCTTGGAGAAGCTGCGCGACTCGCTTAATCGCGTGCAAGACATTACCACCCAGGTGCAAAAGGATAACAATCTGGAAAAGACACTCGCCAATTTTAACGCCGCGTCTGCTCGCTTAAAGACGGTTCTCGACGAGTTGAATGGAACGCTGGGCACTTCGTTGCCCCGATTAAACGGAATCATCGAAGATTTCGGAGAGCTATCAGACAAACTGAAGCATCAGCCCTGGCGCATCGTGTGGCCCACAACGATCAAATATCCCGACGACCCGCGACAGGCTGTCCGACCGACGCCAGTCCCGGTGCGGAAGAGGGCGAGGGAATAAGGTTGTGTCGGAGTATCGGCGTATCTGCGTTTGCGGTTCCGTAAATTGAGGCTGCAACGGTAGACTGTGGATGGTCGACGGTAGAGGGATAACAGCGGGCTGAAAGCGCGCTACAGCAGCTCTCGTTGCTGCGGACTCGACGGCCTAATTCCAAGCTTTTCGTACGCCTTTGCTAATGCAACTCTTCCTTGTGCCGTTCGCTTGATGAAACCCTGTTGGATGAGGTAGGGCTCATTCACTTCTTCGATTGTTCCTGCCTCTTCGCCGACAGAAACGGCCAGCGAGCTCAGGCCGACCGGCCCGCCCTGGAAATGGACGACGAGCGCCTCAAGAATGCGCTTGTCCATTTCATCTAGTCCATCGAGATCGATCTCAAGCATCTGCAGCGCCTTATCGGCAGTCGCCTGGTTGACGAACCCGTCTGATTTTACCTGCGCATAGTCGCGAACCCACCGCAGCAGATTATTCGCAACCCGCGGAGTGCCGCGCGAGCGGGAAGCAATCTCTTCTGCTCCTTTTGGATCGATTCGGATGTTGAGTAATCCAGCACTCCGCTCAATGATCTGACTCAACTCCGACAGACTGTAGTAGTCGAGTCGATTTGTTATACCGAATCGGGATCGGAGCGGGGCGCTGATCATCCCGGAGCGAGTTGTTGCGCCGATGAGCGTAAATTTCGGCAAGTTCAGCCGGACGCTGCGCGCGTTTGGCCCCTGATCGATAATGATGTCGAGCCGGAAATCTTCCATTGCCGGGTAGAGATATTCTTCGATGGCCGGTTGCAGCCTGTGAATTTCATCGATGAAAAGAATATCGCCACGCTCAAGTGTGGTGAGAAGACCGGCGAGGTCGCCGGCTTTCTCGATCATTGGGCCGCTGGTAGTTTTGATGTTTACGCCCATTGAATTAGCTAGGATGTACGCGAGGGTGGTCTTACCAAGGCCCGGCGGTCCGCTCAGCAAAACGTGTTCAAGCGCATCGCCGCGTTGCTTGGCCGCTTCGACCATCAGCTCCAGCCGTTCCCGGACCCGACCTTGTCCCCGAAACTCGCTGAAGAGCGGCGGCCTAAGCGAAAGATCAAAATCGGTCTTTGGAGAATCGACAGTCGTCTGGTAAAAGTTTTCCGCCATCAGGCCGAAAATCTCACAAACGTTGCATGTTTGCGAGATTTTCGCCCTCGAAAAGAGCCGTTCTATAAATGATGTTCCGATAGCGAGCTTGACTCCGAGCCGCACGCAGAGCGGCTCTATCAGCATGGAAATCCGCAGGATGCCAGCAGAGGCTGGCATCCTGCGGATTTCCACGCTAATGTGCTGCCGAATGAACGTTGCAATCGCGGGTTCTCGCCTGGTAGACAAGGTGCTCGACGGCGAACGAATCAATCAGGAAGAAGCGCTTGAGCTTTACCGGCTCCCGCTCAACCAGCTCGGACAGCTCGCCGACTACCGCCGGCGACTTGCAAAAAAGGACGCCTTTGATGGACGGGGCAACGAGATTGTCACTTATATCGTCGACCGGAACATTAATTACACGAACGTTTGCAACGTCTACTGCAAGTTTTGCGCGTTTTATCGAACCGAAAAGGATGCCGATCACTACGTCTTAAGCCACGAAGACATTGATCGGAAGATCGATGAACTTGTGGCGATCGGCGGCATTCAAATCCTGATGCAGGGAGGGCACCACCCAAAACTGGGGGTCGATTACTATCTCGATTTGCTGCACCATCTTCGGGAGAAGTATCCGCAAGTTAATATCCACGCGTTCAGTCCGCCGGAGTTCAACCATTTCTCTGAGGTTTTCCGAATGCCGTTGCGTGAAGTAATCTCGAAATTTCGCGATGCGGGTCTTGGATCAATCCCGGGTGGCGGAGGAGAGATTCTGGTTGATCGCGTTAGAAACCGGATTGCTCCACTCAAATGCAATTCCGATCAATGGCTGAAAGTGATGGAGGTTGCGCACGAGCTCGGCCTCAATAGCAGCGCAACGATGATGTTTGGTCACGTCGAAACTCCGCAAGACCGCATTGAGCATTTGGAGCGACTCAGGCAATTACAGGACCAGACCGGCGGATTTACTGCGTTCATTTGCTGGACCTTTCAACCAGAGAACGTCGTGTTAAAGGCTACGCCGGTTGGCTCTGCCGAGTACCTGCGCACACAAGCGCTGTCGCGAATTTATCTGGATAATTTCGAGAATCTGCAAAGCTCGTGGGTGACTCAGGGCCCACGAATCGGGCAAATCGCACTTCGGTACGGAGCGAACGATTTCGGCTCAGTGATGATGGAAGAAAATGTAGTGAGTCAGGCCGGAACCACGTTCCGCATTACGCGTGACGATATCGAACGCCTGATTTCGGAAGCGGGCTACGAGCCACGAACACGCGACAATTGGTATCGTCTCGCAGGAACGCCGGCATTGCCAACAACGCCGACATCGCCCGAAAGGAACGCCGTCATCGCCAGTAACTGAGGGGGTCGCCGGTCGTCTTCAATCGAATCACAGATTGGAGAATACAAGTCCCGATCGCTCAATCGCCTGTAAAGCCGCTTCAGATGACGGCGCTGCTGGCAATGTCGACGTTGTTTTTCTGTTGACCTTTCGAGTCCCATCGTCATGAATTACGCGATTCGCTGCTGTCGACAAACTCTCTTATGATGAACTCTTTGCGCCCCCTCCGCCATCAATGCGTTTTGACGGTCGTACTCTTAGCGTTGCTGGCTCCGCTCGGGCGAACTCAACAGCAGGCACCGCCTCCACCTCCGCAACCGGCTCCAGGAGCTGGCCAGCAGCCGGCTCAAGCGCCCCCTGCGCCCGGCCAGCAGCCAGCTGCACCTCAACCGCAAAAGGCACCGATTGTTCGCCAGATTGAGATTCAGTATGCCGGCCCGGCAACGTTGAGTCGCCAGCGAATTCTGTCCAACATGAAGACGACAGTTGGCCAGCCCTACTCCGAAACCGTGGTGGAAGATGACGTGCGAGCACTGTACGGAACTGGGTTGGTAACCAATGTTCGAATTTATGGCGAACCACTTCCCGACGGTGTGAAGGTGATTGTCGTTGTACAAACCCGCGTGACGCTATCCCAAGTTTATATTCAGGGCGCAGAAGCCGTGAATCCGAAGCGGATCCGGCGTGAGTTGAACCTGAAGACTGGGACACCACTGAACGAACAGACTCTGGAACAGGCGCGCCAGAAGGTGGTGGAGCTTTATCAGAAGCGCGGTTTCTCCGATGTCGATGTTCAGTACAAGGTAACCACTAATGAGGAACGTGGTACCGCATATGTTACCTTCTCAATCAGCGAGGGCCAGCGGGCGGTCATTCGCCGGATTCTTTTCTGGGGTAACACCGGCATTAAATCTAAGAAGTTGCTAAAAGTCATGAAGACGAAGCCGAAGAACATCTTCGGCTTTATCACCGGCGCCGGAAAATTGAGCAGTCCGCAGCTTGATGACGACATGCAGAAGGTGAAAGAGGCCTTTCAAGATGCCGGGTATGTGGATGCGAAAGTTACCGACGTAAAAATCAACCGGGTCGATCGCAAAAATGTCGATATTATTATCTACATCGACCAAGGGCCTCAATACCGCGTCCGGACCGTGACGATTCAGGGGCTGCAAGTTGTAACCGAACCCAACTACCGCAAAGTCATCAAAGTTACTGAGGGAAAGATCTTTTCACCGCAGAAGCTGCAGAAGGACATCAAAGCTGTTGAAGACGCTTACGGTGTTGCTGGCTACGCGGACGCCAAAGTTAATGTTCAGACTGCTCCTGCCGGACCCGGTTATGTCGATCTGACTTATAAGATCGAGGAAGGAATTCAGTCTTACGTCGAGCATATTAATATCAGCGGAAACACCCGGACGCGTGACAAGGTGCTGCGAAGAGAAGTTGTGCTGGCACCGGGAGACGTCTTTGACACTGTCCGAATGGACATCAGTAAGAAGCGTTTGGAAGGTCTGCAGTATTTCCAAAAGGTCGACGCTTATGCGAGCGAAACGAATATTCCCGGACGAAAAGATTTGAACGTTGTCGTTCAGGAAAAACGCACCGGAACGTTGAATTTTGGTGTTGGGTTTAGTTCGACTGAGGGCTTGGTCGGGTTCGGTGAGCTATCGCAGGGAAATTTCGATATCACAAACTGGAGAACATTTACGGGTGCAGGTCAAAAGTTCCGCTTGAGAGCACAACTAGGTACCTCGCAGAAGGATTTCATTCTTGAGCTGACAGAACCTTACTTCCTTGATCAGCGGCTCGCGGTTGGAGGCAGGATCTTCTACGACGACGCTAACTTCTACAGCGATGTTTACTCCCAGCGGCAGTATGGGTTCACGATTTTCGCGCGTAAACCGATCACGAATTTCCTGGCGGCTAAGCTCGACTACACCCTGCAAAACGTCGAAATCTACGGCCTTTCGAGCGATATCTCAGACAGCCTGCGCGAACAGATCTTGTCAGAAGGCAGCAGCCTGCTCGAGAGCCGCGTAACGCTCGGCTTGTCCTACGATAAGCGTGATAGCGCTTATCTCAGCCGCAAAGGGTTGCGGGTTGATCTTTCGACCTACGTCGCGGGCGGCCCGCTGGGAGGCGACGTTCAGATCTACGGCTTCGATTTGGATGCGTCTCAATATTACAACCTTCCGTTCGACACGATTCTTTTGTTGAACGGCGAAGTTGCCTCCGTATCAACCTGGGGCGGCAAGAACACCATACCGGTCTATGACCGGCTTTATCTTGGAGGCGCGAATACGTTACGCGGGTTCCGGTTCCGCGAGGCCGGTCCGAAGGATGAGAATGGACAACCCATCGGCGGCGGCACAATGGTCAGGTTCACGGTAGAGTACACTATCCCGGTCGTGGAGCGGGTGCGTTTTGCGGTTTTCTACGATGGCGGTTTTGTGAACGACGGCTCCTTTAGCTTTGATCCTAAAGACCACGTTACCGACGTCAATGGCAAACGCCGAACGTCAGGAGGCTTCAACCAGGACATCGGCGTCGGTGTTCGTCTCGACTTGCCGATCGGCCCGATCCGGCTAGACTACGGGTTCCCGATTCAACGAGACAGCTGGAATAGCTCCAGCGGTCAGTTCCAATTTAGTGTCGGCACCCAATTCTAACCGAAGACTCTTTAGAAGAGTCATTAGCTATAACCAGCATTCGCAGTTGCTCATGAAAAAACTCCCATTCTTAACGCTGGCAGGCGCACTTGCATTGAGCGCAGGTTTCGCGACGCCGGTGAAAGCGGAACTGAAAATCGGCACGGTTGACGTTCAAAAAGTCTTCAACGCCTACTACAAAACAAAAGACGCGAAGGCGAAATTTCAAGAAGCGACAGATGCCTATAAAAGCGAGTTGGATTCTCGGATGGAGGCGTATCAGAAGGCTGTCGACACCATCAACAAATTAAACGACGAGATCAATAAGCCTGACTTGAGCGGAGCGGCAAAGGATCAGAAGAGTCAGGAGCGTGACTCAAAGATTAACGAAGCAAAAGGGCTCGAGAAAGAGATAGGCGAATTTCGTCAGACCCGGGAAAAGCAGATCCAGGACCAGTTTCGCCGAGTAAAAGATGGGATTGTTGAGGAAATCATGCGCGTTGTAAACGACCAGGTAAAGGCGCAGAACTATGATCTGGTTTTCGATAAGTCTGGGGGCAGTGCAAATAGCGGCGTCAGCGTTGTGCTCTATTCGAGAGACAACTACGACTTCAGCGATCCGGTGATTTCTAAGTTGAACGCGAATCAGCGACCAGCTCCTGCGGCTAGCGCAGCCGGCACCGAGAAAGAAAAGAAACCGGCCGCTAGCGCCAATACCCCTGCCACGACGACGAAACCGGCCGGCGACCTTAATCCGAAGAAACCGTAAGACATATCTATTGCGACTTGCGTGAGGGAAACGCAGCTTCGCTGCTCTCGAAGAATCGAGTGATCTCGACTTGCCGATCGCCTCGATCCGGTTAGACTAGGGTTCCCGATTTCGGTGGGGCGGCCGGATTACTTCCAGCCTTTACCGATTTAGCATCGGGCTCAAATTGAACGAAACCTTTGACTTGAGGTCTCATTCAAATCGCATTGCGATGATTAGTGTTAGTTAGTTACCCTATGAAGAAACCCCTATTGTTAACGTTGGCCGGTGTATTGGCATTGAGCATCGGCTTTGCCACACCCGCGAAAGCTCAGCTGAAGATCGGCACCGTCGATGTTCAGAAGGTTTTCAACGCCTATTACAAGACGAAGGACGCCAACGATAAATTGAAGGAAGCGGAAAAAGCTTACAAGGATGAGCTGGATTCTCGGATGGACTCGTACAAGAAGACGTTCGACGCCATCAACAAACTGAATGACGAGATCAATAAGCCGGACTTGAGCGGTGCCGCAAAGGATCAGAAGAGCCAGGAGCGCGATTCCAAGATCAACGAAGCAAAAGGTCTCGAGAAAGAGATCGGCGAGTTTCGCCAGACCCGTGAGAAGCAGCTCCAAGACCAGTTCCGCCGGATGCGAGATGGGATTGTGGAAGAAATCATGCGCGTCGTAAACGATCAGGTGAAGGCGCAGAACTATGACGTCGTTTTCGATAAATCCGGAGCCAGTGCGAACAATCTGGTGAACGTCTTGCTCTACGCGCGGGATAGCTATGATTTCAGTGATCCGGTAATCACCAAGCTGAACGCGAACCGTCCACCGGCAGCGGCTGCCGCTAGCCCTTCAGCAGTCGAGAAAGAGAAAAAACCGGCTACCTCCACCAATACTCCGGCGACAACGACCAAGCCGGCTGGAAATTTCAACCCGAGGAAGCCGTAACGTTTTCTCGAACCCAATCCAGGTAACTCGGGAGACCGTCGCTGACTGGAAAGGCAATGGTCTCCGGAACTTCGTAGGGATGGCGCTCTTTTAGTTTCGTTTCCAGGAGCGGGTACGTTTGACCAGTTGTTTTAAGAATTGCGAGGGTTTCTGCTTGCGATTCGACTTTTCCTTTCCACCGGTAGACTGACTCGGCGCCCGGCACAATCGTTCCGCAAGCAGCCAGCTTCAGGTCGACCAGTTCGCCAACGATCATGCGCGCAACTTCTGCGTCAGGAAAGGTCGCCAGGACGATTAGGATTCCGGTGCTCATGGGGAACGTTTGATTTACCTAGCGGAAAGTATGCGTTGGGTCCGGGTTGCGCAGGACTATCCTCTGACGATTTTGCTATCTACCGCAGAAATCGATCGAGATTTTCGTCTTCCCAGCGCCTTGCTCGCGCGTAACAGTGGAATTCCCGTTCGCGCCGACAAAACTCAGGTGTATGGATTCGCCTTCGACCGCCGCGATCAACCTCTTCAGGAACAACCGCATGCAACATTTCGTGGTAGATCACGTATTCAAGAAACCAAGTCGGAACAAAGGGAGCATCTAACCGTGGATGTATCCGAATGACTTTGTCCTCTTCCTGAATCGTGCCGAAGATGAAATATTCTTTGGGGGGATCTTTCCGTTTGCGGCCCCAGGTGATCGTGTACCCTTTGAGCGCGTTGCCGAAATATTCGGCATTCACTTTTTTGAAGAGCGCTTTCAGGTCAAAGTACTCACCCTCGTGGAAAAACTCGAGTTGCCGCTGACTCGGAAGCCGTTTAACCGAGACTTTTCTCTTTCGCTTTCCCATAAGAAAGTGCCCTAAGTCTAGAGAGCTAAAAGGGGCCCGCAACCGTAAAACGGAGGAAAAAAAGAGCTAATTTTGCGACAAAATGTCTCAGGCCGAATGCAACAGTCGATCGTAATGCGAGCTGCCTTGAAAAAGCGTAGAGCATTTCGCAACATCGCGATGGGTTTAGGCTGCGCCGGCCAATTCGCGCTTCCACTTTCACCAAGGCTCCGGAGACACGGCTCACGCGACCTAAACCCGGTGGACTAGCCCGGCCCTTTTAAGGCCCTGCTATCCCGGGACCTCGTCTACCTCCTCTTCCTGTGAAACTACCGGAGCAATATCCTGCAGTTTTTCTCCCTCTCGCAGGTCCATAAGCCGGACACCCATAGTGTTCCGACCGGCTTCGCGAACTTCGCTGACGCGAATCCGAACCATTTGGCCGCCGCTTGTGATCAACATCAATTGATCTGAATCGTGGACTGTAAGGGCTCCGATAACCTCACCGGTGCGCTCGCCGGTCTTCATTGTAATGATTCCTTTGCCGCCGCGCGCCTGGACCCGATACTCGTCAAACCCTGTCCTTTTTCCTATCGCATTTGAGCCTGCGACTAAAAGCTGAGCGTCGGAGACGACCTTTGCGATAGCCACCACCTGGTCTCCGCCTTCTGGCCGGATTCCCCAAACTCCGACGGCATTACGTCCCATGTCGCGCACCTCGCTCTCATGGAACCGGATGCTGATGCCCTCCTTGGTAATGAGGACGACTTCGTCCATTCCATTTGTCAGCAAAGCATCGATCAGTTCATCGCCCGCTTCGATCTGAATTGCGATGATTCCTCCTTTTCGGACGTTGGCGAAATCCGCCAGGTTGGTTTTTTTGACGATGCCTGAGCGCGCCGCGAACATTACGTGAAGTTGCGGACTCCAGGTTTCTTCCTCGTCGTCACTTTGCCCGCCTGCCGCATTTTCTTTGCGCTTCGCTTCGATACGGAGAGTCGCTGCGATTTTTTCTTCCGGCCGCAACTGGAGAAGGTTTGCTATCGATCGTCCTTTCGACGCGCGGCTCATTTCTGGGATCTCGTAAACCTTTTCGACATAACAACGACCGGTTTGGGTAAAGAACATCAGCGAATCATGAGTGCTCGCAGTGAACAGGTGCTCAACGAAGTCTCCTTCCTCGCCAAGCATCTGTGATTCGCGCGTGGCCATCCCGATAACACCACGCCCGCCGCGGCGTTGCGCGCGGAACTCACTTTCCGCTGTGCGTTTAATGTACCCCGCGTGCGTAATGGTGATGATGCAGCCTTCGTTAACAATGAGATCCTCGATGTCGATCTCGCCTTGATCGAAAGCAATCTCGGTGATCCGTGGCGTCGCGTACTTGTCTTTAATCTTGAGTAATTCGTCCTTGATGATCGTCATTACACGATCTGCGCGATCCAGAATGTCCTGTAGATCGACAATCTTGATAAGGAGTTCCCCATACTCTCCGGTAATTTTCTCCCGTTCCAGGCCAGTCAACTGGTATAGGCGCAGATCCAGGATCTGGTCGGCCTGGTGCTCGCTGAACGCATATCGCCCATCGACCAGACGGGCCTCGCTGCGGATTCGGATTCCGAGTTGCTCCACCGTGTCGCGGCTGAATTCGTACGCGAGCACTTTGACTCGCGCCTCCTGACGGTCACTCGATCCGCGAATAATTTGGATGAAATCATCGAGATTGGCGAGAGCCAGCAAATATCCCTCAAGAGTTTCCGCTCTCGCTTCTGCCTGACGCAGTTGATAACGCGTACGCCGGAGCACGACGTCACGGCGGTGTTCGACGTAGCAGAGGAGCGCTTCCTTGAGCGAAAGCAACTTCGGCCGGCCGTGATCGATCGCCAGCATGTTCACCGCAAACGAGCTCTCCATCGCGGTGTGCTTGTGTAAATTGTTCAGCACGACTTGCGCATTTGCGTCCCGCTTCAGCTCCAGCTCGATGCGCGTATTTTCAGCCGAGAGGTCCCGGATATCGCTGATATCGGTGATGACCTTTTCCTGAATCAGACCAGCGATACGTTTGATCAGCTCCGCACGATTGACGTTGTAAGGTATTTCCGAAATGACGATCTGTTCTTTTCCAGCCCGCGCTTCTTCAATCGTCGTTTTTCCTCTTACTTTCAGGCTGCCGCGCCCGGTTTCAAAGTATTGTCTGATCCCGCTGGTTCCGTAGATGGTACATCCGGTCGGGAAATCTGGTCCTTTTATGTACTGGAGCAATCCATCGACCGAAATGTCCGGATCATCGATAAGCGCGCAGATTGCGTCGACTACTTCGCCCAGATTGTGAGGCGGAATATTGGTGGCCATTCCGACTGCGATCCCTGTTCCGCCATTTACGATCAGGTTTGGGAATGCTGCAGGAAAAACGACCGGCTCTTCCGTGGTTTCGTCATAATTTGGAACAAAATCAACGGTATCCTGCTCCATGTCCTCCATCAGCACGGCCCCGAGATGACTCAGCCGTGCCTCGGTATACCGCATGGAAGCCGGGGGATCGCCATCCATTGAACCGAAATTGCCCTGGCCATCGACCAGGCGCTCCCGCATGGCCCAAGGCTGCGCCATATGGACCAGGGTCGGATAGATGGCCATGTCTCCGTGCGGATGGTAGTTACCCATCGTTTCTCCGACGATCTTGGCGCACTTGCTGTGTTTGCGATTGGGCAACACGCCAAGGCCATTCATCGAATAGAGAATTCGGCGCTGAGATGGCTTGAGCCCGTCGCGCGCGTCCGGCAACGCACGAGAGATGATCACCGACATCGAATAGTCCAAGAACGACTTGGACATCTCGTCGGCAACATCTACCGGTTCGACTTTTTCGTTAGGATTATTTGGCATGGAAAAGCGTTTGGCGTTTCGCGTTTAGCGCTCCTGGGTTCTTCTCTTCGCGAAACGCGAAACGCCAAACGCTAAACGTCGAGGTTCCTGACATTGAGGGCGTTGTCTTCAATGAAGGCGCGTCGCGGCTCGACAACATCTCCCATCAGGATCGTAAACATCTTGTCCGCGGCAACTGCGTTATTCTCGTTTAGATCGACGCGTAACAGTTTGCGCCTGACTGGGTCCATGGTCGTCGCAAAGAGCTCCTTTGCGTTCATTTCTCCCAAGCCTTTGAATCGCTTGATCTGTACTCCGCGCCGGCCGATCTCCTTAATCGAATCCAGAATCTTCGGGATGGAAAACAAAGGGGTTACGACCGCTCTTTCTCCTTCGCCCTCGATAATCTCAAAAAGGGGTTCATCACTGGCCGAGTAATGGTCAACAGTCATGCCACGCTTTTCGAGTTCCTGGAAGACTTTGAGAACCGCGTTCGACTCATGAAGTTCCACTCGTCGCGCTCGTCTGCGCAAATGCGGCGAAACAGGCGCCGTACCGTTTCCATTGGTGGGCGAGCGACGCTCTGCTGTCGCCGTCGCTGGCGCAGCGGCGCCCTCCAGGTCCGGACTCTCACCGTCGCCAAGTGGCACTTCATCCTCATAAAGATTAAGGTCCGGGTTTTGGCTGGCGAAGTCCCGGAGCGCGTCTTCGTCGTGAAAATATCTGACGTACTCATTGTTACCTTCGCGAATCTTGACGAGATACTCAGGCAGCTTTCCGGACGTCGGTTCGCGGTGCGAAAGATAGTCTTCGAAATCTCCGCCGTGTCGGCGAATCGACTCGCTCAATCGCGCGAGCTTCTCCAGTAAATCGAGTACCACGCTAAGCTGCTCCTTAGTAAATTCGCGACCATCTACCAGATGTTTCAGGGTCACTTCTTCGGCGCCCAGCGAGATCAGGATCTTGTTCAGTTGCGCATCGTCATCCACGTATTCTTCCCGTTTCTTTCGCTTGATCTGATAAAGCGGGGGTTGCGCAATATAAATGTGGCCGCGCCGGACCAGCTCCGGCATCTGACGGTAAAAGAACGTAAGTAGCAGGGTTCTGATATGTGACCCGTCCACGTCCGCGTCGGTCATGATGATGATTCGGCCGTAACGCAGTTTCTCAAGGGTGAATGAGCCTTCCACGTCTCCATCGCCGATGCCTGTCCCGATCGCCGTGATCATTGTTTGGATTTCAAGGTTCTGCAGCACCTTGTCGAGCCGGGCTTTCTCAACATTCAGAAGCTTCCCCCGGATCGGCAGAATCGCTTGGAATCGTCGATCTCTTCCCTGTTTGGCCGAGCCGCCGGCGGAGTCGCCTTCCACGATATACAACTCGGTCAGCGCGGGATCGCGCTCCGAACAATCGGCCAACTTGCCTGGAAGTCCGCCTCCGGTTAATGCCGTTTTTCGGACTGCTTCGCGGGCCTTCCGCGCAGCTTCGCGAGCGCGAGCCGCCATCAAGCATTTGTCGATGATTCTTTTGGCGACGGCCGGGTTCTCTTCGCAATACCGTCCCAACCCTTCGTAGACGACCGATTGAACAACCGGCTTTACCTCGTTGTTCACCAACTTACCTTTGGTCTGAGAGCTGAATCGTGGGTTCGTCAGTTTAATGCTGAGAACGCAAACGAGTCCCTCTCGTAAATCGTCGCCGGTAAGCTCCGGATCTTTTTCTTTCAGAAGATTATTTGCCTTGGCGTAGTTCTTGATCGCGCTGGTCAAGCCGGACTTCAGCCCTTCTAAATGGGTCCCACCGTCGATGTTCGCAATCGAATTGGCAAAGCACTGGATCTGCTCGGTGTACGCGTCGGTGTACTGAAGAACGACATCTACGTAGGTGGTCTCCGGTTTGTCATCAACCAGCGCTTCGCGCATCCCGCTCACCACAATCGGTTCGGGGTGAATCAATTGCTTGTTAACACCAAGCTCTTTCACGTATTCCCGGATCCCGTCTTTGTAGAGAAAGGTCTCCTTCCGGTGCGGTTCCGTTCGCTCGTCGATCAGGTGGATCTCCAGGCCTTTGTTCAAGAACGCAAGCTCGCGCAGCCGCGGTGCGAGCAGCTCGAACTTGAACTCAGTCGTAATGGTGAAGATCTCGGGGTCGGGTAAAAAGGTGATCGAGGTACCGGACAGCTTCTTATTCTGGACCTCGCCGATCACCTCCAGTTTGCGGATGGTTTTGCCTCTGGAAAAAACGATTAGATAAAGTTTTCCGTCGCGGGTCACCTCAGCCTTGAACCACTCTGATAGCGCGTTTACGCACTTGGCTCCCACTCCGTGAAGACCGCCCGAATATTTGTAGGCGCCCTGTCCGAATTTACCGCCCGCGTGAAGATTGGTAAGGACCAACTCAATTGCCGGCATCTGGAACTTGGGATGCATTTCCACCGGAATCCCGCGCCCGTTGTCTCGGATCGAAACAGAACCATCAATATGGACGGTCACATCAATTCGAGAACAAAATCCCGCGAGGTGTTCGTCGATGGAGTTATCCAGGACCTCGAAGACGCAATGATGCAATCCGCGTTCATCAGGATCGCCTATGTACATTCCCGGGCGCTTCCGGACCGCCTCTAACCCTTCGAGTTTATCAATCTGCGCCGCGCCGTAATTCGAAATATCTGACATATCTGAGAGCTGGGCCTCGAGTACAAAGACGGCCCAAAACGCCTACTGAACTAGGGCATCATTTTAGGCTGTTTAGGAGGATTTTGCAAGCAACTAAGGTATACTAGATGTTGTGGTTCAGAGGGGGGTGGGTCCCATAGATTGGGGAATTTTGAGGTTAATCGAGATGCATGTGAACAGGAGCCGCATCATCGGTGACTCAAGCTTTATGCGGGTCGTGGCTATGCGCGTTAGCTTAAGACGGAGAGGGTCGATTTTAGTAGATCAATCCGCCAATGGCGGGTTAATCCGGAGGATTCGCTGAAGCTTCCAGTCCAGCCAAGCCGGATGGGTGTGAGCTTCTAGTTCGACCGGACACACGCCAATAAAGATTCGGTTGCGGGGAAGTCTCGTCCTGAAGTCTATTTCCGAGATGGATACCTATGATTTCGTGGTCATTGGCGGTGGAAGTGCCGGCTATGCGGCCGCTTCCACAGCGGCTGGTCTTGGGCTGAAAACACTCTGCATCGACGGCGGAAACGAAATTGGCGGTCTCTGCATTCTGCGCGGCTGTATGCCGAGCAAGACCCTGATTGAATCCGCGAACCGGTTTCTTACTTTGCGTCGAGCCGAGGAATTTGGCCTTAGCGCCGGACATCTAGGATACGACTCCGAAGCGATCATCTTGAGAAAGCGTCGCCTGATTGGTGAGTTTGCCGATTATCGTGCGCACCAACTGTGGAAAGGCGAGTTCGACTTTGAACGCGGCCTCGCCCAATTCATCGATCCGAACACACTGCGCGTTCGTATGGTAGCCGGAGGCGAGCGGATGGTTAGGGCTAAGACGGCTGTGATCGCGACAGGCTCCTCTATTAATAAGGTCGATTTGCCGGGTCTACATGAAATTGGCTTTCTCCATAGCGACATTGCTCTCGATTCGAAGCGTATTCCCAAATCGGTCATTTTGTTGGGAGGAGGCGCTGTCGCGCTCGAGTTTGCACATTTCTATGAGGCGCTTGGTGCAAAAGTGACGATTTTGCAGCGAAGCCCGCAAGTTCTGAAAGTGGCAGATGATGACGTTGCCGAGGCTGCCGTCTCCGCGCTGCGGCATCGAGGGATCGACGTGATATGCGGGACGAAACTGCTGCGTGCAGAATGGAGCGGAAGTGCAAAGCGAGTTCTGTTTGAAAAGGGCAATCGAGAGAACTTTGTCGAAGCAGAAGAAGTCTTTTACGCGCTGGGAAGGCAGGCGTTAGTCGATGGGCTAAATCTTGAAGCAGCTGGCGTGAAAGGAACGGATACCTGCCCGATTCAGAGCAATGGAGCGATGCAAACATCGCAACCCCATATTTTTACTGCGGGTGATGCTGCCGGTATGCATGAGGTAGTCCACATTGCGATTCAACAAGCCGGTGTTGCAGCCAGAAACGCAGCGCGCCTTTTGAAGGGAGAACCGCTGGAGCAAATCGACTACCGGCTGAAACTGTTCTGCGTTTTCTGTGAACCGCAAATAGCAATGGTCGGGTTGACCAAGAAAGAAGCTGCTGACCTTGGCGTAAATGTCCGGGTGGCTAAATACCGATTCGCTGATCATGGCAAATCGATGCTCCGCGGTGAGATCGATGGTTTCGTTAAACTGATCGTGGAGGCCGCAACCGGAGAAATCGTCGGTGGCGCAGTCGTTGGACCGGAAGGCGCTGAGCTGATTCACGAAATCTCTGTGGCCATGCATTTCCGCGCGACTGCTGCTACGTTGGCTGCGATTCCGCATTACCACCCGACACTGAGCGAGATCTGGACCTATCCGGCTGAGGAGTTAGCGCCGGCATTACAAACCATGCCGGCGTCGCGCGACATCACCGACATCGCCGGCAACTGAAAATACTTCGGCGCGGAGCGGGATGCCGCAGGATTTACTTGTTTTGTAAGTCAAGATTTGACCTCTACGAGTCGTTCTTTCAATCGAGCCCCTTCCGTTGTCGGCGTTGTTGGCAATGCCAGCGCTGACGGCGTTCCAAAAATCGCGCTCTAGCGCGATTTTTGAGCGGTTGACACCCTCAGGTCGCACCTCCATAGTTGCGGGCGTGCTGAACAAGCTCTTTCCCCAGAAATCGGGAGAAACTCCACGTGCGGAAGATGCCGGCAGGGGGGCTAATCCGCCCGATTCGCACGTTCTAGAACTGAAAACAAACACTCCTAAGACACCCGTTATGGCAGATACACCGAATAAGAACAATCTTTCGAACGACGTCGAGATCAAAGGTTCCATCAAGTTCGCAAACGAGTTTGTATTTGATGGAAAAGTGGAAGGCGAAATCACATCCGTAGACGGTGTCCTAACGGTCGGCGAAAACGCGGATGTTCGCGGCGAGGTTAAAAGCAAGACGGTTATCGTGAAAGGCAAGGTGCACGGCAATATTACTGTGCAGGAACGCTGCGAGCTCCATTCTCGTTCTCAGCTGATCGGAGACCTCAAAGCAACTCGTTTAGTTATCGAGGAAGGTGCGACTTTTGTCGGAAAATCCGAAGTGACGCCAAACAAGAGCGGCTTGAAAGATGTCGGCCAGGCTACCCCTCAACCAGTGCATCAAACACCGCAGCAACAGCCGCAAAAAATCGGTGCTCCGCGGTAAGGAGTTCTGAGTGGCTGCTAAAGGACGTATTGAAGTTCAATGTCCTCACTGCGGTAACATCCAGTTAGAGCCTGAACTCGCGAAGTCGACCTACTGCCGAAAGTGCAGCGGGTATATTCAGCTCGGGAAAGGGAAGCGATCGGCTGAACCGCAGGAGGTTCATAAGGAACTTAGAGAGGCTGCTAAAGGACGTACTGAAGTTCAATGTCCTCACTGCGGTAACATTCAGTTAGAGCCTGAACTTGCGAAGTCGACCTACTGCCGAAAATGCAGTGGGTACATTCAGCTCGGGAAAGGGAAGCGATCGCCTGAACCGCAGGAGGTTCAAAAGGAACCTTCAGTCCTTCAGAAGCTGGAGGGGTTTCTAGGCGTTCACCGCACTCGGGTCGCGCACTGCTTTGAATGCAGCGGCAAGCGCGAAGTACCAAAGAGTGCGACTTCTACGATCTGCCCGCAGTGCGGCGCTTACATAGATCTTCAGGATTACAAAATCGTCGGCAATTACAGCCGCGCGATTCGGACCCGTGGTCATGTCCTGATTACGAACAAGGCTGAACTTGCGAGTAATCGAGTCATTTGTGAATCGGCAGACATTCAAGGCTTCGTTCGAGGGAGTCTGGTTTGTACGGGCGAGGCGAGAATCAGATTGAAGGGAAAGGTGAGCGGCAGCATCGAGTGTAAGAAGGTCGTGATTGGCAAAAAATCGGACCTGACTTTCTTGCGTCCGCTTCGAGGAGAGCTCATAGAAATTGAAGGAATCGTAAATGGCCGGATCATTTCCACCGGCAAAGTGATCGTACGAAAAAGCGGCCGCCTGATTGGCACCGTCTTTGGTCGGGGCTTTAGCGTCGATAAGGGAGGAGAATTTTTTGGTGAACTCTCAATCGGTAAGGCTGAGATGGAACAAGGGGAGCTGCTCGATCCGTCTGTTGCTCCTGTGGAAAAGGCTTCAAAGCGATCGGATCCTGGGCCAGAGTTCAAGCTGAGTTCTGCATGACCGGAAAGATCCACTTTCCGCGCAGCCCTTACGAAAGGTTAGGCGGATACGTGCATCTGCCGCGGCTGATTGACAAGGCGCGGCTCTACCGGCGCGGTCTGTTGCAGGGCTATAACTACAAAGTCGTCGGATTCGACAAACATCTTCTCCGGTTTCTGGGGATTGACGGCGATGAATTCGAAAGGATCGCTAATGAGCTCGATTCGGATGAGAAGATCCTGGAAGCGATCCGCCAAAGAGGAACTCCGCGGACGCCGGAAGAGATCGAATCGTGGAGCCACTCGATGGTTACAGCACGGCCCAGAACTGCCGAAGCGATCGCAAGGTTTCAGTATACGTTAAAAGAAGCAGGCGGCGCCGGCCGAGCTGATATCCAGACCTACTTCGACGCGATCGAGTTCGACGAAGGACGGTTGTAGGACCGCGCTTTGCGCGTTCCTGAAGGTCAAGCGCTGGACGGTCGATCCGCCAATGGCGCGATCAACCCATCCGGACTTGGTCGGACTGGGAGCTTCGGCCGAATCCTCCGGATTCACCGTGGGTTGATCTTCTAGACCGACCTTCGCCGCCTTAAGATGACGCTCATGCCTAAGGCAGGATCGCCGAGACCTATCAATCAGATCTGTGCCGAACCAGGTCCGTTATTTCGGACTCGAACTCGGTGACGGCGACGCCGACGCACTCGGCGACGTTGCCGGACTGGGACTTGGACTCGGCGCCGCTGCAGGCGCCAATCGATCATTCAGCTTGCCTGCCTCTTGCTCCGCAAAAATTGCCGCTACGCTATTTGAATAGCGTTGTACGACGCGTTCGAAAAGCTGTTGAGCTTCTTTCAACTGACCCTTTGCTTCAGTAAGGCGGCCCTGATGAAAGAGCGCCATCGGCGCCTGGTACGTATTGGGATAACGAGTCGTCACTTCCCGGTATTGTTCGAGCGCTTTGTCCGGATTATTTTCGGCTTCGGCATTTGCTGCTCTTCCCATATATCCATTCACGACAAGCGGATGCTTGGGAAAGTCGTGGACAAAGGCTTCATAAGCCGCATCGGAATCTGGGAGCTTGCCATCATCTCGGAGCTTCATGGCGATTCTGAGAGAAGCATTGCCGGCCGCCATCGAGCCGGGAAACTGCCGGATAACCGCGCGCCAGGCATCAATCGAGTCCGCTGTAGCATAGGCCCGCTCGGCTTTTTGCGTCTGCAACGTCTGGATACCTAAGTAGATCGCATAGCCGAGAAGGACCACCAGTAGCGCCGCAGCGCCGACCAGGATCTTTTGCTTGTGCAGCAACCAAAAAACCTCGCGGTCAATTGAAGACGATGATGGTTCTGCAGCGGGAGGTTCGCTCGTCATGTTATTTCGCATACGATGGACGGTTAGCCACCGACTTCGGCTCGCGCTTCGTCAGCCAGCGGGGTCGTCAGATAACGTTCGCCGGTCGAACATGCAACCGTTACGATCAGCTTCCCTTTGTTCTCCGGGCGGCGAGCCACTTGAATCGCGGCGTGGACATTCGCTCCCGAACTGATGCCGGCTAGGATCCCTTCCTCCTTGGCCAGCCGGCGCGCCATGACAAAGGAATCTTCATTTGAGACGCTGATCACTTCATCCACAATCTTCAGATGCAGATTATTTGGGACGAACCCCGCGCCAGTTCCTTGGATCTTGTGAGGTCCAGGCTTTAGAGGTTCCCCGTTCAAGGTTTGTTGTATTACGGCAGAATCTCTTGGCTCGACCGCAATCGCCTTGAACGTTGGTTTGCGTTCTTTGATCACTTCCGCAACGCCAGTGATTGTGCCGCCGGTGCCAACGGCGGACACCAGAATATCGATCTTTCCATCGGTATCGTTCCAGAGCTCTTCGGCAGTGGTTTGCTGGTGGATCCACGGATTTGCAGGATTGTTAAACTGCTGCGGCATCCAGGAGTCTGGAGTGTTTTTCAGGATCTCTTCCGCGCGGGCAATTGCTCCTTTCATCCCTTCCGAGCCGGGGGTCAATACCAGTTTTGCGCCGAGCATGGCCAAGAGTGTTCTACGCTCCAGGCTCATCGTCTCGGGCATTGTCAGTACCAATTTATACCCTTTGGCTGCGCAAACGAAGGCAAGCGCAATACCGGTGTTGCCGCTCGTAGGTTCGACAATAACGGTCTCGGGCTTGATGAGACCGTCGCGCTCAGCGGCTTCAATCATTGACATCCCGATTCGGTCTTTCACGCTGCCCAGAGGGTTAAAGAACTCGCATTTGATCGCAATTGTCGCATCGAGATCTTTGGTAATTCGGTTCAGTCGTACCAACGGGGTTCGGCCGACGGTTTCGACAATGTTATTATAGAGTCTACCTTTTGTTTCCATGGGTTCGAAAAGCAGTATTATTACTTACGGCCGAAATATGGGGAAAACTGCTTTACATACACGACCCTGCGGAATTGTCCATGATAACCCGGTCCGGCCGGCGCTGTTCCGGGTCCCCGGGCCGGTCCTCTGGAAAATGGTTTGTTTTTCCCGAAATTACCATACTACACTAGTAGAGCTTCACTTCACTGGGAAGCCGAAGGAGCAACCCTATGGCTCAATTACTCAAACCGGAAGCAGTTGAGAACTTGCTTGGCGAGGTACCCGATTGGAAGCTGCGGGAGGATAGCATCGAGCGCACCTTCAAGTTCAGCGCGTTCCAGGAGGCGATCGATTTTGTGAACAAGGTCGCCCAGGAAGCGGAGAATATGAATCATCACCCGGACATCGATATCCGGTGGAACAAGGTGAAACTGGTGCTTTCGACGCATTCGGCCGGCGGCCTAACGAACAACGATTTCATGCTGGCGAGAAAGCTCGACAAGCTAGTTTAGCTCCGAAAGCATTCGGGGCTGTTATCCGTCGACCGTCAACCGTCTTCCGTTGCTTTCGCTGAGCAATCCTAACCGAAACTGCCATGCTTTGGCTGTTGCTACCCGTCCCTGATCCGTTGGTCTACCGTTCGATACGTCCATGGAACCTTAACGGAAGACGGAAGACCGTAGACTGAAAACGGACAACGTCAGCCCCGAAAGCATTCGGGGCTGCCAAAGGGTCGAGGCCCGATCTTTTCGGATCGGGCCTCGGTTAGGTGGATATAAGCCGAATTCTGTCGATCCCGCTTTCGCTGGATCGTGACGATCATTTATCTCACCCGGCAGCCTTGTTTGAAAGCCACCCAGTGCCCGGCAGCCCGAAAGCTGCCGAATGCGACTATTACCCGAGGATTC
Organism: bacterium; assembly: GCA_046727495.1. GTDB lineage: Bacteria > Verrucomicrobiota > Verrucomicrobiia > Chthoniobacterales > JAFAMB01 > JBKPBY01. The sequence goes on along the minus strand of JBKPCS010000094.1, from coordinate 65,678 downwards.
ATCTTTCGAGCAGGCTCGAAAGAGAGGCAGGCTACCTTTCTCCTCTGTTTGTCTTGCACCGTATGGGGTTTTTCTTGCGATCCGGCTTACGCCGTGATCCGGTGGGCTCTTACCCCACCTTTTCACCCTTACCCAGCACCAGTTTGGCGTTCGCTTTAACCAAGGCTGGAAGCCATGGAACCCCAAACTGGTGCTGGGCGGTCTATTTTCTGTGACACTCTCCGTCACCCGGGGCTTTCGACCCGGATGCCCCCGTTTTCACAGGGCATACTGCCTTTTGGTGTTCGGACTTTCCTCTACCCCGAAAGCTCGGGTCAGCGATCGTCCCTCCACGCAAATGAGTATACTACGAATAGGTCCATAGCGCCAATGCCCGCCGGTATCGAGCCTGGAGGGGCGTTCCGTGCAACGCCCGTGTCCCTCTGGTCTGTCAATCCTGCGGGCCTCTTGTAGGCAAGCCGCATCCAGAGGTTGCGTGGCACATTCTAGTTGATGGATTCAAACCCTCTTCCAGTACTCACGCCTTTAAGTGGTGAAGCCAGTCCCGGCGATGTCGGCGGTCACGGCATTCTCGGCGTTCTCAACCCTCCTATCCCAACTGCTCAAGAATCTGTTTCGCTCGGATCATATCCGAGGCTTTCAGGACGAGCCGGATCGGATGTTCAGGATCAGCCACGCTTCCGTAGACGTAATCTATATTGATCTTCGCTTTGGCGAGTTCCTGACCGATTTGTGCAATCTTGCCTTTGCTGTCCGACAAGTCGACCACCAGAACATCTCCCTGAATGGTGTAAAAACCGTTGCTGTCGAGCACCCGTTTGCACTCGGCGGCATCACTAACAATCAAGCGGATGACTCCTTGTTCGACATTGTCGATGACCGAGATCGCCACGATGTTAATCTGCTGCTCAGCCAAAAGCCGGCAGACGGTAGCCAACTGTCCTGGCTGGTTCTCAAGGGATACTGTAATCTGGCGTTCGGATTTGGTTCTCATTGGCGCCGGAGAAGAAAAGCATATCCTGGACAAATTGCCCAGGGGATTTAAAGTAGCATTCCGCGTTAGCCGTCCGGGTTCGTGGCTGGGAAGGATGACCGTTTTAGAGTTTCCGTTTTTAAGGCGGATTAAGGGCTGGTTCCGGGGAAGAATTCTCTTGCACGGATTGGGAAAGCTTATATAGTTCGCGCTCCCCCGCGTCTGGCGGAAGGAGAACGAGCTGCCAGAGCGGCTTTTTTATCCCCAAAACGTCGGGATTGAAACCAGATTTTTTTAGATGCCAACGATTAATCAGCTCGTAAGAAAAGGGCGCAAGAAGATGGCGGTGAAGTCAAAGTCACCGGCTCTTGCGGACTGCCCGCAACGCCGTGGCGTCTGCGTTCAGGTGATGACCCGCACACCGAAGAAACCGAACTCGGCGTTGCGCAAGGTCGCTAAAGTCCGTTTAACTAATGGACATGAAGTAATCGCCTACATACCAGGCGAAGGTCACAACCTGCAGGAGCACTCAATAGTTCTGGTTCGTGGCGGACGTGTAAAGGATCTACCGGGTGTTCGATATCATATCGTTCGGGGCACGCTAGACAGTTTAGGGGTCGATGGGCGTCGCCGGAGCCGTTCTAAATATGGAGCGAAGCGTCCAAAAGCGGCCGGGGAAGCTCCGGCAGCCAAAGGGAAGAAGTAGGGAGACTTTATATGTCAAGACGTCGCAGAGTCATTCACAGGATTGAGACCTTAGACAGCCGCTATGGAAGCCCTATAGTGGCCCGGTTGATCAGTACGATTATGCGCAGCGGCAAAAAGTCGCTGGCTGAACGCATCGTCTACCAAGCAATTGAGAAAAGCAGAGAGGGCTCGGATTCGATCGACCCGCTTGAGACCCTGCACAAAGCTTTAGAGAACACTAAGCCACGCCTGGAAGTGAAGTCACGTCGAGTTGGCGGAGCCACCTACCAGGTGCCTGTCGAAGTTTCGCAAGAGCGACAGGTTTCCCTCGCGATGCGCTGGATCGTTACCTACGCCAAGAACCGGCGCGGTACGATGGTGGATAATTTGGCTGCTGAAATCAAAGACGCGGCGTTGGGCCAAGGGAGCGCGATTAAAAAGCGGGAAGATACACATAAGATGGCGCAGGCGAACCGAGCCTTTGCGCATTTCCGGTGGTAAACCGTATGCCTACCAACGTTCTAGAGAAGACCAACGCCATGACGACGAATCCGAATTCTCCTAATCGTGCATACCCCCTAGAACGCACGCGCAATATCGGAATCAGCGCCCACATCGATGCGGGTAAGACGACTCTGACGGAGCGCATTCTATTCTACACGGGCATGATCCACCGGATCGGTGAAGTTCATGAAGGCACCACCGTGACCGACTGGATGGAGCAGGAACGGGAGCGCGGTATCACGATTACATCCGCGGCGACTACCTGTTTCTGGAACCAGCGAAGAGAAGTAGGCGTTTTCAAGCTTTTTGAGGGCCAGAAACAGCGCATCAACATTATCGATACTCCAGGACACGTCGACTTCACCGCAGAAGTTGAACGTTCGCTGCGCGTCCTGGACGGTGCTATCCTGGTGTTTGACAGCGTTGCTGGTGTCCAGCCACAGACTGAGACGGTTTGGCGGCAAGCCAACAAATATCACGTCCCGCGTATCTGCTTTGTCAATAAGATGGATCGCGTTGGTGCGAATTTCGAGAACGTCGTCAACGAAATCCGAACAAAACTCGGCGCCAATGCATGGCCGGTCCTGGTCCCACTCGGTGCGGAAGACCAGTTGCACGGCCAGATCGACATTATTAATAAGAAAGCCGTCCTCTATTCCGACAACGACATTCTTGGTTCAACCTACGAGGTAGCGGAGGTCCCGGCCGAGTATAAAGAGAGGGTCGATAAGGCCTACGCCGACCTCGTCGAGCAGGTAGCCAACCTCGACGATGAAGTCGGAACTCTCTTCCTCGAAGAAAAGCCGGTAACTCCTAAAGATCTGAAAGCTGGAATCCGTCGGCTGACCAGCGCTAACAAATTTGTTCCGGTCGCCGGCGGTTCTGCATTTAAGAACAAAGGAGTTCAATACCTGGTCGACGCAGTAGTCGATTATCTTCCGAGCCCGCTGGATATCCCGCCGGCCAAAGGAATCGATCCTGACACCAACCAGGAAAAAGAGGCGATTACCGACGATAATACGAAGTTCTGTTCCCTCGCTTTTAAACTGTGGAGCGATCCGTTCGTTGGAAAACTAGTATTCTTCCGAGTTTACTCGGGCAAGCTCTCCAAAGGCGACACTGTCCTCAATACCCGCACCGGCAAACGCGAGCGTATTAGCCGCCTCATTCAGATTCAGGCTGATAAGCGCGAAGATATCGATACGTGTTACTCCGGCGATATTGCAGCGATCGTAGGCATTAAGAACATCACCACCGGGGATACGCTGTGCGACGAAGAGGCTCCAATTCTGTTGGAGCCGCCTTCATTTCCGGATCCGGTGATTTCGATGGCGATTGAGCCAAAAACAAAACTGGATCAGCAAAAGATGGCTACTGCGCTGCAGCGGTTAGCCGAAGAGGATCCGACCTTCCGCGTTTTCACCAACGAAGATACCGGTCAAACGATCATTGCCGGAATGGGAGAGCTGCATCTGGAAATCATCCGCGACCGCATGCTTCGGGAGTTCAAGGTAGATGCGAATGCCGGCAAACCTCAGATCGCCTATCGCGAGACAATCACGAAGAACGCTACGGGTGAAGGGAAGCTGATCAAGCAGTCTGGTGGTCGCGGTCAATATGGTCACGTCATTGTGACGGTCACACCGCAAGACCGCGGTAAGGGGATGACGATCGATAACAAAATTGTCGGCGGTACAATCCCTAAAGAGTACATCCCCGCAGTTAAGAAAGGGATCGAAGAAGCAGTTCTCAGCGGGATCGTTGGAGGTTACCCGGTAATCGATCTGCATGTAGAGATCATCGACGGATCGTACCACGACGTTGACTCGAACGAGCTAGCGTTCAAGCTGGCTGCTATTTTTGCGATGAAAGATGCTTTCAAGAAAGCCTCTTCCATCTTGTTGGAGCCAATCATGAAAGTGGAGGTCACGACGCCTGAGGAATACCAGGGCGATATTATGGGTGACCTCAACCGGCGGCGCGGCAGGATCAATACGATCGAAGCCAAAAGCTTCGCCACGGTCGTTCACGCCGAAGTCCCGCTTGCTGAAATGTTTGGTTACGCGACCGCGATCCGGTCGCTGTCAAAAGGACGCTCGTCGTACTCGATGGAGCCTTCTCACTTTGAACCTGTCCCGGCCCAGATTGTCGCTGCAGTGCTGGATCAGAAAGGAAGCTAATTTATGACGAATGGTCAACGCATCCGCATCCGCCTTAAAGGCTTCGACTATCGCATGCTCGATCAGTCTGCCGTTGAGATTGTCGAGACAGCGAAGCGCACAGGCGCAAAGGTGGCCGGCCCAATCCCGCTCCCCACTCAGATCGAGAAATGGACGGTGAACCGTTCGCCACATGTCGACAAAAAGTCGATGGACCAATTTGAAATGCGAACCCACAAGCGGTTGCTCGACATCATCGAGCCGACAGCAAAGACCGTCGACGAGCTGCGAAAGCTCAATCTGCCTGCTGGGGTCGATATCACCATCAAGATCTAGCTGTTATCCCGCAAAGAATGAAGATCGGATTACTAGGAAAAAAGATCGGGATGACGCGCGTCTACGACGCGAACGGTAAAGCTACGCCTGTGACCGTGATTGAAGCCGGAGACAACGCGGTCCTCCAGGTCAAGAGCCAGGAAAAGAATGGCTATGACGCGGTCCAGGTAGGCTTTGATTCGCAAAAAGAATCGCGCGTCACGAAACCGCTGCTTGGGCACTTCAAGAAAGCAAATGCCGAGGCCAAGAAGTTTGTCCGGGAGTTTCGTTTGTCTTCGCCAGTAGAAGGCGAGTTGAATCTCGGAGTCTCGCAGTTTGAGGTTGGCCAGTTTGTTGACGTCATCGGGCGCTCGAAAGGGAAAGGCTTCCAGGGAGTTGTAAAGAAGCACAACTTCGCCGGACAACCCGCGGCCCACGGTTCAAAAATGCATCGCCGCAACGGTGCGATCGGTAACCGATCGACTCCAGGGCGCGTGTGGAAGAACATGGGTATGCCAGGTCATCTCGGTGACGAACAGGTAACGGTACAGAACCTGCGGATTGTTCAGGTTCGCCCGGACGAGAATGTCATATTGATCTGCGGCGCCGTGCCTGGCGCCAATGGCAGCTACGTGATGGTGCGTCCGGCCAAGAAAAAGCCAGCCGACGGAGGGAAAGCTGAATGAGCGCGACAGTTCTGACAGTTGAGGCCGCGAAGAAGGCCAAGATAGACGTAATCGAGAACGGTCGCGGAACGCAGGCTGTCCACGATGCGGTGGTCGCGATGCGGGCCAACCGGCGAAGCGGTTCTGCCAATACCAAGACAAAGGCCGACGTCGCCTTCTCCGGCAAAAAGCCATGGCGACAGAAAGGTACCGGACGGGCGCGGGCAGGCTACAAATCCTCCCCGATCTGGACTCACGGCGGCGTGGTATTTGGTCCCAAGCCTCGAGACTATTCAAAGACAATTCAAAAAGGAGTGAAGAGGCTGGCTTTCCTCAAAGCGCTCAGCTCACGCATTTTGGCGGGAGACGTTTTGGTGACCGAGTCGATCACGGTGGATAAACCGAAAACGAAAGACTTTGTGTCGTTCCTGAAGACGCAAACAGATGCAAAGAAGGTCCTGGTGATCTCGACTAAGTTTGACGACAACACCTACAAAGCCGCGCGGAACATTCAACCAGTGGTGCTGAATACCGCCTCGGAAGTAAACACTGAGCAACTCCTCGGTTTTCAGAAAATTATCGTGACCAACGAGGCGTTGGCCGCATTGGCGGAGAGACTGGCATGAGTGATTCAACTTACTTGATTCAGAATATCCGCCTGACGGAGAAAGCTAGCCTGCTTGGCGAGAAGCATAATCAATATGTATTTCGGGTCGATCCGCGGGCAAACAAGCTCCAGATAAAAAAAGCGATCGAGGAACTCTTCGGAAAGAAAGTGCTCCGAGTCAACACAAGCCAATACGCCGGCAAGAAGAAGAGAGAACGACGGGCCGATTTCGGACGGCGCGCGCATTGGAAGAAGGCGATCGTGACATTGGCCGAGGGAGAAAAAATCGATCTGGCATAAACAGGATACGGAACGATGGCACTTAAGAATTTCAGACCTCTCACTCCGACGCAGCGTTTCAAGCAAACGCCGTCGTTTGATGAGATTACCAAGGATAGGCCGGAGAAAAGTCTGGTCGAACCACTCAAGCGAACAGGTGGGCGCAACAATAATGGCCGGCTCACATCGCGCCATATCGGAGGCGGCCACAAGCGCAAATATCGGGTTGTCGACTTCAAGCGCAAGCTTCGCGATGTTGCCGCCTCGGTGGAAGCAATTGAGTACGATCCGAATCGTTCGGCTCGGATCGCCCTATTGAAATATTCAAATGGCGAGAAGGCGTACATTCTGGCTCCGAACGGGCTGCAAGTCGGCGCGAAGGTTGTTGCGGGAGAAAATGCTCCCCCAGATCTCGGCAATGCACTGCCGCTGAAAGGCATCCCTCTCGGGACGATTATTCATAACGTAGAGATCGTGCCAGGTCGCGGCGGACAGATTGCCCGAAGTGCAGGACAACAAGCGACTTTGAGCAACCGCGAAGGTGGCTACGCCCTGGTGCGCATGCCTTCGGGTGAGACACGCCGGATCAACGAGAATGCTTATGCAACGATCGGCCAAGTCGGCAACGTCGAGCACATGAACGTTTCCAGCGGCAAAGCGGGTCGGACTCGCTGGCTGGGCAAACGACCGCATGTGCGCGGTATGTCGATGAATCCGATCGATCACCCGATGGGTGGTGGCCAAGGTAAGAGTAAAGGCGGCGGCGGCCGGCATCATCCGGTCAGCCCTTGGGGTCAACTCGCTAAGGGATTCAAGACCCGGCGTAAACACAAGCCGAGCGATGCGTTCATCGTAGAGCGGCGTAAAAGCAAAAAGAAGATGAAGTAACCTATGGGTAGATCACTAAAAAAAGGTCCGTTCGTAGATTTCAAGCTTCTTGAAAAAATCGAGAAGATGAGTGGCGGCGGCGCCAAGAGACCGATCAAGACTTGGTCGCGCCGATCGATGATCACCCCTGATTTCGTCGGGCACACGTTTCTGGTGCATAACGGCAAGGTTTTCAATTCGGTGTTTGTGACCGAGAACATGGTTGGGCACAAGCTTGGCGAGTTTTCGCCGACCCGTGTCTTTAAGAAGCACGGCGCTCACACCGCCAAGGTAACGAAGTAAGAGCGTTCGGGGAACAAACTGATGCAAGTAAAAGCAATTCATCGATTCGCACGAATCTCTCCGTTCAAAGCGCGAGAAGTTACCCGGGAAATCCAGGGCCATTCCGCTTCGGACGCCTTGGATTTGCTGACGTTCAGCCCAAAAAAGGCCGCCGTCCTGGTAAAGAAGACCTTGAAGAGCGCGATCGCTAACGCGGAAAACAATGCCAATCTCAAGGTCGATACCTTGCTGGTTCGCGAAGCCGTCGTCGGCGAAGGACCGACTCTCAAGCGGTTCCGCGCCCGTGCGCGAGGCGGCGCGAGCCCGATCAGGAAACGAACCAGCCATATTCGCATAATTTTAAGCGACGATTTCCAGCCTAAGACAGAGACCAAACGCTCCAAGAAAGCGGCCGAAGATAAAACGAAGGCGAAACGCGGAACGACGCAGCGAAAACGCCGAACGCCAAGCGGCAAAGGCGAAACGCCAAACGCGCCGGCTGCAGAGCAGCAGACCTCTACCTCCGCCTCCGAGGCTACGGCGGACAAGCCTGCCGCCGAAACCCAGAGCAATCCGGAAGAGAAAGAATAAGTATGGGACAAAAAGTTAATCCAATCGGCTTCCGACTCGCACTCAATAAAGAGTGGCGATCCCGTTGGTATGCCTCCTCTAAAGAGTTCCCTGAATTTCTTCATACGGATTTGCGGATTCGTCGATTCGTCAAAGAAAAGCTGGCGATGGCGGCGGTGTCCAAGATCGTTATCGAGCGGGCATGGAATAGCATTCGCGTTACGATTTATACAGCGCGCCCGGGCATCGTCATTGGGCGAAAAGGGGCGGAAATCGAGCGTATGACCGAGGAGATCTCCCGCATGTCGGGCGGCAAACAGGTCAAGATCGATATCCAGGAAATCAAGACCCCTGAGCTCGACGCGCAGCTAGTGGCTGAAAATGTCGCGCTTCAGATCGAGCGCCGAATCTCGTTCCGCCGCGCGATGAAGAAGGCCGTTCAAACCACGATGGATTTTGGTGCGCTCGGCATCAAGATCCGCTGTTCCGGCCGATTAGGTGGAGCCGACATCTCGCGTGCTGAATGGTATCGCGAAGGCAAGATTCCGCTGCATACCCTGCGAACACCGATCGACTACGGGTTCGCCGAAGCCGACACCGTCTATGGGAAGATCGGCGTAAAATGCTGGATCTGTAAGCTGGATACGGCTGAACCGGCCCAAAAGAAGGAGGGAGAATCTGCTGCACCCGCTCGCCAGTAGGAAGGAGAACTTTTTATGCCGTTAATGCCGAAAAGAGTGAAGTACCGGAAATCGCAGCGTGGTAGCCGTGCAGGCACTGCGACCCGGAACATCACGATCGCCTTTGGCGAGTACGCTTTACAGACGCTCGATCGCGCGTGGATCACTAACACGCAGATCGAAGCGGCGCGTGTTGCGTTAACTCGCAACATGAAAAGAAAAGGGAAGCTCTGGATTAAGATTTTCCCGGACAAATCGGTTACGCAGCGTCCACCAGAGACCCGAATGGGGAAAGGGAAAGGGAACCCCGAATATTGGGTTGCAACGGTTAGACCGGGCAACATCATTTTTGAACTCGACGGCGTGCCGGAATCGCTTGCGCGCGAATCGTTGCGGTTGGCCGCGACCAAGCTGCCGGTCCGTACGCGGTTCGTGACCCGGCAACATGCTGCTGCCTGAGCAGCTTGAGGATAGTGTGATGAAGATCAAAGAATTACGGGAACTGAGTACGGAAGAGTTGGTCACGCGTCGGCGCGACCTGCGCAAGGAGATATTTAACTTTCGACTCCAACAACAGACCGGATCACTGGAAAGACCGAGCGTCATCAAAATTAATCGCCGCGAAGTTGCCCGAATCGAGACTGTTTTAACCGAGCGCGCCGCGGGGCGCCAGGCACCCGCATCCACGCCCGGGACCCAAGGTCGGTAGGGCTGAGCTTGATCCGGCCGCGGCCGGACTCATGCGTTCGCTAAGAGCGAGGGGTAAGGAAAAAGAGAATTTATGAGTGAAGAGACTGTAAATGCTGAAGGTACTGCCACGGCGGTTCCGGCAACCGAAGCTGAAAAGCAAGCGGCGCCGGAAGCGCAGCAGTCTGTCCTTCCGAAGCGGCATCTTCGGAAAACGCGGGTCGGCGAGGTCGTTTCCAACAAAATGGAAAAGACGATTGTGGTTGCCGTAGTTCGTCGTGTACCGCATCCGAAATTTGGCAAGATCGTGAAACGTACAAAAAAACTGTACGCGCACGATGAACAGAAGCAGTGCGCCATTGGCGACCTGGTTCGAATTGAAGAAACCCGCCCCTTGAGCCGGCTGAAACGCTGGCGCCTGGTCGAGGTCCTGAAACATTAAAGGGAGACCAGAAAAATGATTCAGATTCGTTCCAGGTTGAATGTCGCCGATAACACCGGCGCGAGAATGGCGAAGATGATCGGCGTGATCGGTAAGGCGGCGTTGTACGCTTCGGTCGGCGATGTGATTACTGCGCACGTTCGGGAAGCTTCAACTAATGGCACCGTTAAGAAAGGTGAAGTCGTCCGTGCGGTTGTAGTGCGGACGCGCCAGCCGGTGAAGCGTAAGGACGGGTCCTATCTGCGATTTGATAACAATGCGATTGTCATTATCGACAAGGATTCGAATCCTCGCGGTACCCGTATCTTCGGCCCGGTTGCCCGCGAATTGCGCGAGAAGAATTTCATGAAGATTATATCGCTCGCCCCGGAGGTCCTATGAGCAAATCGACGTTCCATGTTAAAAAAGGCGACGAGGTTCGCGTGATCTCCGGTAATCACCGGGGAGCGTCCGGCAAGATTCTCCAGGTTCTGGCCAAGAAACAGCAGGTGCTGATCGAAGGAGTTCGAATGATCAAAAAGACTCAACGCAAGTCTCAAGATCATCCGAATGGCGCGATCATTACGCGCGAAGGACCGATTCACATTTCGAATGTCGAGTTGGTTCAGGCGCACGCGGGCCGGCCGGCTAAGAAGGGGCAGAAGGAGTAAGCAATGCAAGCTGAGCTATATAAGGAATACAAGGAAAGAGTCGTACCGGCGCTTCAACAGAAGCTCGGTTACAAGAATACCTTGCAGGTCCCGAAGGTCGATAAAGTCGTCCTGAATACCTGTATTTCGGCGCAATCGAGCGATGCCAAGCAGGCGCTTGAGGAAGCAATGAAAGAGCTTTCTTTGGTCACCGGCCAGAAGCCCGCGGAAACGAAATCAAAGAAGAGCATCTCCAATTTTAAGCTCCGTAAAGGGCAAGCGATTGGAGCGAAAGTGACTTTGCGAGGTGATCGCATGTACGAATTCCTGGAGCGTCTGATCAAGATGGCATTGCCGCGAATTCGAGATTTTCGCGGCATCTCGGCCAAGTCTTTTGATGGCCGCGGCAACTACACGCTGGGCGTACAGGACCAGTCTATCTTTCCGGAGGTGGAGCTCGACAAGATTAAGCGCAACGTCGGCTTCGATATTACAATTGTTACTACAGCCAGGACCAATGAGGAAGCAAAGGCGCTTCTCACGGAATTGGGCGTGCCATTCAGCGACCGGAAGCTGACGACGCAAGCGCAGGAGAACGTTCGATGAGTACTCTTTCAGATCCGATCGCAGATTTTTTGACCAGGCTTCGTAACGCAGCCCGATCCAGCCGCAACGACGTGTCGGTGCCCTATTCTCGAATGAAAGAAGAGATCGCGAAGATCCTCAAACAAGAGGGGTACATAACCGGGTTCGAAATTGATACGCAGGTCAAGCCGGCACAGATCAAAGTGACGATGAAGTTCGTCAATCGGGTTCCCGCGCTGAGCGGGTTGAGGCGAGTCAGCCGTCCGGGCCTTCGCAAATATGTGGGATCTGCTGATATACCGCGTGTGTTGGGCGGGATGGGTGTGGCGATTCTCTCGACCTCACGCGGCGTTATTACTGGGCGCCAGGCGCGAAAAGAAAAGGTAGGCGGAGAACTTGTTGCCGTCGTTTGGTAAGGAGGATTTGGGAATGTCTCGTATCGGTAAAAAAAGCATCGAAATTCCAGACAAGGTCAAGCTCGCTGTTACCGACGGCGGATCAGTGAAGGTCGAAGGACCTAAAGGGAAACTGGAATGGGTGTTGCCGCGACAGATCAAGTTGCGCGTCGAAGGGAAAGAAGCCGTTCTTGATCGAGCAACTGAGGCCCGTAATGTTCGGGCGCTTCATGGGCTCTCGCGCAGCCTCATCAATAATATGGTGATAGGAGTGAGCAAGGGATTCGAAAAATCCCTTGAGATTCAAGGGGTCGGATTCCGGGCTCACGTTCAAGGCAAGAATCTGAATTTGAGTCTTGGTTATTCGCACCCGATCGTTTTTCCGATTCCGGCGGGGATCAAGATTACGGTGCAGGAGAATACCAAGATCTTAATTGAGGGGATCGATAAGCAGGTCGTAGGCCAGGTGGCGGCTGATATCCGGTCCTACTACCCACCTGAGCCGTATAAGGGCAAGGGAATTCGCTATACCGGCGAACAGATTCTCCGGAAGGAAGGAAAGACGGTTCAATAAGGGGGTAAACAGATGGCAACGATTAATCGAGTTCGAATCAGACATAAACGGATTCGCAAACGTGTTCAAGGCGCACAGGACCGGCCTCGTCTCGCTGTTCATTTTTCGGGTCAGCACATTTACGCACAAGTGATCGATGATCAGGCAGGCAAAACAGTAGCCGCTGCGTCGACGGTTGAGCCGGGCGTGCGAGGAAAAACCCGTAGCAATGCGGGCGTAGCGATGGCGGGGAAAATAGGTTCGCTAGTCGCAGAAAGGACCCTGCAGAAGAATGTTAAGGCCGTGGTGTTTGATCGCGGAGGATTCACCTATCACGGCAAAGTGAAAGCACTGGCAGAAGCAGCCCGCGCCGCGGGATTGGAGTTTTGATGTGCAGAGAGCCGGCAAAGTGTTGGCTTTTGTGATGAAAAGAAAATATGGCAACGGAAGTAAGACATCGTCGTAATGACAGATCGAGTGAGCGCAACGCTCCCACCTCTGATACGACCGAAAAGGTGGTGTTCATCAACAGATGCGCCAAGGTTGTAAAAGGCGGACGCCGATTCAGTTTCAGCGCGTTGATTGTTACTGGAGATCATAAGGGACGCGTTGGGTACGGATTTGGTAAAGCGAATGAAGTGGCGGAAGCGATTCGAAAAGCGTCTGAGTCTGCCCGTAAGTCGATGGTTTCGGTTGCTGTGCACGAAAACACCATCCCCCATGAAGTGATCGGGGAGTTTGGTGGTGGCAGAGTGCTGCTGCGCCCGGCATCACCTGGTACCGGTGTAATAGCTGGTGGCGGTGTCCGTGCGGTTGTGGAAGCTGCTGGAATCAAGGATGTTCTCGCAAAATCGCTCGGATCCAGCAATCACGCGAACGTGGTGAAAGCGACTATTGAAGCTTTACGCGGCCTGCGGCAGAGACAGGACATCCTCAAGTTGCGCGGTAAAGAGTAAATCAGGACGACCCTTGGGTCGCCCGTAGAATTTTATTATTGTTATGCGGTTACACGAACTAAAACCTCGTCCAGGTGCGAAGCATCGCACGAAGAGGCTCGGCTGCGGCGAGAGTTCTGGTCATGGCAAGACGAGCGGGAAGGGACACAAAGGCCAAAAAGCGCGTTCCGGAGGAAGTCTTCGCCTCGGGTTTGAAGGCGGCCAGATGCCGTTGATTCGCCGGTTGCCGAAGCGGGGATTCAACAACGCCGAATTCAAAACGGTCTATGCGATAGTTAATGTGGGTGACCTGAACGAACTTGACGCCGACACCCACGTAAACGAGCAGCTACTGCGCGACAAAGGATTTGTCAGCGGAAAGTTTGACGGTGTGAAGATTCTAGCGCGCGGTGAATTGAGCAAAAAGCTGACGGTCGAAGCCGATAAATTCAGCGGAGCAGCGCGAGCGCAAATCGAGCGGGCTGGAGGATCAGTGGTTATTCGTGGTTGATCGCCAGGAATAGCAAAAGTCTCCGTTCATGATTTCCGCTTTCTCGAATATCTTCAAGATCCCGGAGCTGCGCTCCAGGATTCTATTCACCATTGCTGTTCTCGTCGTCGTCCGGGCTGGCGCAGCGATCACGATTCCCGGCGTCAACGCGTATGTGTTGAATGAGTGGTTCCGCCAAGCGACTTCCAGTGCGTCCGGAGGCGGAGTCGCAGGGTTGCTCAATGTTTTTGCCGGAGGCGCGCTGAGCCATTGCGCGATCTTTTCTCTTGGTATCATGCCGTACATCAGCGCGTCGATCATGATGCAGCTGCTGACAGCGGTTGTTCCACGTCTGAACAAGCTGGCGCGCGAAGACGGCGGCCGCCAAAAAATCAACCAATATACTCGGTACGTCACTTTGGCGCTCTGCATCTTCCAGGGTTGGCTGCTATCGCTTTCTTTGGAAAATCCAGAGTCCAATCCGTTCCTGCAGGGAATCGGCAGTATCACCGCTCGGCTTGGGCCGCTCGTTCCGAACCCTGGAATGGGCTTCCTGTTTGTTTCCGTCGTTTGTTTGTCGGCTGGAACAATGTTTCTGATGTGGCTGGGAGACCAGATTACGGATAGGGGAGTCGGTAATGGCATCTCGATGGTCATCACCATCGGTATCGTGGCGACTTTGCCGGGTGCTCTGGTTCAAGTTTGGAACACGTTTGTTCCAACCAGCGGCGGTCCAGCGAGAGTCAGTCCAATGGTGTTAGTTTTGATGATCGCGTTTCTGGTGATTGTCATCGCCGCGGTTATCGCCCTTACACAGGGTCAGCGTAAGATCAGTATCCAATACGCTAAACGAGTAGTTGGACGTAAAGTCTATGGCGGTCAGACACAGTTTCTCCCGTTGAAGGTTAACGGCGTTGGGGTGATGCCGATCATTTTTGCCCAGGCAATTCTCATGTTTCCGGCCACCATTCTGGGTATGATACCTGGCCATAGAGACTGGGCTGCTAATCTTGCCAACGCGTTGTCCGGCGGTTGGCTCTATTACGCGATGACCGCCGTATTGATCTTCTTCTTCAGCTATTTCTGGGTGGCAATTCAGTTCCAACCAACGCAGATCGCCGACGATCTGAAAAAATACAACGGTTACATTCCCGGTTATCGCCCAGGCAAGCCAACCGCCGATTTTCTCGAGTTTACCCTGACTCGGCTGACGTTCGCCGGTGCGCTTTTCTTGACCATCATTGCGGTGATTCCAGAAACGATGATCATCCTGCTTGGTGTGCCGCGAGCAACTGCTCGGTTCTTTGGCGGAACCAGTATTCTGATCATTGTGGGCGTTTTGCTCGACACAATGCGGCAAGTGGAGACCCATCTGATTCAACGTCACTACGATGGTTTCTTGCGCAAAGGCAGGATTCGCGGGCGTTTCGAACGGACGGTCGGCAGTACCGGCAAATTCGTAAACGAAGCCGTTCTTTTGTGGATGTGGATCTCGCTTGCGATTGTTGCGATTGCTGGTGTCACCGTTTGGGTCTTTTTTAATCACGGGTAGGAGTGAAGAAACGACTCTTGCTCCTGGGCCCGCCTGCTTCCGGAAAAGGAACACAGGCGGATTTTATACAGAAACGGTTTGATATTCCTACCACGTCGACCGGCGCAATTTTGCGCGCAGAAGCCAAGAGCGGCACGTCGCTCGGTCTCAAGGCCCAGGAAGTTATTCGAGCGGGAGGATTGGCGGCAGATGATGTAATCATGCAAGTGGTCGAAGCCTGGCTGACCAGGATTGATGGATCATTTCTCCTCGATGGCTTTCCGCGGACAGTTGCGCAAGCCGAGTTCTTCGACCAGTTGCTGAAGGCACGGGGACAGACGCTTGATTTGGCGATCCTGCTCGAGGTGCCAGAACAGACGATCTACAGGCGGATGTCACGACGCTTGACCTGCACGCGGTGTGGCAAGGCGGTGAGTCTCGGCAGACATGTTAAGGATTCGAGCGAGCCGTGCCCTAATTGCAGCGGCAAACTGGAAATCCGGGCCGACGACAACCAGGCCGCACTGGCACGCCGCATGGAGGAATATCGGAATAAAACGCTTCCGGTAACAGACTTCTACGGCAGAGCGGGTATATTGGCCCGCGTAAACGGAGACCGCGCGATTGAAGCCGTCTCCTATGATATAGAACGACTTATAGAGGAATGATTCCGATTAAGACAGGTGCGGAAATCGAAAAGATGCGAGCCTCCTGTAAGCTGGCGAGCCACATCCTGCAGGATCTTTCCGCGATGCTCTGTCCTGGGATCACGACAAAAGATGTCGACGAAGCCGCGGCGCGAATGATGGAGGATGCAGCTTGTAAAAGCGCATTTCTTGGCTACCGACAGTTCCCCGGAACAATTTGTATTTCGGTTAACGAGGAGGTCGTGCACGGGATCGGAGGATCAAGACGCATCCAGTATGGCGATATTGTAAAGCTCGACGTCGGTGTGATCCTGAATGGTTTTGTCGGGGATACGGCAGCAACTGTGCCGGTCGGGATAGTCAGTGATGATGTCCAGCGGCTTTTGACTGCGACTGAAGATGCGCTGCATAAGGGCATCGAGAAGGTGCGTGAAGGACGCCGATTAAGCGAAGTTTGTGCAGCTATCCAGGATGAAGTCGAAACGAACGGTTTCAGTGTTGTGCGCGAGTTTGTAGGTCACGGAGTTGGAAGACGACTCCATGAAGAGCCCCAAATCCCGAATTATCGGACCGCAGGAACGACGGCAAAGCTAAGGGCTGGGATGACGCTGGCGATCGAACCGATGGTTAATTTGGGCGCTGCGGCGGTCAAAGTGCTCGACGACGATTGGACAGTCGTCACCGCAGATCATTCACCATCTGCCCATTTTGAGCACACCGTCCTCGTAACGAAAGGTGAACCAGAAATCTTGACATGGCGCGAAAAGACGTCATCGAAGTTGAAGGCAAGGTAGCCGAATTGCTTCCGAATACGATGTTCCGGGTGGAATTACCCAATGGCCATCGTATCCTGGCACATATCTCGGGAAAAATGCGATTGCACTTTATTCGGATCTTGCCAGGAGACAAAGTTATGGTAGAGATGTCTCCTTACGACCTGACGAAAGGCCGAATTACCTTCCGGCATAAGTAAGGTGAAATAGTGTTGAAACGCTCCTGCGCGAGCCAGGGCTCCGTGGGTTGCGTTTTTTTGTCCTTAGCGCCCGAGATGGCTTTGGACCTCTGGATTGCCAGGCTGTAGCCCCGAAAGCCTTCGGGGGTGCGCCGACACCCGGGAGACTTACGTAGAACAAAACTTACGTAGATTTAGATGAAAGTACGACCTTCAGTGAAGCGACTCTGTGAGAGTTGCAAGATTGTGAAGCGGAAAAATGTCGTCCGCGTGGTTTGCAAGAACCCGCGGCATAAACAACGACAAGGCTAATTGTCTGCCTGGATATATTTAATATGCCTCGATTACTTGGAGTGGAGATACCTGGAGAGAAGCGAATTGAAGCTTCATTGCCCTACATTTACGGTCTTGGGCCCAGAACAGCGAAAAAGATTCTCGAGCAGGCGAATATCGATCCCAACCTGCGCGCCAAAAATCTGACACCGGAACAGTTGGGAGATATTGTCCACGCGATCAACGCGAGCGGACTGTTGATCGAGGGCGACTTGCGCAGAGAGATTCAAGGGAACCTCAAACGTTTGCAGGCAATTAAATGCTACCGTGGGCTCCGGCATAGCCGCGGTCTACCGGTTCGCGGTCAGCGGACTTCAACAAACGCCCGTACGCGCAAAGGCCCGCGTAAGACCGTCGGCGTGCAGCGCAACAAAGATGCGAAGGCTGGAAAGGTTTAATCGAAGGTAACAGAGAATGGCAGACGAAAACACGACCCCAACCCCAACACCTGAACCTGAGGCAGCACCTGCGCCCGCGCCGGCAGAAGCGACACCAGCTTCAGCTCCAACAGCGCAGACTCAAGCGCCTGCCCCTCCTGAAGCGAAACCTGCTCGGAGCACGAAGACAAAAGGTGCGAAAAAGGAAACTGAGAAGCCAGCGGCAGCAGCGGCTCTTTCGCTTGAGCCTGCCGAAGCCAAGCCGAAAATCATTAAGGCGAAGGGGAGCAAGAATGTTTCTACTGGTGTTGCGCACATTCTCGCGACTTTTAATAACACAATCGTTTCGATCTCCGATCTTTCCGGAAACATTATCGGATGGTCAAGCGCCGGTAAGGTAGGTTTTAAAGGCTCGCGCAAAAGTACAGCATACGCTGCGCAACTTGTTGCTCAGGATGCTTGCAGACAGGCAATGGGGCATGGCCTGAAAGAAGTAGAAGTCCTGGTTAAAGGCCCGGGCGCTGGCCGCGAGTCTGCCGTTCGCGCGATTCAAGCGATCGGTCTCGACATCTCTGTGATTCGTGATGTCACGCCAGTGCCGCATAACGGATGCCGGCCTCCGAAACAACGTCGCGTCTGACCAACAGAAAGAACTTTTGCATCATGGCTCGTTATACTGGTCCTAAATCAAAAATTAGTCGTCGGTTCGGCGTTGCTCTGTTCGGTCCAAGCAAGGCGCTGGAGCGGAAGAATTACCCGCCGGGTATGCATGGCCCGAAAGGTTCTCGTCGGAAGCAATCCGATTACGCGAACGCTTTGGCAGAAAAGCAAAAGCTCCGGTTTCAGTACGGTTTGATGGAGCGACAGTTCCGTCGCTACTTCAACACCGCCTTGAAGAAGCGTGGTGTCACTGGCGAAACACTTTTGCAGATGCTGGAGACGCGCCTGGACAACGTTGTTTATCGGATGGGATTCGCCAATTCCCGTAGTGCGGCACGCCAGCTGGTTTCGCACGGACACGTCACAGTAAATGGCCGGAAGGTGAACGTTGCTTCGTACAACGTGAAAGCAGGGGATGTGGTTGCAATCAAGGACAAGCCGGGTTCACGACGGTTAGTGACTCGTAATCTTGAGCTCACCCAGATTCAGCCGGTGCCAGACTGGTTGGTTGCTGACAAAGACCAATTCCAGGGCAAAGTCATGCGGATACCGTCCCGTGAAGAAATTGCCCCGATCGTCAACGAGCAGTTGGTGGTCGAGTTGTATTCGCGATAGAGCGCGGCTGTAGGGCGGCAGACCTTTGCCGCCGAGACCCAGCGCCTATGCGCATCTGCCCTTATTCCACCGATTTCGAATCGGCGGTGGTTTCGCTTTGGGAGCGCTGTGGTCTGATCCGGCCGTGGAACGATCCGAAGAAGGACATTGCGCGAAAGATTGCGCTTGATCCTGATCTTTTCCTCATCGCCATTGAAGGCGAATCGCTCATTGGCACAATTATGATCGGCTACGAGGGTCATCGCGGCTGGATAAACTATCTGGGCGATCGATCCCGATCATCGTCGACAGGGTTATGCGCGAATGCTTATGGCAGCTGCCGAGAAACTCTTAGCCGACCGCGGCTGTCCTAAAGTTAATCTGCAGGTTAGGGCGGGCAATCGCGCAGCGGAGTTTTTTTATAGAGCACTTGGGTACCAGGTCGACGATGTGGTCAGTTTCGGAAAACGTTTGGCGCAGGATTAATTTGCTCCGATTAGGGTGCGTCAGATCTTAGCCCAGGGCTTCAGCCCTGGGTAATTAACCCCAAAAACCATCTACCCTGAAAGGGCAACATGGTCTGTCGCTTTTTCAAGCGGCTTGGTGTTATGGCATAACCCGGGGCTGAAGCCCCTAGGCTAAAATCTTAAGACTGCTCCGCAGCCGACCCTAAGGCGCGAAATTGATCCGATGCTGGGCGACTGTTGCGTTCTCGGCGATGTCGGCGTTTCCGGCGTTTCACTCCTGCATCATCTCCAACAACTTATTTACCGTTCTCCAATTCCGGCCCGTACTAACTGTCGCCAGCTTCGAGTCGAAATAAGCGTTCGTAAGCTTTGTCCTTGCGACTCCGTTTGGAAGACGAAGATAAATCTCAGCTCCACGGATAACGAATTCGTCTGGCAGGAAACGGTCATGGTCGAGAGCAGCGATCCGTTCCTGGTTTGCCTGATCAGCCAGGAACATTACATGGAGAATATCGGTCGTCGCCCCCATCTTAATGAACGGATTGTTTCTCACCGTTTCCGCCATTTGTTCCGTCGTCCGCAAAATCACCGGTATTCGGAATCCGAAACTCTGCAGGATCTGCGCTGCGATCTGATCTGATAATTTCCTGGCCAAAGATTTGTTTGCGCGAAGGACTATGTTTCCACTCTGGACATAGCTCCGCACCTCACTACATCCAGCGTCGCTGAACATTTTTTCGACCGTTTTCGTCGGCAGCCTATTGTTAGGGCCGAGATTGATTCCTCGGAGAAGAGCAACGTACGAGTCGGGCATAGGGATCGGGAATGAACTGTTAGAACATATCCGCGACGGCCCAGCAAGACTTCGGCGTCATGAGTCGAAACGCCTCGCCCTTAACCCAGCACAAAACTTCCAATTTCTTTCCCAAAGCGGAATTTCCCCTGTTGAAGGTCAATCTGCCGGACTTCAATCCGATCCCGGTTGATGATCGCGCCATGAGCTGGGAAATAGGGGATGAAGCTGCCGGTGTTGATCACCACCCGCCCTGACTTTTTCCAGGCGCCTGGAAAATGGGTATGCCCGATAATAACAAATCGTGCCTTGGGTCGAAATATGTTTGCGAGGTCGACCGCACGCTTTGGCGTTTCTTGCCACGCTTTCAAAATCTTGAAAGGACGCCAAGGCGGCCAGAGCTGCCATAGAGCCAATCGCAGACCCGGTATTCGAGATTTGGTCAAAGGTGCCTCGACCATCTGAAGCTCAAGCGCAGTCTGTTTTGTCGCCCGCAACCGTTCTTCGAAATCCGACAAGTTTTCCGGGTCGAGGCCATCCAAGATTTCTTGATGTTTCCTCCGATAATGCGCTGCGTCTCGGCTCCACGGCGTCACACCGAAAAAGAGAACATCGCCGTGCGTCACAAGAATGATGTCAGAGGCCAGGTCGAAATGGTTTATATGCGAAATTGTTGGATCATGATTTCCATTTATAAAAAATGGCTTTGTTCCCAGATGATGGCACATCTTGGCCAGATCAGCGGCTAGTTTGCGTCCAATCGGCCGATCCTCTTCATGGCGCATCTCCGCAGTGTCACCATTCAACACGACACAACGAATTCCGCTTAGCAAGGGCGCCAGTTGTTCGGGATCTTTTATCCGGGAAGCACGGTGCCCCATGTGGAGATCCGA
This sequence comes from bacterium, assembly GCA_046727495.1. Lineage (GTDB taxonomy): Bacteria > Verrucomicrobiota > Verrucomicrobiia > Chthoniobacterales > JAFAMB01 > JBKPBY01. Next base: position 45,127 of record JBKPCS010000094.1, on the reverse strand, counting down.
CAGAATGAGTATGGGTTCTTCCGGAACCTTTATCACGCCCGGGCTTTGCGAAGCTGGCGGCGTGGCGCTGAGACTTTGCGAATGCGGACCCGTCGCGTCGAAGCTGTGCGAAGGCGGATCTGTCGCGCCGAAGCTGTGCGAGGGCGGATCTGTCGCGCCGAAGCTGTGCGAAGGCGGAAAACTCATTTTACGACGCGCTCCCTATGACACTTACCGCGATCGACCGTGGCTCCGAGCGTCGTCGATGCTCGTAGACGAAGACGCCTTGCCATGTCCCGAGCTGAAGAGATCCGCTGGCGATCGGGATGGTCTCAGACGTGCGTGTCAAAACCATTCGAATATGACTTGGCATGTCGTCCGGCCCCTCAGCACTATGTGTGTAGTCGCGAATACCTTCCGGAACGAGGCGCGCGAAAAAGCGCTCCAGATCTCGGCGAGCGGTCGGATCGGCGTTCTCGAAGATGATCAGGCTGGCGCTGGTATGTTGTATGAAGACGGTCGCGATCCCGTTTCTCACCCCGCTTTTGTCAACCGCGCTAGAAACACGGTCGGTAATTTCATAAAACCCTCTGCCCGCAGTTTCGACCATGAATTCTTCATTATAAACCTCTATCATAGAACTCTTTCACGATCCGGAGCGACTTCTGGTTTGGGAACAGCCCAGGTTCCATCTGGTTCATCACGTACGCAAATGCCACTTTATTCTCGCGATCGAAGAACGCGTTGCTACCGCCGGCGCCCGGCTGACCAAAACCGGTTAACGAAGGTCCAAAAAGGGATCGAACCTTTTTGTGATTTTCGACTGGGTCTTTCATAAAACCAGCGCCAAAAGCAGTTGGTATTAACAACACCCGATCTTCGCCCGAACATTGTCGTGCTGAGACTTTCCCAATTACTTCCTCATCAACTATCTCGCCAGATCCGAAGAGATAATAGAATCGCGCCAGCGATTCGGCGGTAGCGATCCCTCCAAATGAAGGTATCGGCTGAATTCTGACCTTTGGATCGTTCATGAGTGAGGGAGCCCGAAGCCCAGCAGGAGTCGAAAACGATTCGCTGGCCAGTGAGCCAGGCGTGGCAAGAGTTTCGTAAAATCTATCTTCTTCGTTGTTTTGGGTTCGCGCTCTTCGGGGAGCATAGATTGGCGCGATATCCTCAAGAACTGATTCAGGGGCGCCGATCCAGATATCGAGCTTGAATGGATTTGCGAACGTTTCGCGAAAATAGGCGCCGACGTCGACACAGTGCGTGATTCGGCGCAACAGTTCGTCCACCAGAAAGCCATAGGTGCGCGGATGATATCCATGCGCCTGTCCGGGGACCCAAAAAGGTTCTTGCGCGGCAAGTTGGTCTGCAACGGCCTGATGATCCAGTACCGATATCGAATGATCACGAAGAGCTGGCTGCCCCGCTTGATGGGAAAGGATATGCAACAGCCTGGTCTCGCGCTTTCCGTTTTGCCCATATTCTGGCCAGAAATCGATTACCCGCCGCTCGAACGGAATCTTTTGTCGATTCAGAGCGTGCACCAGGCACGCTGAGGCCAATCCTTTGGTTGCGGACCAGATCAGCACCGGCGTCTGCGCCGACCAGGGAACAGTCTTTTCACGGTCCCAATGACCGTCGGCAAGATTCAGGACCTGACTTCCGTTCTGCCAGATACAAATCGAGGCCCCAATTTCGCCGAGTCTCTCGAAATTTTCAGAGAAGAGATCAATAAGTCGACCCAGATCAATGGCCATTCCGGCAGTTAAGCTAGTTTAATGCAACATGCAGCTTAAACTCCACGCAGGGTCTGATTCAGAATCCTCCGGATTCGGATGAGCTACTTCGGCGGGTTGAGCCACGGAATCGGTCGAGCTGGAAGGTCGACCCATCCGGCTCTGGCCGGACTGGAAGCTTCTGATGTCGGAATCCTCGGAATTCGCCTCACCGTTCCCCGGGTGTAACCGGCAGCTCCAGCCGTTCGACACCACGCAACACCGTCAAAATCGATTTTACTCCGATTTCGTTTCCCACAAGGATTCGATGCAAATCATCGATGCTGGAAATCGGTGCGCCCTTAAAAGCGACGATATTGTCTCCCTCGACCAGTCCAGCTTTTTGCGCCGGACTTTCTGGCTCCACCCCAACGACCAGGATTCCCTGGTCGTGCGTCAGTTTGTGATGGCGGACCAATCGAGGATGGATGGTGACGTTCTGTCCTGCCAGGCCTAGATAACTTCGCCGAATCTTACCATCACGAATTAACCAACCGGCCACCAGTTGGGCGGTATTCGATGCGATCGCAAAGCAGAGTCCTTGGGCAGGCAGGATCACCGCTGTATTGACGCCGATAACGTGTCCCGACGAATTAACCAGGGGACCGCCGGAATTTCCAGGATTCAGGGCCGCGTCCGTCTGGATGATGTCGTCCATGAGGCGGCCGGATTCGGCGCGCATGGATCGTCCCAGCGCACTGACCACGCCCGCAGTTACTGTCTGTTGAAAACCATAGGGGCTGCCGATCGCTATCGCGATCTGTCCGATTCGCAAAGCTTTCGAGTTGGCGAACGGCAAGAAAGGTAGTTGTCCGGCGTTAATACGTAAAACCGCGAGATCAGTGTCCGGGTCTTCTCCGACCAGCGCCGCTTCGAAAGTTCGGGCGTCAGCCAAGGTCACCTCCACCGCTTTGGCTTCGTGAACCACATGGCTGTTCGTCAGAACGAAGCCGTCCGGCGCAATCACAAATCCGCTGCCTCCGCCTTCTCCCCGCCGGCGTCCGGTCTTCGCTCGTATATGGACGACGGCTGGCGCAACCCGGCTTGCAGCCCGGCTGACGGTGTTGGAGTAGGCATCGAGTAACTCGTCATCACCCGTGGCAGGATCAGGTGTAATCTGTTCTGCGGAGTCGCCTGTGAACAGCGTCCTGGACCACGTAGGATCAAATTGGGAAAGCATAATGTAACTGAAGCTATTACATATTAACTTCGTCTTCAACCGCCTCATTACATTCGGATTTCGGCAGAAGGGTCAGCCTTCGCCAAGGCTACTGCGCGACAAGTTCTGACGCTCTACAGCCCAAATCGCGCAGCACCGTTGCCAACGTTATCCGCTTCAGTTCCCGTTCCTGCGCCTGGGTCACCCGCTGTTGCACATGATCCATGACACGGGGGATCTCCCGGCCGACCGGACAGAGCCGGGAGGGTTGATTCGGATGACGACCAAACGTTCCACCCGGATCCACCGCTCGGTAGATTTCGAGGAGAGTGATCCTCTCCGGTTTCTTAGCCAGAAGAGCGCCCCCAGCTGGGCCGCGCTGGGTGGAGATCAAATTCGCTTCCTGCAACTCGAGTAAAAGGCGCCGGATCACCACCGGATTCGTATTAACTGTCATCGCAAGTCTGGTCGAGGAGCAGCATTGACCTTTCTTCAATGCAAGCACCGCCATCACGTGAACGGCAAAAGTGAATTGGCAACTTTGCATCATTCAAATGTAACCGGCGATTTACAATTGCCAAGAATTGAGCGCGCGTGTAGGGCGGCAGGCCCCTGCCGCCAAAATCCATGGCGATTTCGCAGATTAAGGAAGGGCCCCACGCGCAAGGGGATGGAAAGCGATAAGTTTTGGCGGCAGAGGCCTGCCGCCCTACACGCACAATCAGCGCTTTGGCGAGGCCGCTGAACTCGCGGAGGGTGATGGCGCTGCGCTCGGACTCGCCGAAACTGATGCCGCAACCGGCGGCGTCGGTGTTGGCGTTGGCATCGGCGAAGGTTTCGCCAAAAGATCTTCCCACATCCACATTTCCCCCGCGTAACCGCCGATCTCGTTCAAAAGCCCAGCGCAATGGTCGTGCAGCTTCTTCAGATCCGGTGGTCCTGGTTGTCCGTCCGTTGACCCAGGGAAAACGATGTATGTTATATCCAGGTTGCTCGACGGTCGGTTGTAGGCGTTCGAGCGGGGATCCAGCTCCGAACAGATCCGCATCGATGCTTCTCCGATCTTGTACGATGGTCCGACATCTCCAAGCAGCGCGGGATATAGTTTTCCTTTGAACAAAACGACGACGTAATCTCCAAGCTTGGGCACGTAAGCCTGGTTGGTTTGACGCAACATGAAGCCCGGTAACACAACGAACGGATCCAGCTTTGACACTAGAAAACTGAATTTTTTTAAATCGTCGATCCCCCGCTGAAGATCCTCGATCTGATCTTTCAAAACTTTCTTGCGGTCCGGAGTCGTGGTTTTTGCGCCGAATTCTGTCGATAACTGTTTCAGTTTCTCCTCTCGCGTGGCCAGGAACTGGCTAGGTTTATCGGTCTTCTTGGGCCACCTGTAGCTGGTAAACGGTTGAAAATTTAGGTAGGAGCCATCCACCTCCTGGTAACGATCGGAGTCCGAACCATCGGCATTGACGTCCATATCGCTCTGAATCAAGAGCGCCTTTCGATTTGTCTTCGCATCTTTGATCTCAAGGATTGTGTTACAATCGAAAAAGTTGTGACGCGATACGATTTGATCTAACCGGACCAGCTCGCGGTTTACCACGTCGACTTTCAGTTGATAAAGAGCATGATAAAAGTTGGAGACTTTTGCTGTTGGCAGTCGTTCTCTCAGGCCGGGTAAAGCGACGTCCAGGGCCGGATCGGCTGCTTGTAACTCTTCCAGCGTCTGCGCTGGCTTCGGGACTTGAATCCTTATATCGAGATCCAGCAGATACGCATCCGGCGTCTTCCGGCCAACGATCGCAGGAGGCCCTTCGACGGTAGAAACTTTCGAATGAATCTCCAGGCCATTAAATAGCTTCGCCGTTTCCATTCTGGACGACGGAATGAAAGTTTCCGGCAGCGGTGTCGGAGCGGGCGTCGGGCTGGGGAACGGCGTCGGGCTGGGGAACGGCGTCGGGGTTGGGCTGGGCGATGGATTGAAAGAAACCGGGCAACCGGAAAGTGTGATCGTAACGAGGCCCCCTACTAGGACGCGGACTACACACACGCTGATACGCCGATACGCCGACACTTCTTCCTCTGTGCGGGGGCGGTCAGCTGCCATGTAACATGCAGAGGGCGATTACGCTCAAAACAAGGCCGATTGCGCTGAAAGCAATCATTGGAATCGCGGGCATCGGTTTTCGCTTAGCAAGGTAGGCCCGAGCAAAGTACCCGAGTAACAGAAGTGAGACCAGAAGGGCCAGGATCGACCCAGATAGACCTGGCGTCAGTAGCCCGGCCAGAATCAAGAGCGCGCCGCTGACACTGCCGGCAATCAGGGACGGTTTGCTTTGAGCCTTTGCATAACCCATCGCTCCGCCGACGATCGCAACCAATCCGAAGAGGAAATAGTAGACTTTAATCAACTCCATCTGCGCTTAGCGTCCGGTCGATGAGGTTTCGTAATCAAAAGAGGTTGCCTGCGGGACCGGCGTTGGGCGACCGGCGCGAGCGTTCAGCAGGAGTCGCAGCACGAACATCGGTACAAACGCTACCGTGGTCATCAAAAGGTTAACAAGAGTCCCGGGAATAACCCGGGCCCGATCATGCGACACAGCGATCAACCCTTGGCGAACTACTTCCTGAACTGGTACCGATAGGAAGTCCGGCCCGCCGGCGCTTGGTTCTCCGGTCGGGCGTCGCGCCACGTCGGAGAATTCGGTCGGGGTCGGTCCTGGGCAAAGCACCGTAACCGAAATATTCGAGTTTCGGAGTTCAGCGCGCAAAGCTTCGCTCAGGCTGATGACATAGGCCTTACTAGCGGCGTAGACTGCGACTCGCGGAACGGGGAAAAGACCGGCTACCGAACTAACATTCAGAATCGCTCCGCAACCGGACCGGCGCATTCTCGGCAGAATTCGATAGGTCAGATAGGTGAGCGCGGTAATATTCACATCCAGCATGGCTTGAATCCTGTCCCACTCGCTATCGATAAAGAATCCGTAATCACCGAGCCCGGCGTTGTTGATCAGCAGATCAATTGCCAGATCGCTTTCGTCGAGCCAGCCGCAAAATCTTTCCAGCTCCGAACGATTACCGAGATCCACCTGGCGACAAAACACTTCGAGTTTTGGGTTGATTATCTTCAGTTCAAGTTCAAGCGCTTTGAGACGATCATCGCGCCGGGCCACAAGGACTAACGTGTGAACTACCGGAGCGAGCTGCCGCGCGAACTCGCGGCCAATTCCGGCCGAAGCGCCTGTAACCAGGGCCGTGCACTCGGCGAAATAGCTGATGCTCATCCGCATTTTCTAAGCTTTATGGGGGAGGGAGTCAATTGGCAGAGAATACAGGAGAGGGAATAGAGAATACAGGAGAGGCGCGCTGTTCTAACCTTCTCTCTCCTGTATTCTGTCTCTTGTCTCCTGTATTCTACATTCATGCCCCTTCACCTTGAAGAGATGACCTCGATCGGTAAAGAACTCGCACTTCGTTGGAGTGATGGCACGGAGACGTATATTCAGCTCGAGACTCTACGAAAACGCTGCCCCTGTGCGGAGTGCTCGGGTGAAAAAGATCTTACCGGCAAGGTTTATGGGGGTAACCCGCGCCATATCCCGGCCAGCTTCGAACTCAAGAGTTGTCGTGCGGTCGGCGGCTACGCCATCCAGCCTGAATGGAAAGATGGTCATTCGTCGGGCATCTATTCGTACGACTATCTGCGCTCATTGGCCCCATAGGTCCTATTGGTCACATTGGTCCTATCTTCACGCTTCCTCCATGAATCGCCGCATGACTTCCACCGTCCGCTCCAAATCCTCGCTTGTGTGCGCCGTGCACAAAAACCCGGCCTCAAACTGGGAAGGCGCAAAATAGATCCCGTTCTGCAAACAAAAATGAAAATAACGGGCGAACGTTTTGAGATCGGACTTCATAGCGTCCCCAAGGTTCCACACCGGTTGTTCGGTGAAAAAGAGGCAGAACATAGAGCCTAATCGATGGAACTGATAGTTCTTTCCTGTTCGTTTGAGAATATCGCGGACACCAGCCTCCATCTGCTGTCCTATTTTTTCCAGGTTCGACCAACCGTCGACTCTCTCCAGTTCGCGAAGCTGAGCTAGCCCAGCCGCCATCGCGAGCGGGTTACCCGACAACGTGCCGGCCTGATACACTGGCCCTTCGGGAGAGAGTTTTTGCATTATATCGCTCCGACCACCAAATGCTCCAACCGGTAAACCGCCACCGATCACTTTTCCCAAAGCTGTCAGGTCCGGCTTGATGCCACAAAGCGCTTGGTATCCTCCTTTTGCGACCCGAAACCCGGTCATTACTTCATCGAAGATCAGTAAAGCGCCGTGTCGATCGCATAGCTGCCGGAGAGCTTCGTAGAATCCCGGTTTAGGAAAATACAATCCGGCATTTGCCGGTACTGACTCGACGATTACGCCTGCAATCTGATCCCCCCATTTACTGAAAACTGCAGCAAGCTCTTCAGCGTCATTGTACGGGATCGCAATCGTTAGTTCCGCGAATTCTGGCGGGACCCCAGCGCTATCCGGATTTCCGTGCGTCAGGGCGCCGCTTCCGGCTTTGACCAGCAAGGAATCGACGTGCCCGTGGTAACAGCCATCGAATTTGACGATCAATTTTCGACCGGTAAATCCTCGCGCCAATCGGATACAAGACATCGTCGCCTCGGTACCGCTATTCACCATGCGGACCTTTTCGACGGAAGGAACCCAGTTGCAGATCAGTTGCGCTATCTCGACTTCAAATGGGTTTGGAATGCCGAAACTCAATCCGGCGTTTGCAGCTTCTTTGACAGCTTCAACGACCACTGCGTGCGCATGGCCAAGAATTGCAGGTCCCCATGTACCAACGTAATCGATGTATTCTCGACCATCTACATCCCAGAGGTGCGATCCCTTCGCGCGCTGCACGAAAAAAGGTTCGCCTCCTACATTGCGAAAAGCACGGACAGGTGAATTGACGCCACCAGGAATCAGCCGTTTCGCTTCACTAAACAGGGACGAGCTAGTCATTGAGTGCGGGTATGAGTGTGCGTGTGAGTGCGAGTAAATTACTCTATATCATAACTCACACTCGCACTCACACTCGCACTCACACTCACACTCTAGGCTTGGAATAAGAGGAAAAAACCGCTGGATTACCGCTACCATGTTCATCGATATCCGGTCCGCAATTGCCGCAATAGGTATCTCATTGCTCGCGGCGACGGTTAATGCTCGCGCTCAAGGGATTGAGGCGAGTTCGGTCATCAGTCCAGGCGAAAGCGTTGGGCTGGTGCATCTTGGCCAAACCTTGGATGACGTTCATCGCGTTTTGGGCTCACCAAAACTGGCAAATGGAACGATCAACGGCCAACTCTGGGAGGTTTGGCGATCCGGAGTCGCCTTTGGTGGAAGGTATCAAACCGGAGACGAAGAGCTTGAAGTTTTTTTTCGCAGCGAGCTTTCAGGGGGACCGTTGGTAGTCGGTCAGATTCGGACGACATCTCCCTATTTTCGTACAGCATTCGGAATCTCTATCAGAAACACATTCGGGGAAATACAGAGCACTTTTCCTGCTCTCCGGCGCGACGAAGAATTGACCCAGACGCTGAATGGAGGCCGAAGCGAGAAAGCTTTTGAAATCTTTGTCGATCGCGGCAAAGGAGTCGCGTTCGAGTTCAAGACAGGAGCCGAACTGGATTCGAACTCGGCCGGATATTGCCGGGCGGTTCATGTTTTTCGTCCCGGAACAAACCCGCGTGCGCTGCAGGTATTTCATCTGGAGTTTACCGAGGATTAGCGGCAACGCTTACAGCCTGGCGGTTATCAGTTTTCGGTTTGCCGTTTTCGCTTTTCGGCCTGCGTATAGCGGTGCGATATGGTCTGCAATCGGTAGGCATGAGCTTTATCCGGCAGTGGCCGGACTCGCGCGTGTGGCCGCCCTGCTTGATCCTGTAGGCGTTGCAGTGGTATCCCAAAAGTTGACATAGTCCAGATATGGACTACGATATCTCGAAATAGACTACGCCATGACTACTGTTCTCCAGCGCGCCTTCGATAGCGATGACCGGCCGCTCGAGGTTACCCCGCCCGAGCACAGGCATGACCTTGCTACACGACGCCGGCTCACCGGGCCAGGGCTACGTGCGTTCTTTAACGTCGCCCGTGAATGGGACCTCAGCAACGAGGAGCAACAGGCCCTGCTGGGTTGGCCGGCCCGAGCTACATTCTTTAAAATGAAAAAAAGCGACGTTCCGGCAGTGTCAGTGGACCAACTCGAAAGGATCTCGCTTGTTCTCGGTATTTATAAGGCTTTGCACATTCTTTTCCCTGATGAAGCGCTGGCCAATCAGTGGGTCAAAATTCATAACAGAAATCCGCTCTTCGCTGGCAAACGCCCAATCCAGTACATGACTGGTTCCATCGATAATCTTTATCAGGTTCGGCGACTCCTGGACGGGCGCCGTGGCTAAGAAACTCGGCACCTTGTTGCGCCAGGATGGCAATTCCCACCCGATTTTTCTCTTTTACAGACAGTTGCCGGCTTATCGCTAGTCGATTCCCTTCCGTCGGTATCCTTGATCGTGTTGCGAGTCCCGAAGATCTGCAGGCGATTTTCGAGTTGGAAGCTTGGACCAACGATCGGATCTCGGCGGAATTGGGAATCCTGAACCGGATTCCGTCCGATCAATGGGTCACGGGCCGTCCTGGCGCGATGGTGATCATGGCTGCGTTTACCCATCCGCGTCCGGATGGCGGTCGGTTCAATGACTCAAGGAGAGGTGCCTGGTACGCAGCCGACACGGTCGACGGGGCCCACGCCGAGATCGTTTATCATCGTACCAAAGAATTTGAGGAGATCGGCGTTTTCGACAGCAGGGCCCAATACCGGCTCTATCTCGCGGATTTTGCGGCAGAGTTTAACAAATTGTTCGCTTCCGAGCCAGCCCATAAGCCGTACCTGGACCCGAACAGCTATGTCGCAAGTCAAGCCCTGGCGGGTCAGCTGCTGGACCAAGGCTCCAACGGAATTGTCTATCCGAGTGTAAGGAAACCAGGAGCAACCTGTACAGCCTGCTTCATGCCGCCCTTGATTAAGAATGTTCGCCAAAGCCACCATTTTGAATATCAATGGCTCGGCACCCGGACACCGACGATCCGGAGGATCGATTGACGTCGCATAACCGTCAATAGTCGTGCCTTTCTGGCTCGACCGTTTGGCCTGCCACGCACACGAGTCCGGCCGCTGCCGGATAAAGCTCAGCCCTACCGGCGCCGAACGCCAAACGCTAAACGCCAAACGCGAAACGCTACGCCAGGCACGCCGCGATGAAGCCGCGGAACAGAGGATGTGGCGAATTCGGTTTTGATAAGAACTCTGGGTGATACTGGCAAGCGATAAACCATGGGTGGTCACGAAGCTCGATCACTTCAACCAGTTTGCCGTCCGGAGAAGTGCCCGAGACAATAAATCCCTTCTCCTCCATGGCTTCCTTGTATTTTAAATTGAACTCGTACCGATGCCGATGCCGTTCGGTTGCCTCGGGTGCTCCGTACATCCTGGCGGCGAGTGTCCCGGGTACAAACTTTGCCGGCCAACTACCGAGGCGCATCGTAGCGCCTTTCTTACGAACCTCCTTCTGCTCTTCCAGCAGGCAAATCACCGGATGCGGAGGGTTGTCCTCGAACTCAGTGCTATTTGCGCCTTTGAAGCCACAAACGTCGCGGGCAAATTCGATCGTCGCGATTTGCATCCCCAAGCACAGCCCTAGATAAGGCAGGCGATGTTCTCGCGCGTAACGACACGCAACGATCTTGCCTTCTACCCCGCGATCGCCGAATCCGCCGGGGACTAACACTCCTGCGACAGAACGGAATTTTTCCTGTGCGTTGTCTTGGTCCAACTGCTCCGAATCGATGCGTACAAGCTCGACCCCACAATCGTTGGCTGCGCCAGCGTGAGTCAGCGACTCATAGATGCTCTTATAAGCATCCTGCAAATCGATATATTTGCCGACGACGGCGACCTTGATGTGTTTTTTGGGCGCGATGATCCTTTGCACAAACTTTTGCCATTCGCCCATCTCCGCCGGCGGCGTGTCCAGCTTCAAAAGCTGACAAATAGTGTCATCCAGCTTTTCGTTTTGTAACATTAGGGGGACTTCGTAGATCGTGTGGTCGACGTCCCTTACCTCTACGACTGCGTGAAGCGGCACGTTACAGTACATGGCGAGCTTCTGGCGAACTTCCAGATCGAGCGGTTTCTCTGTCCGGCACAAGAGCACATGGGGCTGCAGACCGATCTCACGGAGCTTGGCGATACTTTGCTGCGATGGTTTCGTTTTCAGTTCGCCGGCCGCCTTGATATACGGCACGAGCGTAACGTGCATGATCACGACGTTTTCCGGGCCGACTTCCAGCTGAAACTGCCGAATCGCCTCCAGAAAAGGCAACCCTTCGATGTCTCCCGTCGTGCCGCCGATTTCGGTGATGATGACATCGCCGGTTTGTTCCTTGGCTAATCTTTGGATCCTGCTTTTTATTTCGTCTGTGACGTGAGGAATGACTTGGACGGTTTTTCCCAGATAATCGCCGCGCCGTTCCTTTGCCAGAACCGTCTCATACACTTGTCCGCTCGTGACATTGTTCGCTCGGGAGAGCACGCAGTCGGTAAATCTCTCGTAATGACCCAGATCCAGGTCGGTTTCTGCGCCGTCGTTTAGAACATAGACCTCTCCATGTTGAAACGGACTCATTGTTCCGGGATCAACGTTCAGGTAGGGGTCGAACTTCTGCATAATGACCCGCAGGCCCCGGTGTTCCAACAACGTGCCGAGCGCAGCGGCGGCAAGGCCCTTGCCTAAAGAACTGACCACGCCCCCAGTTACAAAAATGTATTTCATTCGGTCTTGTTCAGAATCAACTGTTCGACTTGCCGCGCTTCCTCGGGTGTATCTACCCCGATTGAATCAGTGTCCGACACAATGACGCGAATTCTCATGCCATTTTCCAATGCGCGCAACTGCTCCAATTGTTCTGTTTTTTCCAACGGGCTTGGAGGCATTTTAACGAAGTTCAGCAGCGCCTTGCGCTGGTATCCATAAATGCCGAGGTGTTTGTATGTGCGAAGTGGCGTTTCCGCCCGCCTGAACGGTATCAGGCTTCGCGAAAAGAAAAGTGCGTCCCCGTTGGCATCGAGCACGACTTTCACCTGGTGCTCGCTGCGGGCTTCCTCGATCGGTATCGGGGTTGCGGCGGTGATAATATCGATCTTTGAGCTGCGCTGCAACCTGCGCGCCAGCAGCTGGAGCAGCTTCGGATCGATCAGCGGTTCGTCGCCCTGAACATTAAAAATGAAATCGGTTTTCCTTAGTTTTTGAGCAACCTCGGCTATCCGGTCGGTGCCGCTGGGATGATCGCGCGAGGTAATTGTCACTTCTGCGCCGAAATCAAACGCGGTCTGCGCGATCCGCATATCGTCTGTAGCGACAATAACATGATCAAAGCAGCCTGCTTCTTTACACCGCTCCCAAACATGTTGTACGAGCGGTTTGCCAGCAATCGGATGAAGTGCTTTGCCGGGGAAACGGGTCGATTCCCAACGAGCTGGAATGATGCCTGCTACTTTGCTCATTCGTAGGAATGGTTATGGATCGGTCCGGCTCGCGTCGAGCGGAAACGCGAAATGTCGAGCTGGAATGTCGCCCGACGGTCGATCCGGAGGATTGAAGTGAAGCGATATCGTTTGTTCGGCTGCAAGCAGGCCTCCGGCTTGATCGCGCCTTTGGCGGATTGACTTTCCAGGTCGACATTCCAGGGGTCTTCGCGCTCCTATCCCATTCCCAAAATAATGTGCGCCGCTTCGCGCAAATCCCCAAGAACAAATGCTGCAGCAGAGGCAGACAATTTTTCCGGGGCTCCCGGACTCACCAATATCGATGCTTTGACTCCAGCGCGGACGCCAGCCTCCACATCCGTAACCTTGTCACCAATCATGTAGCTCTCGGTGAGGTCGATCCCCAGATCGTTTGCCGCCTCCAACAACATGCCGGGGTTCGGTTTCCGGCGCTCACTGGCGTTTTCCGGCGTGTCCGGACAGAAATAGGTCGCGTCGATGAGATTGCCACCAACCTGGCGTTCGAACTCTTTTTGAACGGCCCAAAATTCACGCTCGCCAAAATAGCCTCGCCCAATGCCGCTTTGATTTGTGACAATAACAACTTTGAATCCTGCTGCCTTGAGCTGGCGCAATAACTCCTGAACGCCATCGATTAGCTTTACTTCTGCCGGATTGGAACAGTATCCGGTGTCGACCATCAGAGTGCCATCTCGGTCCAGGAAGATGGCTTTGTTTCGGGGTGCTTGAGGCATGGGAAATCTTGGATTCAGGTCGCGCGGGCAATTTCACGCGAACACGCAAAGAAGGATCTCACGCCAAGACGCAAAGACGCAAAGTTTAAGAGAGGGCACGGCGCGGAGCGAGTACGGACGTTACGTTCCAAGGGCTTTTGTTGTGAGAGACGCCCTTCTACTAGGCTTCCATGTAAACGACATTTAGAGTCAGGTTGTGCCTGCGAGTTCGAGGACGAGAACGAGATTGAGGACGATTTCCATGAGGCCTCTCTCAACCTTTGCGCCTTGGCGTCTTGGCGTGAGCTCATTCTCCTGAGTCTTTGCGTGCAGGTTGCCTGCGCGACCTGAACCCAAGATTTGCCACCTCACACTACCCATTTTCTCGAAAGCTTCGCAAAAGCTCCTCGGGCGAGACCGTCGCTGTTCCCAGTTTACCCACAACTACGCTGCTCGCGTGATTGGAAATTTCAGCAGCTTCTATCGCCGTTGCGCCACCAGCTAGAGCTAAAGTAAATAACGCGATCGCAGTGTCTCCGGCTCCGGAAAGATCAAAGACTTCTCGTGCGCGAGAAGGTACGTGATAGGGCGGTTTTTCGCCGTCGAGCAGGAGCATTCCGTGCTCGCCCAAAGTTATCAACAGATGCTTCGGGCTCCAGACCTTCATCAATTCGTTTCCGACTCTATGCAGAGCAGAATCTTGCAGGGGGTCCCCCTCCGGTTCAACCCACGGTTCATTCGTGGCTGCAAAGGCCTCGCTTCGATTCGGTTTGACAGCAGTAAGTCCTCGCCAGGTCAACCTGTTCCTCGGATTCGGGTCCGCGGTAACCAGCTTGCCGTTCTTGTTAGCGAGAGCAATGACCTCGTCAACAAAACGCTGCTGCAAGAATCCTTTTCCGTAATCCTCAAAGATAATTGCATCGAGCTCCGGCAGGAGCGCGCGCAGTTTACAGAGGCAGCGATCTTGCAACTCCTCCGAGCTCGGCTGGGGTCGCTCCCGGTCTACTCGTACGACTTGCTGATGGCGCGCGATGATCCGGGTTTTTACGATTGTGTGAAATGAAGGGTCGCTCTCTATCGCTTCCAACCCAATGCCGCAATCATCCAGGATTTTCTTAAGTCTCTCGGCATGACTGTCCTGGCCGACAACGCCCATAACTTGAATCGCGTGGGCAAATTCTCTGACGTTCCTGGCTACGTTCGCTGCGCCGCCCGGATAGTACGATTCGCGAATCACCTCAACCACAGGAACCGGCGCTTCTGGCGAAATCCTGGAAACACGCCCCCACACAAACTCGTCCAGCATGAGGTCGCCGATGACGAGCAATCGTTTGTCCTGAATGTTCTGTAAAAGCTCCTTTACGCGATCAAGCTGCATCGTGTTTGGTGATTAGCAGGCGGATTGTCTCTGCAAAGTGAGTTTGCTCAAAGGAAATTTTATTGGGCCACTGCTTGTCGCGACGCGACAACAAATGAAAGCCAAGGCTTCCCCCGGCATTGCGGCGGGGTTACCCTGGCTCTCATTTTGCGTCTCTTCGCGATCCGAGGCGGTTTCAAGTGAACACGACGCGGTTCTTTGTACTTGAATACTTGAGTTCTTGAGTGATTGAGTGCTTGCGTGTTTAAGATCCTGGTTCGTGCTACCTGCCTGGTTCTGCTCTTCGCGTCTCATTCTGCGTTCGCCGATGCACCGCCTAGCCGAATCGATCTTTCGAAATTTCCAGCAACGCGCCTCGATGACGTGGTAGTACCACTGCCGAGCGAAGTGTTTAACGTGCTCGACAAGTTGGGTACCCCGGATTGGAAAGGCGAACTGAGGCCTCCTGATGTCAAGAAGCGCGGTGCGCGCGCGCAGATTGCGCTACTCCTCGGTTCGGTAATTGCCGAAGGATTCGTCGCGGTTGAGGCCACCGACAAAGAGCGTGTCAAAGCAATCGGCCGCGATGTGCTCGAGCTCGCGCGCGGCATCGGCGTCGAAAAAACGGTGCTCAGCCGGACCAATGCGATCTTGATGAGAGCCGATGAAAATAACTGGCCCGGTGTCCGTCGAGAATTGGATGGCGCTCTTAGCGACGTAAAGAAAGCAATGATCGAGCTCAAAGACGCCCAGCTCGCTCATCTGGTTAGTCTCGGAGGATGGTTACGGGGCACCGAGGTGCTGACCTCAATCGTAGGCAAAAGCTATTCCTCGGACGGCGCCGACCTCCTGAATCAGCCTGATCTCTTGAGATATTTTCAGCAGCGATTGGTTGACATGCCGCCCCGTATCCGTTCCAACGCGTTGGTGGGTCGAGTTCAACGCGGCCTGGATGAAATATCTCCATTAATTCACCAGAAAATCACGCCCGCTTCGGTAAGGCGCATCAATGAAATCACCGGTGAAATCGTTCGAGCGATTGATACCGACGCACACGCCTAACGGAGCCCACTTGTGAGACGACTTGGTGCACTAGTCTTTCTTTCGATTTCGTTCGTTCTGGCCTCGGCTTTCGCGACAGTAGATGACGCGATTTCACGGGCACTCGAAGCGATCGATCCCTATGTAAAACAGGGATACGTCGTCCGTGAAGATCAATGGGGAGGCGACTTAGGAGTTAAAGAGCAGAAGGCGTTCCCACATACTCTTTTCAAGGGAAACGACTATTGGTTTTGTATGGGAACCGATGCCGATAACGCCCGAATTTCCATTCATGTGTACGACAGCAGAGGTAAACTGGTTGAAAATAGCTCGTGGCAAAAAGGCAGATTTGCTGCCGCTCGAGTCATCGCGCCCGCCACTGGTACGTATTATATTGTAGCGGAAGTTATTAGTTCACCGCAAGAACGCACGTCGTGGGCTATGGTGTACGCCTATAAATGAGGCTTTGATTCTAGCCCGTTTTTCGGCTAATTCCTTATCCGCATTTTCTTAATCTTATTGAATGGCTGAAACCGACACGCTCCAGTTCGATAGCGCGCGAACTTTGCAGAACCTCTACGCGAACGATTTGAGCCTGTTGCAAAGACTGGAGGAGCGCTTGGCCGTGAAATTAACAACCCGGGACGGATGGTTACGGGTCGAAGGCGAGCGGCCAAATATCGACAAAACGAGGCGGGTCTTTGATCAGCTCGAAGAGGCACGCCGGCACGGAGTCCAGATTCGGCGTCACGAGTTCCAATACGCCTTGGATTCGGTTGCCGAAGGGCTTCGCCAGCCGTTGGGCCAGCTGGCCGGTCACAAAGTATTCGCTCCCAACCGGCGAGCCCCAATTGTTCCGAAAAGCGAACAACAACTCGATTACGTAAAAGCGATCGAACACCGGGACATCGTTTTCGGGATCGGGCCCGCGGGCACCGGCAAAACCTATCTCGCTGTAGCGATGGCGGTTGACGCTTTGAAAAAAGAGCTGGTGAAACGAATCATCCTGACTCGCCCCGCCGTGGAGGCAGGAGAAGCGTTAGGGTTCTTGCCGGGCGATCTCCAGGAAAAGATATTCCCGTATTTGCGTCCCCTGTATGATGCGCTGTATGATATGCTCGAGGCGGAAGACATTGAGAAGTACGTGGATCGTGGGGTTATCGAAATCGCGCCGTTGGCGTATATGAGGGGGCGAACTTTAAACCACGCTTTTGTGATTCTCGACGAAGCACAAAATACGACAACCGAACAAATGTTCATGTTCTTAACCAGGCTGGGTGGAGACTCCAAATGTGTCGTGACTGGCGATCAAACCCAGATCGATCTTCCGCCTAACCGGAGATCCGGTTTAATCGAAGCGATGCAAGCGCTGAAAAAGGTCGAAGGGATTCATTTCACTAAATTCTCAGAGCGCGATGTCGTTCGGCACTCGCTCGTCCAATCGATCATCAAAGCGTACAGCGCGTATCGCGGAACCAAGGAGCGGAAGGGTTAAAAGGATTATGTTTGGGTCGAGTCGCAAAAAACTAGTTAGGCAGGGCCTTGCTTGTACGAAGGTTCGAAGAAAGCCGGCGCACAAGGAGTGGATGCGCCGATTCGAAGTGAATCCCTGGATCAAAGCGGCGATCTTTGGCGCATTCGTTCTGGGATTAGCGGTTTTGATTTTCTCCGGGGAGCATCCGGATCCTGCGAAATACTTTCTGATCGCGCTGCTCGTGTTCGTCACGGCTGTCGCTCAACTTTGGATTAATCACCCTGGAACGTTCGAGAAGAACTCAAGAGTCGGGCTCGTGTTCGGCGTGATTCTATTTCATCTGGTTGTGGCGAAATTGGTCACCATTGTTACTGGCCAGGACAACGGACCAATCGGCGTATTGTTAATTCCTTATGCCCTGGCTCCGCTGGTGCTATCCGTCCTGCTCGGAAAGAACAACGGAATCTATGCGGTAATTTATGTCAGCCTCTGGAGCGCGATTCTGTTCCGCGGGATCGACGCGTTTCTGCTGGTCATGAGTCTAATCAGTGGGTTCATATCGGTTTTCCTGACGATCCAGGTGCGCCGGCGCAGCCGATTGTTACGCGCCGGTTTCTACGTCGGGTTGGCAACCTGGATCCTTGCGCTCTCTTTTGGGATCATCACGATACCTTGGCTGCAGCTTGGAGTAATGGATTGGACCCTCTTCATGAAGCAATCCGTCGCCGCCATTTTTACCGGGGTTGTGACAGCTATGATCGTGAGCGGTGCGTTACCGATGTTGGAAGGGATCTTTCAGATCACGACCGACATGTCATGGCTGGAGATGGCAGACCGCAATCATCCTCTGCTTTTGCGGCTTAGCCTCGAGGCGCCAGGGACCTGGCATCATAGCGACGTCGTAGCCGATCTGGCCGAAGCTGCAGCTAACAAGATCGGAGCCAATGGAGCCATCTGCCGTGCCTGTGCCTATTTTCACGATATCGGCAAGCTGGTGAAACCGAATTATTTTTCCGAGAACATTGTTGGAGACGAAAATCCGCATGATGATCTGGCGCCGACCATGAGCGCCTTGATTATTATTGCGCATGTCAAAGAAGGTGTGGATCTGGCGCTCAAGTATGGTCTGAACCAGCGGATTATCGATGTGATCCAACAACATCACGGGACCTCTTTAGTGGCCTACTTTTATCAACGCGCGCTGCAGCAGCGGAGGGACGCCAGAGAGGGCGGAAAGATAATGAATATCCGGGAAGAAGATATACCGGAAGTAAGAGAAGAGAGTTTCCGCTATAGCGGTCCGAAGCCGCAGTTCAAAGAATGCGGCATCATTAGCTTGGCCGATGCGGTTGAAAGCGCTTCCCGCAGCCTGGACAAGCCGACTCCGCAAAAAATCGAGCAACTGGTAAACAGTATCATCAGCAAGCGGATAGCTGAGGGTCAGCTTGACGAGTGCGACCTCACACTGAAGGAACTGAAAGTCATTGCTGAAACTTTTCGATTCACGTTGCAGAACATGCTTCATACCAGGATCAAATATCCGAAGGACGAAGAGCGAGCGGAGCAGGAGAGCAAACGGCTCCGCAACCTTCCTCCTGCTTCTGCGGCTTGACCTGTTCGATGCCTTCATTTCGGTTGCTGAACCGGCAGCGCAAGAGACGAATCGATCTGCAGAAGCTTCAGAGCTTTGTTGGGCAGGCACTTTCAGAGTTGCTGGCTGGCCGGCGACCGGCCGAGCTGCCGGAAGATATCAACATCATCTTTGTCTCCGACGCGCGGATCGCCTGGTTACACCGTAAGTACATGTCGATCAAGGGTCCGACCGACGTGATCACCTTTCATCACGGTGAAGTCTTTATCAGCGTGGAGACTGCAGCAAAGCAAGCAAAGGAGTTTGGTACGAGCTTCGAATACGAGCTCGAGTTGTACATCGTCCATGGACTGTTGCATCTATGCGGGTTCGAGGATGCGAGCGATAAGGGACGCCGTGCGATGCAAAGGGTGCAGGAGCGGCTGGTAGCCAAAACGCGCACAAGTTCGGCCGCTGCCGGATGAAGCACAGTCCTACCGATGACTCGATCGTAGCCGGATCGGTGGGATCATTTTACCGCCATCCGGCATTCTTGAGCGTTAACACCCACAGGTGCTAGATTGCTGCAGCATGCTAGCCGGTTTCATCTTCTGTGCCCTGGTCGGCTACTACCTTTTAGACTCGGTCGCTAAACTTCTGAATCTCCGCAGACTGGGCCACCGTGTACCGGACGAGTTTGCAGATGTATTTGATGCTTCGCGCTATCAACGCGCCCAGGAATATGCACGAGTCAATACCTGGTTCGAGCTGACCGTTAGTACGATATCCCTGATCGCGCTCCTTTTGTTCTGGTCTTTTCGCGGATTTGAAATCCTGGATCTATGGATTCGCGGATTTCAGTTTCCGCCCGTTCTCGCGGGATTATTCTATTTCGGTGCGCTCGCCGTTCCCCGTGAGCTTTTGTCGCTGCCTTTCGAGATCCATCACACCTTCGTGATCGAAGAACGCTACGGATTCAATCGAACGAAATGGTCAACGTTCGTGGTCGATCATCTGAAGCAATGGGTTATCTCAGGCGTTCTCCTCGGCGGCCTCCTTGCCCTTGTGTTGTCTTTATTCGAGAAATTTGGAACCAGTGCCTGGCTGATCGCCTGGATTTGCGTGGCGGCGGTTTCGATCTTCGTCACGTACCTTGCCCCGACGATGTTGTTGCCGCTGTTTTTCAAGTTCTCCCCATTGCCGGAGGGAGAGCTGCGAGATCGTGTCACCGAGCTATGCCGCCAGCAGAAGTTCCCCATGCGGGAGCTGCTGGTGATCGATGGTTCACGACGCTCTTCGAAAGCCAATGCGTTCTTCACTGGTTTTGGAGCTAACAAAAGAATCGCGCTTTATGATACTTTGATCCAAAACCATACCGTGCCGGAGCTCGTGGCCGTGCTGGCGCACGAAATCGCCCACTACAAGAAACGACATATCGTCCAGCATTTTCTCTTTGCTCAATTGAATCTGTTCCTGCTGTTCGGAGCGGCGTCGCTCTGTGTATCGCGTCCCGAACTGCTTAAGGCATTCGGGGTGTCGCACCCCTCTTATTATGTCGGCCTCGCACTATTCTTTATCCTGGTTCAGCCGGCCGCAGTTTTGATCGGCGTCTTATCTAATTTTTGGAGCCGGCGCCATGAGTTTGAGGCAGATCATTTTGCCGCCGAGTCACTACAGGACCCCGATCCGCTGATCACAGCGCTAAAGAAACTGAGCAGAGACAGTCTCTCGAATCTGAGTCCACATCCCTTGCTCGTCGGGCTCCATTATTCGCACCCACCGGTATCGGAACGGATCGCAGCGTTGCGGCGTTTTTTTAGTGATGTCGCCGCGCAACGCGCACGAGGCTGAGACCGATCAGAAGATCGCAAAGGGGCAAAGATTCTCATTGGGTTCTCTTTCTTTACGTTTTCGCGACCTTCTGTTCGTGTCTGCTCCGTTTTTCGTCCAGCACGGTCATCCATGTTTTCGTCCTCTTCTTCGTCCTCCTCCTCATCATCGAGAACGAGGACGAGGACGAGTACGATTTGGTTGCGGCGCTCGTAGGCTAGGGTTAGAGCTAAGCATCAACCCTCAACTGGAGAACAACCATGGCGTATAAGCCTCTATATACTGCAGTTGCGACAGCGACCGGTGGTCGAGATGGCCACGTAAAATCCTCAGACGGCATTGTCGATCTCGATCTGAGTGTTCCGAAGGAAATGGGCGGACCAGGAAAACCCGGTACTTCAAATCCGGAGCAGCTTTTTGCGTCCGGATACTCCGCGTGTTTTGCAGGAGCGATCGGCTATGTGGCCGGGCAAAAACACCACAAACTCAATACGATTCAGGTGACCGCTCATGTCACATTTGGAACTGATGAAGGAGGATTCAAGCTGGCCGCAGAATTGAAAGCTCATCTTCCCGACGTAGACAAGGCAACCGCCGAAAAGCTGGTTGAAGAAGCACACCAGGTCTGCCCCTATTCCAAAGCGACGCGCAACAACATTGATGTGAAGCTTTCGGTGGTCTAGAGACGCGGATGTTGCTTCCAGAAAAGATCCGGAAGACAGGGATTTCGATCCATCATGACTTTGTTCCAGGAGATCTCGGACGGCTGATTTACATTCACGGTATCCAGAACTTCAGGGACTACGGCTTCAACGAGATTCACGAAGCGTACTGCGCGAAAATCGCGATCGACTTTCTGCTAACACCACAGAAAGGACGATCGCGCGCGTGGATCCCGAAAAAGGATAATCAGGTAGTTGGGTCGGTACTGATTGTTGAGCGTCCGGAGAATCAGGCTCAGCTTCGCCTGCTGTTCGTCGATGATTCCGTCCGCGGAGTTGGGCTTGGGCGATGGCTAGTCGAAGAATCGGTCAGATATTCGCGCGAAGCTGGATTTGATCTCATTTACCTCTGGACTGTGACCGGCCTCGACCGGGCCATCGCAGTCTATCAGTCGCTTGGCTTCGTGAAAGCCGAGGAGAAAATCATCGAGGATTGGGGAGGGAAGAATACCGAGATCCGGTACGACTTGAAGCTGAGATAAAAGAAAAGGAACCGTCAGATTCCGCCGATTTCTTAAGAAGAGCGCAAAATAATCTGCGGAATCTGCGAAAATCTTCGGTTCCATAAAGGTTCCTTTATTCGAGCTCTTCAAGGATGCGTTTCACTGCCCCTGATGGGTCGGCCGCATCCGTGATTGGCCGGCCAATCACCAGGTAGTCTGCACCCGCTTTGATAGCCTCTTTAGGCGTCATGGTGCGTTTCTGATCGCCAGCTTCCGCCCAGAATGGACGGATCCCGGGAATAACGGTCGTGAACAAGGAACCGAATTGTTCACGGAGAACTCCCAACTCCTGTGGGCTAGCCACCAGCCCGGTGATGCCTGTTTGCTGCGCCAGCGTCGCCATCAAAAGAACCTGTTCTCGCACCGCCATCCTGTATCCGATTTCAGCCAGAGCTTGATCATCGAGGCTGGTTAAAACGGTAACTCCAAGAATCAATGTCGAGGACGTTCCGCGGCCCGTGACGGCGGCCTTGCACATCGCTTTGCCTCCGGACAAATGAATCGTTAGCATGTCGACACCCAATCCACAGGCTGACTCGACCGCGTGCTGTACCGTGTTTGGTATATCGTGAAACTTGAGATCGAGAAAAACTTTGCTGCCGGCTTGTTTGATTTCCTGAACGATGGAAGGCCCAGCACGGGTAAACAACTGATTGCCAATCTTGAATAATCCAACTTGTCCGTTGAGGATCGCAATCAACCGGCGCGCTTCCGCCTCTGATGGTACATCCAGCGGAACGATAATTTTCTCCTTTGCACCGATCGAAGTTTGCACAGGATGACGATGCATGAAAACCCTGACCCCGGCAAAGATCAATCTGATGCTGGAGATCGTCGGTCGTCGCGCAGACGGCTTCCATGATCTAACCACATGGATGTTGCCGATCGCACTCTATGATTCGGTTGAGATCGAAGCAGCAAAGAAGGATTCGGTTTCAGCGAACGTCTCGGAGTTGCGAAACGATCAATCCAATCTCGTGGTCCGGGCTAGGGATCTCTTTGCTGAGGTTACTGGGATTCGCGCCGCTTACCGCATCACTTTTGAAAAGAACATACCGATGGGCGCGGGTCTCGGTGGGGGCAGCTCTGACGCAGCCGCAACACTTCGCTTACTGAATCAAATACACCGAGAACCGCTTGATATACCGCGGCAGCGCGAATTAGCCGCCAGACTTGGTTCGGATGTTGCGTTCTTCGTTGAGGCTCGCTCTGCCTGGTGCACCGGACGAGGTGAAGTCATGGAGCAAAAGGAGTTTGATAGAGGTCTCTGGATCTGCCTTTTCAAACCTGAGTTTGGTATTTCAACCGCCTCCGCGTACCAGGCTTATACGCAATTGCCTGACAACCAAAAGAAAGGAGAGTCGGTGGAGACGAAATGGGGAACGCTGCGCAACGATTTAGAGCAATCGGTCTTCCGGAAATACCTCCTTTTGCCCGTGATTAAGGATTGGCTGAGAGAGCAGCCGGAGACGATAGTTTCGTCAATGTCAGGATCCGGATCGACGATGTTTGCGGTGGTGAACGATGAAGCAGGTGGGAGGGCGCTGGTGGAGCGTTTTAGAGCCAAGTTTGGAGATAAAATCTGGAATTGGGTAGGGCGGCTGAATCCAGCGGAGAATTTCGAATCTCGAAACTAGAATCTCGAATATAGAAACGCGAGATGCGCCAGGTACGCTTCTAGATTCCAGATTCGAGCTTCTAGATTCGAACCCCTCCGTATACACATCATGCTACCTGCCGACCACTTTTCTCAGCAGTCCGACGCTTACAAAGAGTTTCGCCCGACTTATCCTGCTGAAGTCTTTGATTGGCTCGCTCAAACAGCACCGGCGCGACAGCTTGCTTGGGATTGCGGATGCGGAAACGGGCAAGCCACGCGAGATCTAGCCAACCGTTTCGAACGAGTCATTGGAACCGATATTAGCGAGAAACAGCTCCAGCTCGCCGAGCGATTAGTGAACGTGTCGTACCGATTGGAACCAGCAGAGAAAAGCTCAATTGAGAGTGGAACCGTTGATCTCGTATTTGTGGCGCAAGCTTTGCACTGGTTCCGCTTCTCCGAGTTTTATGCCGAGGTTCGTCGAGTGTCAAAACCTGGAGCGCTTTTTGCGGCTCTAGTTTACCACAAGATGAAAGAGGTCAGTCCAAGTCTACGCTCGGTGCTCCGGGAACTGGATTCCAACAAAATAGGCTCGTATTGGCCTGAAGGACGCAGGCATGCCGCAGAAGACTACCGATCGATCCCGTTCCCATTTGAAAAGCTAGCTGCGCCCAAAATCAGCCTGATCAAGCAATGGGATCTCGCGCAGTTCTTGGGTTATGCACATAGTTGGTCCGCTGTGGCCCGGTTCAAAGCGGCCACCGGGACAGATCCGATCGTAGAGTTTGTTCCTCGTTTTCGGGAGGCCTGGGGTGATCCAGCGGCTAAGAGAGTCATTGAGTTGCCTCTGACGATCCTCGCGGGTTTCGTTTTGTAGCGTTGGATGACGCTGATTTAGCCGATGGCTTCTCCAGGGCTCCCATAACGGCCAACGGTCGACGGTCGACGGTAGGCTGTGGACATCAGCGCTGAAAGCACCGATCCCGCGCTTGCCACCTTCCTCAATCGCCGCCACAATTTCCGAAGACATGCAGAACCACCCGGCGCTTGGTATTATTGCCGGTAACGGCATTTACCCGTTTCTCGTTGCTCGCGCCGCGAAGGAGCAGGGCGTTTCGGCGATTCATGTTGCCGCTTTCGAAAACGAGACCAAAGCAGACTTAGCCGAACTGGTGGACTCGATCGAATGGATGAGAGTCGGGCAACTCAGCAAATTGCTCCGGTTTTTCCAAAAGTCTGGTGTCCAGCAGGCAATCATGGCGGGACAGATCGCGCCGAAGAATCTTTTCGACCTACGGCCTGATCTCAAGGCCTTGATGATTTTGGGAACTCTGCCAAGGCGGAATGCGGAAACTCTGTTTGGAGCGGTGGCCGACGAGCTGAGCAAGGTTGGCGTAGAGCTGCTTCCGGCTACGACTTATCTGGAAGATTCAATCGCCACAGCCGGAGTAATCGCCGGTCCGAAGCCGAAGAAAAGGTGTGTCCAAGATATTATTTTCGGCTTCGAGATAGCGAAAGAGGTCAGCCGGTTGGATATCGGACAAACCGTTGTCGTCCGCAACGGGACCGTCCTGGCGGTGGAAGCATTCGAGGGAACAAACGAAGCGATTCGACGAGGGGCAGCCTTGGGCAAAAATGATTCTGTCGTTGTCAAAGTTTCGAAACCGAACCAGGATCTACGGTTCGATGTTCCAGTGATTGGCTGCGAAACGGTCGAGCTGGCCGCTGCTTGCGGTGTGAAAGCAATTTGTGTCGAAACCGGACAGACGCTACTGCTTGACAAAGAGGCTGTAATAAAACTGGCAAACGAAAAACAAGTAACGCTGTACGGTCACCAAATATGAGCGATCGATTAAGAGTCGGGATCGTCGGTGTGGGCAGTATCGGCAAGAATCACGCGCGAATTTACTCTGAACTCCCTGGAGTAGAGTTTTCGGCAATTCTTGATACGAATCCCGAAACGGCGTCTGCTATCGAAAAGCAGTACAATGTTAAGGCGGCCTCGACTGTTGCCGAATTTGTGGCCCTGGTCGACGCCGCTACAGTAGCGACCCCAACCCCGTATCACTACGAAATAGCTCGATTGCTCGTAGCCGAAGGGAAGCATCTCCTGATCGAAAAACCGATAACCGAGAACCCGGATCACGCACGAGAGCTTGTAGCTTTGGCAAAACAACACGAAGTTGTCTTACAGGTTGGTCACGTAGAACGGTTCAATCCGGTTTTAGGTGCGCTGGAAAAGATTCTGACGAAGGCCCGATTTATTGAAGTCCATCGCTTGTCGCCGTATCCATTTCGGAGCATTGAAATTGGCGTCGTCTTGGACCTGATGATTCACGACCTGGAAGTGGTCCTACATCTGGTTCGATCGCCGGTTAAGAGTATTGACGCGGTCGGCATTCCTGTGCTCAGCAAAGGAGAAGACATTGCCAACGCGCGGATCCGGTTCGAAAACGGGTGTGTAGCAAATATTACCGCGAGTCGAGTTAGTCCCGAGAAGATGCGTAAGATTCGAATATTTACGCAAGACAAGGCCTATGTGTCGCTGGATTACC
Source organism: bacterium (assembly GCA_046727495.1). Classification (GTDB taxonomy): domain Bacteria; phylum Verrucomicrobiota; class Verrucomicrobiia; order Chthoniobacterales; family JAFAMB01; genus JBKPBY01. The sequence continues at coordinate 19,204 of JBKPCS010000094.1, read as the reverse complement.
AAAATCAGACCGGCGAGATCTTTCGTTTAGTCAACGGAGCAATTACACGAAACCCAGTTGAAATCGAAAAGGATGAGCCACTTAAACTAGAACTGCAATCGTTCGTGGAATGCAGCCGGCGCGGTGGCCAACCTGTCGTCTCCGGGTCGGAAGCGGCTGCCGCACTCGAGCTCGCCATCGAAATCACCGAGTTGATCAAGAGTGTCCCATAGGTCGTATATGTCGCATAGGTCCTATAAGTTCTATCCGTTGTATCCATGCGGATCTACCTCGTAGCCGGCGAATCAAGCGGGGATACGCACGGCGCAGTGCTGATGCGCGAGTTGCAGGCACTCAACCCGAATATCAAGTTCTTTGGTGCGGGCGGACCGCAGATGAAGTCGATCGCAGGGGATCATTTCACGGATTGGAGTTCTGAGGCAGTGGTGGGTCTGTGGGATGTGCTGGTCAAATATCCATACTTCCGCCGACAGTTCTATCGGATGTATGACGAGATTACAAAGCTTCAGCCTGATGCGGTCATTTTCATTGATTATCCCGGGTTCAACCTGCGTCTGGCTGACCGCCTCCATCAAAAGCGGTTCTCCGGCAAGCTGATCTATTATGTGAGTCCGCAGGTTTGGGCATGGAACCGAAGCCGCATTCCGCGAATGGCGAAGTTCCTCGATTTGATGATGTGTATTTTCCCGTTCGAAAAATCGCTCTATGAAGCGAGTGGTCTTCGGACGGAGTTCGTAGGACATCCGATGGTCGAAGAGCTTGAGCACCGTCGCATAAAACAACCGCGCGAGCCGGATCTTGTTGCGCTGATGCCTGGAAGCAGGAAACGCGAAGTGAAACGAATTTTCCCGATCATGGTGGAAGCGGCCAGAATGCTCCGGCGCCGTGATCCGACGATCCGGTTCGAAGCGTCAGCCGCATCGAAGTCCGCACAAGAGATGATGCAGCAGATGCTGGGCGCCGAAGACGAGATCAGAATTGCTGTTGGCAATGCTGCAGCGTTGATGCAACGAGCTGCGGCAGGAATGGTTGCTTCAGGAACAGCAACCCTTGAATCCAGCTTTTTTCGTTTACCGTTTGTTCTTGTCTACAAAGTTTCCTGGCTCACTTACATTCCTGGCCGGCTGTTAATACGAGTGGACTACCTTGGGATGCCGAACATCCTGGCGGGGAAAGAGATCGTTCCCGAATTTATTCAGCAGGATGCGACACCCCAGCGAATCGCAGATGCGGTCTGGAGGCTCTACTCCGACGAGGGAACCAGGAAATCGATGGTCAGCGAGATGGATCGGGTAGTCACAATGTTAGGTGAAAAAGGAGCCGGTAAACGCGCGGCGGAAGTCGTGGTGCGGGAATTAACTGAACGCGCAACAGTCTGAGCACACGAAATGAACGACTCGGAATGGAAATCGTTTTGTGAATCCGTCCTTGGAATCCTGCATGGCGAGTTTATGTGGGAAATGGAAGAGCGTTTGCGGGCCTTTGGAACAAAGAGTTCAATGGGTATGTTCGATTCGGCGGTTCTTCTCGCGCTGGTTAAAAAATTTGCGCCGCGAATCTGCGTTGAAACGGGAGGCAACCTTGGTATGTCCTCATCGTTTATCCTCCAAGGTATGGCCGAAGCCGGCGTGCAGGATGGGAAACTGCTGAGCGTTGAAGTAGATCCGAATTGCGCCGTTGGATCGATGATCCCGGATCGTTTGAAATTGGGCTACCAATCAATGATCGGCGACGTGAAACAATTCATGAAGGAGAAAGCGTTTCCGGAGCAGATCGACCTCTTTCTTCACGACAGCTCCCACCGCTACAAATATCAGTATCTCGAGTTTCGCTATTTCTGGCAGAAGCTTAAGCCTGGCGGTGTCCTCATCTCGCACGACGTGAATTTCAACGCTTCATTTGTCGATTTTGTCTCGACCACTTACAAGCACGACAAGATCGGCGTCACGGACAAAGCGCGAACAACACATAGCGAGTGGGGAAAGCTAGGTACGATCGGGTTCATGGTAAAGAAATGAGCGCGCTAGAAGGCGGCGCTCCAGCGACGCCCCGGCCAAGCAAAATCGTACAGTTATTTGGCACCATCCTGAGCGGTTCGCGAAGGGTTGTGTGGGAACAGCTAGGTAAACCTAGTTCATAACGTATCCGACTGAGTTTGTTGGGAGCGCTCCCATAACAGCCATGCGCCGGCCACAGCGATTCCGGCAAAAGTAAGCGGTCCGCCGGGCCATGCATGTGTTCTGAAGACGCTGATGCCGAATCCAGAAAGAGCCAGCACAACCACCGGGCCCCAAGAGCTTCCGGCCCTCTTAAGAGAAACGCCAGCAGCGACGGTGCCAATGGATAGTGCAATGGCCCCGAACACCGCAAACGACCCACTGAGACCGCCCATGATTGGATTCGACCAAATCGCGTCGATCGCAGCGCGCCAGGATTCCGGCGAGCCCGATGCACGGGCAGCCTGGACAAGAATACCGGTTCCCACACCAGCCGCCGTATCCCAAGCCGTCCAGCCAACTCCAAAGACGAACATCGCCACGCGGCAGATGCTGGCCGGAATGTCCTTCCGGAAGTGAACGAGTTCCACCACGGCCAGTGCCGAAAGCGGAAAAAGTAGAATTTGAGCGTAGTGGACCCAAAGCCAGGTTTGCACATCCAGACCCAAGAGATCGTGGGGATGTGGGTGGAAGCACTCGACAATCGCCAGTATCAGCGGCGTGCCTACGATCAGCATAGGTTCACATATCCTTCGCCAGTGACTCATGGTGTCTGTGATGCTTCTGAGTTGAGCGAACTTATTTAAGGCGCCGAAGTCGTTTCTTGTTTGAAGTGACTAGCATTGTACCTGTAACGATCGCAGCGACGGCACCACTTACATCGCTCTAGTTACTTTTGACCGCTAACCACTGCTCTTCGGGTAGACGCCAATAGATCCCTTTCTCTCTAGCTAACATCCGGTAGCCCACCAATTCCCGCCGCAGCGTCGCGCTATCCCAGTACCGGGTCTGCAAAATCTGATTCACTTCGGCTTCCCGGTAACGATGATCGAAATCAAAGTGGCCAGCCAGCCACGCTAGGACCGGGTAACGCTTCTTTCGCGCTGCCGGGATCAACCGAAGGCGACCGTCGGGTTCCAAGTAATTTTGAATCAGACGATTCGGCGCTTCTGCTCTGAATTCGGCGGCCCAATGCGCAACTTCATGTCGAGAGAAGAGCGACCTTGCCAGAGGCGCAAGTCCGCTCGGTTCGAACCCATACCAATGCAAGTTCCCTTCCACCCGCAACCGGACCAATCCAACTTCTCGGAGCAAACCAAGATGATGCGATGTCGTGGGCTCCGTCAGACTGAGCAGCCCTGCCAACTCCTGCACTGTGCGGTCCCGCTGAGCCAGGAAACCGAGTAACCGTAACCGGCTTTCGTGGCCTAAAGCCTTAAAAAAACGCAATAGAAAAGCAATGTCGGTGTCGGGCATGGAAACTAATTAGACATATATCTAATTAGGTAGCAATCAAATTAGATTGAATCCCGTCACACTTGTCACTCCCACCGTTCAATTATCAGGTACTAATCTATTTCATCAGAAAAAAACCAGCCCGTACCAAGAATTGAATGAACGACCAGGGCAGCAAACCGACAGAACAAACTAATAGATCTAAGCAAGTCACCGAAATCGCATTCAGCGTGTATCCTGTTACCGATATCAAGCGCGCACGCGCATTTTATGAAGGAACGCTCGGTCTAAAACCAGGGATGGTCTACGAAGGCGATGGCATCGGTTGGATGGAATTCGAGATTGGCCCCGGCGTAGTTGCCATTGGAGCCGGGTTCGAACACCTCAAACCGTCTTCGAACGGCGGCTCTGTTGCACTCGAAGTGGACGATTTCGACCAAGCGATCAAGGAGCTCAAAGTGGCAGGCACTAAATTTGTTATTGAACCATTGGATTTCCCCGGGTGCAGGATGGCCGCCGTGCTTGATCCAGACGGAAACACAGTGACGATTCATCGACGGAAGTCGAGCACTTCATGATTGGACTCAATCCCACATCTTGATCTCTGGCCACATCTCCGGCAGAGGGCGCTCCGCACGGGATCATCCCATCTCCCGGAAGGCATGACCATTCGCTTCGATATTTTTCACAAGATCGGCGGGTAAGTCGGTCGCGTCGAAGGTGCCATCAAAAACCCATTGCTCACGGTCGGCAAGATCGGACAGACTGGCGCCTGCGCGTACGTAGAGCCCGATCGTCGGTTTTTGCGGATTTATATAGAGATCATATTCCTTCATTGGAGGTGCCTCTTTGTTCTATTTTAATTCTAGTGGATGAAACCTAACGGAAGACTCCAGGAGGTGTAACCGAATTTCCGAAGGGTCCCTTTGAATCAGAATTGAATCCGAATGATGGCGATGATCTTATAGAGACTGCTTCGCGGGGTCTTATCTAAAAATATAATAATTGATGATCTGGTTGCATTGCGAGTCAGGCCGAAAAATGGCTTTCGATTGTAGATTGGTGCTGTGTGCTTGATGGCTTTCGCAGGAGCAGCCAAAATATCAAGCCGTGCGTAACCAGGAACGGCGGCACCACAACTGTTGGAATGAAGTACGCAGCACTCAGCCCCCCCGGGTCGATGCGAACTCCAAGAACGCCTTGATAGAATGCCATCAAGAGGTCAACAGCGCCCCAAATGTTGAACACCCAAACTATCGAGGTCCCGAACCGGACGCGCGCGGACAGCGACCATACGGCCAGAATCGCCAGGATGGCCGCAAAAAGATCGCCATACGCCGCCGGAAAAGAAAAAGCCGATGGCAGCGAAGGTGATACAACTCCGGGAACCAGAAAGCTGAGGCCCACGAACCGGAAGGTGTGTGGAACGGTCAATGCAATTAGAGCTTCTTCTCGACGCGCCATTCGGAGAAGGGCCAGATGTAGGTTCTGGTCACGATGCCGAAGGCAACAAAACTCATCAGGACACTGAGCCCGAATAACGGAGTGCTATTCATTGTGCTGTCTGGTTAGTTTAGATGACTCGTGCATCGTTGTGCTTTCCAGATGATGGAGGAGCGAATTTGGTATCGGCCATCTCCTATTTTGCTGCGTGTCGAATTCGACAGAGCGAAGCAACCATCTCTCGTCGAGCAAGAGCAAAAAGAGGCTTGTGAGCAAGGGATCAATCATGCGAAGGCCTCCTTCAACGGACTATTCACCACCGCTGAACCCTCGGCGCCGTGGCTCGCCACCCAACCGGCATCGTCGAGCGCGAGACGCGGCGTCGACGGCACGGGCTGTTCTTGCGCCCGGTCGTAGGCCAAGGGATCGAATCCCGGCAGGATCCCTACCGCCATAAAGCTCGCGAAGGCAGCGAGCCGCCCGGCGAAGCTCTGGCGCGATGCTGGTAATGCCGCGTAGCGACGTGCGATCGTTTCGAAGTCCTCGGCCCCTTTTTCGGTAAGCTCGCGTACCGTTTCGTTGGGCGCGCCGATCGCGAACGCGCCACGGTCATTGTCTTGGAACCAATACCTCAGGCCGCTGAGCAGAAAAGGCTCCGCGCCTTGCGCCTTGGCGCCTTTGTAGAACATCCAGAGAGGCGACTTCACGTGCCGCACTTTGTGGCCGACGACGCGGCCGATTATCGTGGCCATTTCGGTGACGGTGAGGAGTTTCGGTCCAGTTGGTCGGTAGCTCTTGCCAGCGTGACGTGCCGGATCGAGGAGCGCCGCGACTGCAACGCGAGCAATATCGTCGACCGAGGGCGGGGCGTTACGGCTCTCTCCTGCGACTGGCAGCGGAAAGACCCCGAGATGCGCTGCGAACGGCATCATTTCCATATAAGGGCTGTCAGCGAAAAAGCCGGGATTGATGACGGTGTGCGCGATGTTCGGAAGTGCGGCGAACATCCGGTCGATCAGCCAAAGCTGGCGCGACATCAGTGCCGGGTGGTTGGGCCCGGCCAGCCATTGCGAAAGCCCGACGATCTGTTCGAGGCCTGTCTCGCGCGCCGCGGCCGCAAAGGCGGACCCACTCTGGACCACGAAGGGATGATAGGGCGGGCAGTAGTAGGCTCGCTGGACGCCGCGCATCGCGTCCATCAGCTGGTTGGGATCGAAAATGTCCGCAACGACGACCTCGGCGCCGCGGCGCTGAAGGTGATCGCTGCGCGCGTCTCGGACGCGGACGGCGGCTCGTACGAGCCAACCCTTGGACAGCAGTTCAGTGACTACGGCGCCACCGGTTTTTCCGGTTGCGCCGGTTACCAGAATTTTTGGATTAATCATGGCAGAGAAGTAGGAGTAGTATTTTCTTTTCCGGTACGATATCGTACCTAAATTAGCTGAACAGATGGTACGATATCGTACCAAAAGCAAGTAAAATGTCGAAAATCAAAAAAACTAAGCGGCACTCTTCCTTGTCCCACCCTCAGTCCAAGCGCATCTCCGGCTCTATCCGCGAGCGCGTGCTCAACGCGGCGTTTACCCTCTTTCGTGAACAGGGATTTTCCAGCACCAGCATGCTGGATATCGTTACCCTTGCCCGAATATCAAAGCGCGACCTCTACGCGCTATTCGATAACAAGCACGCGGTTTTAGCGGCAATGATCAGCGAACGGGCCCAACAGATGCGTCGGCCCTTGGACCCGACGACTCCTGTGCCCCAGAGCCGGGAGGCGCTAGCCGCGCTGCTGGTTGAGTTCGGCGTATCAATCTTGAGCACGGTATGCCAGCCGGAAGTGCTGGCTGTTTTTCGGCTTGCGATTGCCGAATCCGATCGCGCCCCCGAGATTGCTCGAACACTCAACCGCAACGGCTACGAGGCAAACAAAAAAGCGCTTACCGAATTGGTCAGAAAAGCTCAATCACTGGGATTGGTACCGGTCGACGATCCTGGAGCCCTGGCTGCTGGCTATATTTCCGAGCTCTGGGGGGATCTTCTAATCAGGCTGTTGATGCGGCTACGCGAGGCGCCGACAAAACGAGAAATCGAGCTCCGTGCCTGTGCTGCAACGGAGACGTTGATGGCATTGCGGTAGCCGGTAGGAGCGTGATCAGCAAGTAAGTCTCTTGATCGCAGCTATTCGTTTAGAACGGTTGCCGGGTTGATCGCATTTGGCTTCACTCGGCTCACTAGACTAAGGATTTGTCCTTCCGATAGGAGCTCACAAGCGGCACCGCGCGCTCACACTCGGACTCGCACTCACACTCTCTTCTGGATCTTCGCCGCGCACTGGGCAATATCAGTCTTGTGAACGACCTCAAATCGTGGCTGGACAGTTTGTGGGCGCCGTGGCGGGTCGAATACTTTGAGCGAGTCGATCACAGCGCCGACTTTTTACGCCAGGCGGCGGAAGCGGCGAATGATCGCGACCATCTTGTGGTTTGCCGGCGAAAGAACACTTTTTTGATCATGAACCGGTACCCGTATTCGGCTGGTCATTTGATGGTCGTCCCGTATCGTGCCGTATCTCGATTGGAAGACCTGACCGACGCGGAGAAGGTCGAGCTATTGAATCTGGCCTGCTATGCCCAGCGCTTGCTTGAAAAGGTCGTTAAAGCCCAAGGGTTCAATGTCGGCCTGAATTTTGGCGTGGCTGGCGGAGCAGGTGTTCTCGAGCACCTGCATCTTCATGTAGTGCCACGATGGACCGGAGATCACAATTTCATGACAGTCCTCGGAGGCGCGCGCATTATCCCTGAGGGTTTGTTGCCATTGTATGACAAGCTGCGAGAGGCAGTGCAGTCAGATTGCGATTCCGGCACGCAATCGTGAGAGGCAGGCAGATTCAGCTAAATCGGTTTTGGCATTTCGTATATCATTAACGCCATTCTGTGCATTCCACATAGCCTCCGACTGAGTTACTTGTCGTCCCAGATCGTATGCACTCAGCTTCCAAAATGAGAAGGCAGTGCGCGCAGATCCTGCAATCGGACGAAAATCGTGGATATTTATTTTTTGGTTTGAAGTTTTACGGCGGACAAGGTTTTTGTGATGAGCCGTGAATGGAAATCCCCCAGGGCCAGCGCCCGCTCTCATTCTTCGCAACGTCAGTAAATCTTTTCCTGGTGTTCAGGCATTAGCTGACGTGTCGTTTGACGTAAAGCCTGGGGAAGTCCACGCGTTGTTGGGGGAGAACGGTGCTGGCAAATCCACGTTGATCAAGATCATTTCGGGAGTCTATCCGCCGGACAGCGGGCAAATGGAAGTAAACGGTCGCGCCGTCCGTTTCACGCGGCCGAGCGAGGCTCAATCGCACGGTATCGCGACGATCTATCAAGAATTCAGTCTTTATCCTGAGCTGACCGTTGCGGAGAATATCTTTGCCGGACACATGCCGCGGGCGCTTTCTGGGACAGTGCTGGATTGGAGACGCGCCAGCTCCGCTGCCGAGAAGCTTTTGGAATCGTTGGATGCAAGCGATTTGAACGTGCGATCACGCGTCGGCACGCTGTCAGTCGGTAATCGGCAACGGGTCGAAATCGCGAAGGCCCTATCGCGTCAGGCGCGCATTTTGATTCTCGACGAACCGAGCGCAGTACTGACCCAGCATGACACCGAGCGACTGTTCGGCATTATCAGGCGCCTGTGCGCCCAAAACGTTGCAGTCATTTATATCAGCCATCGTCTAGACGAAATCTTCGAGCTGGCAGACCGGGTGACTGTGTTACGGGACGGAAAACTTGTTGGGGTTAAGGCGGCCAAAGAGTCAAATGAGGCGGAGCTGATTCGGATGATGGTTGGACGCGCATTGGCAGAGGAACCGTTGCCGCACCTCGAGGATGAACTTTCAGACAGAAAAGTAGTACTCCGTGCTCAGAAATTGGTCTGTCCGCCTCTATTGAAAGAGGCGACGGTTGAAATACGGGCTGGGGAAATCGTGGGGCTGGCAGGCTTGATCGGCTCCGGGCGGTCTGAACTCGCTCAAGCGATCTTCGGAGTTACTCCGTTAGAGTCCGGAACCATCGAGATGGAGGGGAGAGTAGTAGAGATTCGCCGGCCGGAAGATGCAATTGCACTTGGGATCGCTTATGTGCCGGAAGACAGGCAACGCCAAGGCTTGATCAGCGCGATGACTGTTGGCCAAAACATCAGTTTGACCCGTCTCTGGAAGCTGATGCGCGGTCCATTTCTTGATCCGGACGCCGAAGATGCACTTGCCCGTCAGTACATCGATACGTTGCGTATTCGTACGCCGAGCAGCCGTCAGATAACACGTAACCTGTCCGGTGGAAATCAACAGAAAGTTGTACTGGCAAAATGGCTGGCAACTAAACCCCGTCTGCTGATTGTCGATGAGCCGACTCGCGGGATCGACGTTGGTGCTCGCGCTGAAATCCATCGTTTACTCGACTCGCTTTCCCGGGAGGAGGGGATGGCGATCCTCGTCATTTCCAGTGATTTGCCGGAGGTTCTCCGAATCAGCGACAGGATTTGCGTGATGCGCGAAGGGTATCTGGTTGCGGAGATCAAGCGCAAGGACGCTACCCAGGAAACAATCCTGGGCGCAGCAATTGGTCAGAGAGGCAATGGCAACGGATGATGGATTCAACTGCACCCTCCGAAAACGCTCGGTCCCATGCTTTCAGCTCAGGCTTGGTATCACGAGGAGTGGCGTTGTTAAACCGGCAAGAGGCGGTCCTCATCGCAGCCTTCCTGCTGGTATTGATCGGTGTAACCTTGTTGAATCCCGGGTTTCTGGCCAGCGGCAATCTGGTCGATATTCTGTACAGCTCGTCATATGTTGCAGTTGCCGCGGTCGGAATGACTCTGATCATTCTCTGTGGTCATATCGATATCTCGATCGGCGCGGCCGTCGGGGTTTGCGCGACAGTTGCCGGAAGACTTGCGGTGGCCGGCGTGCCGCTTGGCCTGGTTTTCTTGGCTACGATCTGCACGGGTGCACTGATCGGCCTCATCAATGGCTTGCTTGTGGCCTACGGGCGTATCCCGGCCATTGTGACAACGCTGGGGATGGCCAGCATCCTGAAAGGGGGACTCATTTTGTCGACCGGTGGAGCCTGGATCTATGGACTGCCACCCGGATTTGGTCTCAGTCGTCAGAATATTCTGGGTGTTCCAGTGCCTATTTGCGGGCTGCTGTTCTTCGCAGTGGTGTTCGCAATCTGGCTCAAATTTTTCGCTGCGGGAAGAGAGCTCTATGCGGTCGGCGGGAATGCCGAGGCAGCGCGACTCTCCGGGATTTCCGAGCGCAAAGTTACGCTCCGCGTCTTTATACAGAACGGCATTTTGGTAGGCGTATCGGCGATCTTATACGCCACTAATTTTACTTCGATTCAATCAAATGTTGCACCTGGTTTGGAACTGACGGTGATCACAGCGACGGTGATTGGTGGGGTCAGCATTCTGGGCGGTACCGGCACGGTGATCGGCGCAGTATTGGGTGCAATTCTTCTCCAGACGATCGGAACTGCGCTCGTTTTTATGCGTATCCGCGCAGAGTGGTTTCAGACCGTTCAAGGAGCGTTGATTCTGCTCACTATTTTGCTCGATGTATTCCGACGCAGGAGAACCATGCACACCGCAGGGATTGTAGCCTCGGGCGGCGCCGGTGAGGTCGCTTCGCCTCGCTTCTTCTGGGGATTGACTCTTCAGGAGGGAATCCTGATCTTTGTGCTGTTGGTCGCGGTCGTTCTGCTTTCCTTCGGATCGGACCGATTTCTCACTTCATCGAATCTGCTCAATCAGACCCGCTTTCTGTGCGAAGTAGCGCTGCTGGCAGTTCCGATGACATTTATTATCATCCTGGGCGGAATCGACCTCTCGGTCGGGTCGATGCTTGCCCTCAGCGCTGTTTTGCTTGGATTTTCGTGGCAAACGTTCGGAATTCCTCTTTGGCTCGCTGTGCTGATTGCGATCGTTGGAGGTGGGTTGGCCGGCCTGCTCAATGGGTTTCTCATCGTCTATTTAGGTGTGCCGCCGTTAATTGTGACGCTCGCAACGCTGGCCATCTATCGAGGGCTTTCGTTCGGCATCAGCCAGTCTCGATCTGTCCACGGCTTTCCGGACATTTTCTCTTTTTGGGGAAGTGGCGAAATTCTAGAGCTACCCGTCCAGCTTTACTTGCTGGTGATTGTTTTGATCGTTAGCGCACTGGTCCTGGCGAAAACGCCGCTCGGGCGTTGTATCTACGCGATCGGCAATAACGAGACCGCCGCCCGATTTGCCGGTTTGCGCGTCGGTCGCATCAAAATGATTGCTTACACCTTCAGCGGCCTGATGGCGGGAATTGCCGGATTTATTTTTACTTCCCGTGTTACAAGCACCCGAGCCGATGCGGCGACCGGACTTGAGCTTGACGTTATTGCGGCGGTTGTCTTTGGCGGCACGAGCATTTTCGGAGGTCGAGGGACGATCCTCGGAACCGCCTTGGGCGTCGTTACGATCCAGCTTTTGAAGAATGGTTTACAGCTTTCCGGCCTCCGCGGGGATGCCACTGTTGTGCTCATTGGAACAGTCCTGATCCTTTCCATCCTCCTGAACCAGTTTTTGGAGAAGCATTTCTTTGCAAAAGGGGGCTTCACCAAATCAACGAAAGAAAAAACATGAAGCAAACCAACTCTCTCATCCGATGGCTTTTGCCATCGGTTTTGGTCTTGTGCATCTCCGCGTATGGTGCGGATACTGCGTACGACGGCGGTCAGCCAACCAACCCCAAAGATCTCAAAGGAAAAAAGATTGTTCTGGCAGATGTCCCGAAGCTGATCGGAATCGGCTATTTTGCCGCGACCACTAAAGGGGAAGCTGAAGCAGCAGCAGAGCTGACGAAGAATGGTCAACCAACGGAAGTTGCAACCGACGCTCCAACCGAGGCCGCAATTCAGAAGCAGATTGAATTTATCGACAACGCCATTTCGCGTGGTGTGGACGGCATATTGTTCGCCTCCAATGATCCGGTCGCTATTTCGCCCGTGCTGCGCAAAGCTCTGAAGGCTGGCATCCGTGTCGTTGGCTACGACGCCGAGTCGCAACCGGACGCGCGCGAATGGTTCGTGCAACAGGCCACGCCGGACGGCATCGCAAAAGCGTTAATCGATTCGATGGTGGCCGAAGTCGGAAAAGACGCCGATATCGCTATTGTCACCAGCTCGCTCACCGCGCCCAATCAGAATGAGTGGATCGCAGAAATGAAAAAGTATATCCCGGCGCAGGGGCTGAAACTGAACATTGTAACGATCCTGCCCTCTGAGGAAGACCAGCAGCTGGCCTTCAAGGCCACCGGCCAAATCGTCAAAGCGTACCCGAACGTGAAAGGAATCATCGGCTTGTCGAGCGTGGCTTTTCCGGGAGCGGCTGATGCGATTACCCAGGCCAACCTGATCGGTAAGATCGCGGTTACCGGGCTTTCCACACCGAACCAGATGAAGCCGTTCGTAAAGTCGGGTTGCGTGAAATCGGTCGTGCTGTGGAACCCAGTGGACCTCGGGTATGCCGCGATTTATGCGATGCGAGCTGTTGTCGACGGTAAGATCAAGCCGGGCGCTACCGAGCTCGAAGCCGGTCGCCTCGGAAAACTAAAGGTGATCAAGGGCAGCCAAATCCTGCTCGGACCACCTTTCATCTTCAATAAAGACAACATCGACAAGTTTGATTTCTAAGGAAGGGCGTTTGCATCGTCAACGAGGCCGCGATAAATCGCGGCCCTACCGAGGATAGACCACTCCACACAACCGGTAGGGTCGCGATTTCATCGCGACCTCGTGCGGTTGCTATGTCTCTTCGCTCGAATGATCGCGAAACGCCAAAACTTGTCGCGCCGTAGCCTTAGCGAAGGCGGACGCCGAACGTCTCCCCGCCTACCAGCATGTATACCCGCCATCCATGGTCAGCACGCTTCCTGTGAAATAGCTGCTTGCGTCTGAGGCTAAGAAGACGACGGGGGCGGCAACTTCTCGCGGCTCCCCGACACGTCCCATCGGAGTCATCTCCTTCCAGACTTTGTACCAGCCCTCATTCGACATTCCGACCTTTGTCATTTCGGTGCCGATATATCCTGGAGCAATGGCGTTTACTCGGACGCCGCGGCCGGCCCATTCGCCGGCAAGCGATTTGGTGAGCATGATCACAGCTGCCTTCGACGCGTTATATGCCGATTGCGGCTGCGGCGTATTGGAGACGATTCCCGACATCGAGGCGGTGTTGATGATACTCCCTTTGCCTTGCTTCAGCATCACCTTGCCGAACTCGCGGCAGCAGTAGAAAACAGCATTGAGGTTGATATCGATGACTCTTCGCCAGTCCTCTCCGCTACAATCCTCTGAAGGGACATTGACGCATACACCGGCATTATTGAACGCGATGTCGATTCGTCCATGCTGGTTTTGGATGTCTGATGCGAGGTTTGTGACTTGATCGAGTTGAGTTAAATCCGCTTGAAAAAAGCCGACCCCCAATTCTTTCGATGCCTTGGCGCCGAGCTCGACGTTGATATCAACAATCACGACCGTTGCACCATTCTCTTTCAGCGCTTTGGCTGTCTCAAACCCGATTCCACGGGCGCCTCCAGTGACGATTGCAACGCGACCATCAAGGGGTGTTAGAGGGGAGTAGCTCATAGTTGAGGAGTTTTACAAGTTCAGCAGGACGACAACAGGTTGTGGCGGATCAATCGCTCAGCCGGTAAACGATTACGCGGATGGGAGCGCTAAAGAAAGGGTTTTCTTTGTAGGGCGGCAGGCCCTACCGCCGAAACCCAGCGTTATTAATAGATGCTGGAGTCAGAGCTCTGCTGCCCCTACATCAGCGTCGCCCCAAATTCTGCCAATGGGCTGCGCTCGCCTTTGGTTAGGCAAACGTGTGCGCTAATCGATTGACCCTTCAGCCGGTTCCGCGTGTAAACCAATCCGTTCGACCGGCTATCGACGTAAGGATTGTCGATCTGCGCCGGGTCTCCCACCATAACGAGCTTCGACCCCTTCGACATTCGAGTGACGACTGTCTTAGCCTCCAGTGGAGTGAGTTGCTGAGCTTCATCCAGGACAAAATAACGGTTCGGAATCGAGCGACCGCGGATATAGCAGAGAGCCTCGATCTCGACGACGCCATGCTCAATCAACTGTTCATACGGCTTGAGCGGCGTCGATGACCCATTGTTCAAGTGCAGCTCTGAACCTTTTTGTTTTTTATGTTTTTTCGGTTGAGCAGGAGGAGTCGCAGGTAGCAACAGTTCGAACGCATCGTAAATAGACTGCAGCCATGGCTTCATCTTTTCGTTCAGTGTTCCGGGAAGGAAACCGAGGGTATCACCCATCGCGACTACCGGGCGGCTAACCGTCATTCCGGAAAAGATTTGGGACCAAAAGAGATGTAAACCGGCGGCAACCGCCAACAACGTTTTACCAGTGCCGGCCTGGCCGTAACAAGTTACCAGCGCAATCTCGGGATCGAGGAGCGCGTCCAGCAAACATTGCTGGCCCAGGTTCAGCGGCTTCAAATGGACACCGCGAGGGTTGATGAGCGTTGGAGGGAGGTTAAGCCGTCGGCAGAGTCCGTTATCGATATGGCGTGCCGGCATCACCTTGTGATCGCCGGCAGAGAGGAAAACGTATTCGTTAGGGTAGAGTGTGCCGGCAATCTTGCCTTCGAGCGTCAGTTCGCGCGAGCTCGCGAACCGCTGCATCGAGTGAGGATCGACCTCGATCGTGCGTTGGCCGTATCCTTCAACATCCTTTACTTCAACCTTGTCGTTCTCGTAGTCCTGGGCTTGAAGTCCGATGGCCAACGCTTTCAACTGCATGTTCAGATCTTTTGAGACCAGGATCGTCTTTTCCGGAGATCCACTCTGGACATAGAGACAGTGAGCGAGGATCCGATTGTCGGCTTTGTCCAGATCACGAAAGATTTGCTGAAATTGCCGCAACTCCTTACGAATCTTTGGCCCGGTAAGGAATTCGTTTACCCCAATCCGAATCGTTCCACCTTCTGGTGTGCGGACGCCGTTTCGAACCAGCTTGCTGTTCTGGTTAAAACAGCGGGTCAAGAACCGGTGAACCGTCCTCGCGTTGGCACCGCGTTCGGTCTGCTCGTTCTTAAACTTGTCTAACTCCGACAACACATCGATCGGAATCCAGACATGGTTGTCGGCGAATCGGTAGACGCAGTGGGGGTCATGGAGCAGGACGTTGGTGTCGAGAACATAATTCTTAACGCTGGCTCCGTTCAGTGGTTCCGGCAGGCGCGACCCGTTGGACTGTTTAGCCGGCTCTTGGAACAGTCCGGGTTGTTGTTCAGAAATAAGCATCGGGTTCAACAACAACCGCGGATTAGCGGCGAGTCACTCGAGAGCGACGAATGCATTGTGTGGAGATATCCCGTAGAGAATGAGTTTTAGAACTCTCTGTTTTTCGGCGAACGACTTTGTTCGGCGAATCCGGCACCATCTCATAGATATAGGTGGCCATGATTTGGGCCTACACTACCTATTGTGGTCCTGGGCTGCAAGATGGAAATCGACGACGTATCGGCGTCTCGCTCGATCTCGTCTCGATGCCGCTCGATCTCGCTCGATATATATCGCTGGATCTTCCAGCCAGAACATGGCAGTGGATGCGCCTGCGTGAAATCTCCGATCACAAAGACAGAGAAACTCCTTTGCGCGTTGCTCTTCCTGATGTTGCTCGGGTTGCGCTTTTTCTACGTTAGCACGCAGCTCTGGGATTCGGACGAACCACAGCATCTTCATGTGGTCTGGGCTTGGGCCAACGGATTGTTGCCCTATCGGGATGTATTCGATAATCACGCGCCTTTGTTCCAGGCACTGTCGGCTCCGCTTTTTGCCATGCTCGGTGAACGGGCCGATATCGTTGCAGCGATGCGCTGGGAGATGGTGCCGATTGCCGCAGTCATTATCGGTGCCACCTATTTTATCGGTTCCCGGCTGTTTTCTCCGCGGGTTGGTCTTTGGGCTGCGGCGATCTCAGCGGCGTTTCCAGATCTGTATTTCAAGATGGGCGAATATCGGCCCGACGGTTTCTGGGCGGCCATTTGGATGGTGATCCTGGCGCTCTTCAGCGGAGGTTCGTGGGTTCCTAAACGCACGTTTCTTGTCGGCCTGCTTGTCGGAATCGCGTTTTGCGTTTCCATGAAAACGACCTTCCTCTGCTCGATTATCGTCGTATCGGCGGTTGCCCTGTTATTTTTCCGTCCCGTACTGAAGGCTCCTCCTTTCAACTGGCGTGCACTGATGCAGAGCTGCCTGGCAGCGATCTTGGGCGCGATCATCGTACCCGCGGCCGTCGTTCTGTTTTTCGCTTCTCAAAACGCACTGGGGCAAATGTACTACTGCGTCGTAACGCATAATCTTTGGAGTAGCGCCGAGAATTCACGCGGATTCGCTGAGCGGGTACTTGATGTACGATTCTGGCTGTTTATCCCAATGATTGCCGGCGGACTCTGGCTGGCAAAGAAAGATGCCGACTACGGACGGGCCTCGCGACGACTCTTTTTTTTGCTTGTGGCCGGCTTCTATTGCCCGCTGCTGTTCACGTTCTGGCCTCTGATTTCCAAGCAAGACTACATTCCATTTTTCCCATTGGTGATCCTGGCAGTTACCGTGCCTCTAGTCTGGATTGGAGAACTTCTGCGTCGTCTTTCGCTCCCGGCTTTTCTGCTGCCGGCATTGGTTACAGCAGCGGAATTAATCTGGCTGGTCCGAGGTCATCCCCCGTTGAAGCAAACAAACCAGCGAAACCTTGCGATCATCCAGGATACTTTGAAGCTGACACACAAAGACGAAACCGTCCTCGATGCGAAAGGTCAGACAATCTTTCGCCGGCGACCCTATTTTTTTGTCTTTGAACAAATAACGCGGGAACGCGTCGAATCCGGGAATCTCAAGGATGATGCTCCCCAACGAATGATCGCCGAGCGGACACCAGTGGTTGTTGAGTCGCACTGGTTAACCAGAGAAACGGCGGATTTTGTCGACCAAAACTACGTTTCAGTTGGATCGGTGATGGTTCTAGGCAAAAAGCTGATTCCGGCAGAAGATGGGAAAATGCAATTTGCAGTGGTCATTCCTGAGAAATACGCGATGATGAGCGACGATGGCCCTGTTGAAGCTGTATTGGATGGGAGCGATTGGCGTGAACCACGTGAATTGGCTCCCGGAATTCATACCTTGATTGTGACCCCTATGCGAAAATCGCTGGCGATTGTGTGGTCCCGGGCCGTGGAGAAGGGATATTCTCCGTTCGTGCGAGCCAGCGCGCAGAAGTGAATGATTTCAGTTTCTAAACAAGATCGATTGTTGGTTGTAGCGCCTCATCCGGATGACGAGTCGCTGGGAACGGGAGGATTGCTCCAAAGGGCGTTCGCTTGTGGAGCCGAGGTCCGGATTCTGTTTGCGACGAACGGTGATAATAACCCATGGGCACAGCGTTATTGTGAGCGTCGGTGGAATATTAACGCGAAGGATCGGGACCGTTGGGGTGCTCGGCGGAAAGAAGAAGCGCTAGCGGCGATTTCGTGTCTCGGGGGCTCTTCTGAATGTGCGCGCTTCTTTAATATCCCCGATCAAAGTCTGACCAAGGCTTTGATGGACGGTCGTGTCAAGATCGTAGATCGATTGATTCAAGAGTTGCAGGAATATCGTCCGACGCTGCTCGCGATTCCGACCAGACACGATGCTCATCCCGATCATAGCGCGCTGGCTGTTCTGATCGCGTTTGCGATCAAGCGAATGTCTAACCCTCCGGCGCGCATCTTTGAATATCTCATTCACCGCCCGCGAGTGCGGATTCGTCGTGAGCGTGTGGCTCTCCGCCTGACTCCGAAAGAGGTGGCCTGTAAGTATGAAGCGATCTTAAGACACGAGACGCAGGTTGCTCTCAGCAGGGCACGTTTCACTGCTTTCGCTAGAGCGGTCGAGTTGTACTTTCCGTTCTTTGCCGGGAGGATAGAGCTTCTGCCTATTATTGACGTCTCTTGTCGTCCGGACGCGTTGACGCTTCGATTGCTGGTTCGAAAACGGGAGCGGATTGGTTCTTCGCTCTTATTAATCTCCGGTGTGGAAGATCATTATCCGCAGCAGCGCTGGCGAATTCCATTGCCGGTTAGCTCCGGGCGAACCTCTGTGTTCGATTGTTCATCCGGCTCAACCATTGGCGATGCGATGGTTCGATGGACTGGGCGTGAGGTAAGTATTGTTATTCCTTTGTTTGATTCACCTCCGCTTCAAACGCTGTTTATAAAGCTTGCCGGGTGGGCAGTCTTTTTCGAGCGGTCCGGTTGGTGCCAGGCGACGTCACTTTCGAGCGCTGAATTGAAGGATCACCGGGAAGCGCTTGCGACCGCGTCGTGATGTCTATTTGCTGTAGGGCGGCAGGCTCTGCCGCCGCACCCCTGATTGAGATAGAGACGATGGGTTCCAACGGAAAGAGTACCTTACCTGTTGTGGCAGCCTTTGGCACTCCGGAGGAACCTCTGATGGTTCGCGTTGGATGTCGGCGGCAGAGGCCTGCCGCCCTACATCTCGAATGAAGGCTTGCAGAGATACAGTGCTAGCCATCATTCCTGCTCACGGTGAGGAGCGCTTCATTGGAACGGTAGTCCGGCAAGTGCTCGAACATGTCCATTCGGTCCTGGTGGTCGATGATGGTTCGACAGATCAGACCGCGCAGGAGGCGGAGAAGGCAGGCGCTGAAGTGGTGCGTCACCCACAAAACCTCGGTAAAGGAGCTGCAGTGAAGACCGGGCTACGTCACGCTGAGACCACCGGTGCCGAGTTTTTTCTATTCCTCGATGGCGACGGGCAGCACGATCCTTCTGATATTCCTGGATTCTTCTCAGTCATGAACGATCAGGAAGCTGATCTGGTAGTCGGAAATCGTATGAGCAATCTTCGGTCAATGCCTCGCGTTCGGCGCTGGACCAACCAATTTATGTCATGGCAGATCGGCGCCATCTGCGGCATCCCGTTACCCGACAGTCAGTGCGGATTCCGGTTAGCCCGCCGTTCGCTGCTTCCGGTTTTGATGGCCCCAAGCAATCGATTCGAGTTCGAAACTGAAAGCATCATCTTGGCAGCTCGAAAAGGATTCCAGATCCGGTTCACACCAATTCAGACCATCTACGCCGATCAACAGAGCAAAATCCGCCCTGTGCACGATACGCTGCGATATATCCGCTTGATTTGGAAATATCTTTGGCCCTGAATTTTAATGCCAACAACGCCGACATTGCCAACAACG
>JBKPCS010000093.1:0-13513 GCA_046727495.1 bacterium | reverse complement strand
CCTGCAGCGGCACTTCGGCGTCAGCCCGCCTTCGGTTCACCAAATGGTGCTCACCCTCGAACGAACAGGACTGATTCGACGACAGCCCGGAGTCGCTCGCAGCATCGAAGTGCTGGTTGCTCCCGAGTTGCTCCCGATCCTACGTTGACCCGATCTCAACCGATCACTTCCTGCGCGGAATCCTGGTTCTGAACGTTCAGAACCAACACCGCCTCCAGGTAGAGGAGGCTCTGCCACAAATGCTCACCAACTATCTCGAATCCTTACGCACCAAAAATATCGATCGCAAACTCAATTGATGCCAACGTGCCCGCGCGAGCGAGCGGCAATATCTTGATCCTCCGGAAGAGGTTGTTTAGGCTTACTGAAAGTCAAAGCATGACGGCCGCTGAGAAAAATATAACGATGAGCGTAAAGAGCTACACACTAATTATTGAGAACGGAACAAGGTCAGCGGCTTCTCCAAGAGCACTTTGCGGAAAGGAAGGAAGCCTTACACAGACTAGCCGATTGGCTGGCGGATACCTTCGCTGCCGAGAGCCGAGCGGAGATGCTAGCACGGCGGAGCGGCGTGCGACAGCAAAGTGATGACTGAATATTCTCTGCTCCACTTCCGGTGAGCGCGCCTAACCAGTTTGTGTCAGGTGGAAGGGGCAGCGCTGCGGATCAAAACTCCGCTCTTGCTCCTCCATCGATTACTTTGCCGAAGGGCGGCGGCGCTATTCGCGGGATCGGCGAGAAATTCGCTGCCAACCCTGTGACCGGTACTGGCTCGATGAGCGTGCCGATCGCAACGAGCCCTGGACGATCCGGATTTGGACCACAGCTTTCGCTGAACTACGATTCCGGGGCTGGGAACGGGGCATTTGGACTGGGCTGGAGCCTATCGTTACCCGCCATTACACGCAAAACCGACAAGGGCCTCCCCCAGTACCGAGATGAGGAAGAATCGGATGTTTTCATTCTGTCCGGATCGGAGGATCTTGTGCCGTTGCTCGTCAAGAATGGCGACACGTGGACACGGGAAACCTTGCCTCTTCGTAACGTAAACAGCGTTAACTATCGAATTCAACGCTACCGGCCACGTATCGAAGGACTTTTCGCGCGCATTGAACGCTGGACTAACCTGGCCGACGAGGCGGACGTCTCCTGGCGCTCAATCTCGAAGGACAACGTCACCACTTGGTACGGGAAAACCTCAGAAAGTCGGCTTGCTGATCCTTCGGATTCGAAACGAACTTTCAGCTGGTTGATCTGCGAGAGTTACGACGACAAGGGCAACGCCATTCGTTACGAATATAAAGCGGAAAACTCCGAAGGAATTGATCTTTCGGCGAGCTGCGAAACCAACCGCACCGACCAAATTCGGTCACCCAACCGCTACCTCAAGCGCATCCATTACGGCAACCGTACGCCCCGCGCGCCACTGGAAGACCTGAGCCAACGAAGCGATTGGCTTTTCGAAGTAGTCTTCGATTACGGCGAGCACTACACGGAAGACCCGGCGGGACACCCGATAAGTATCTTTCTTAGGGACGACCAACGCCCGTGGAGTGTTCGACAAGACCCGTTTTCGGCCTACCGGGCTCGTTTCGAAGTACGCACGTACCGCCTCTGCCAGCGCGTTCTGATGTTCCATCATTTCCCGGATGAGCTAGGCGCACCAGATTACCTTGTTCGCGCCACTGAGTTCGACCACGCCCAGAGCCCCATCGCTTCTTTCCTCATCTCTGTCACTCAATCCGGTTTCTGTCGCCAGCCCGACGGCAGTTACCGCAAGAAGTCGCTTCCAGCAGTCGAGTTCACTTACACCGAGGCGGCGATTCAGAATGAGATTCGCGAAGTTGAACCGAACAGCGTCGAGAACCTTCCCTGCGGCCTCGACGGCTCCGCGTATCAGTGGGTTGACCTCGATGGCGAAGGTCTGTCTGGCATCCTGACCGAGCAGGCGGAAGGCTGGTTCTACAAACGCAATCTTAGCCCCATCAACACTGTCCTCAACGATGGCACCGAACGCGTCGAAGCCAGCTTCGCGCCAGTTGAACTGGTGGCTTCCAAACCGGCCCTTTCGCTCGCAAGCCAAGGACAATTCATGGACTTAGCCGGTGATGGTCAGCCGGACTTTGTCACTTTCGAAGGGCCCGCACCTGGGTTCTATGAGCGCACCGAAGATGCTGACTGGGAATCCTTCCGCTCGTTCCCCTCCTTTCCGAACCTCGACACTCGCGACCCTAATCTCAAATTCATCGACCTCGATGGCGACGGCCACAACGATATCCTGATTTCCGAGAACGAATTCTTCCGCTGGCATCCGTCGCTAGCCGAGGACGGTTTTGGGTCATCCGAATTAGTTAGCCAATCCCGCGACGAGGAGAAAGGACCCAAACTCGTCTTCGCTGACGGCACGCAATCCATTTACCTTGCCGATCTGTCCGGCGACGGTCTTACCGACTTGGTGCGCATCTGCAACGGGGAGGTTTGCTACTGGCCAAACCTCGGTTACGGCCTCTTCGGGACCAAAGTGACGATGGACAATGCGCCCTGGTTTGATTATCCGGACCAGTTTGATCAGAAGCGGATCCGTCTCGTCGACATCGACGGTTCCGGCACCACTGACATCATCTATCTCGGTGCGAACCAAGTTGACATCTACCGTAACCAATCGGGGAACAGTTGGAGCAGCCGGGAATCGCTGCCGAATTTCCCTCCTCTGGACAATTTATCGGCCGTGCAAGTCGTGGACTTGCTTGGGAACGGCACGGCGTGCCTTGTGTGGTCCTCGCCTCTGTCCGGCGATGCGCTCCATCCCATGCGTTACATCGACCTAATGGGTGGCCAAAAGCCGCATTTGCTGATCAAGACGATCAATAACCTAGGCGCGGAAATAATGGTCACTTACGCGCCTTCGACCAAGTTTTACTTACAGGACAAGCTCGAAGGCCAACCTTGGGTTACCAAGCTGCCTTTCCCCGTTCATGTCATCGAGCGAGTTGAGACAATTGACCGCATCAGCCGCAACCGTTTTGTAACCCGACATGCCTACCATCACGGCTATTTCGATGGTCCCGAACGTGAGTTTCGTGGCTTCGGGATGGTCGAGCAATTTGACACGGAAGAGTATGCCGCCCTCAGCGCCAGCGATGCGTTTCCAGACGCAACCAATATCGATGAAGCATCTCATGTCCCACCAATCCACACTAAGACGTGGTTCCACATCGGCGCTTATCTGGACGGAGAACGCATCACGAAACAGTTCGAGCACGAGTATTATCGCGAAGGCGATCCAAGCCGTGGCGAATCGGCTCTTACCGACACGCAACTCGAGGCAATGCTATTGCCCGATACGTTGTTGCCTGAGGGCCTGACTGCGGTGGAGGAGCGGGAAGCCTGCCGCGCGCTGAAGGGCTCCATTCTTCGCGTTGAGATCTATGCTGATGATGGGAGCGAAGAGAGCGATCGCCCCTATTCCGTCTCAGAACGCAACTACACCCTCGCGGAACTTCAGCCGAAAAACGGAAATCAACATGCCGTCTTCTTTACTCATCCGCGGGAGAGCATCGATTTTCACTACGAACGGAAACTCTACGACATTGGAGGACAACAACTGGCCGACCCCCGAGTGAGTCATGCTCTGACCCTTGCCGTAGATGAGTTCGGGAACGTTCTACAATCGGCGGCCGTTGGCTATGGTCGCCGTCACGACGACCCTGACCCGTCGCTCACGACCGTGGATAGAGCCAAGCAGAAGCGCACCCTCGCCACATATACAGAAAACCAGTTTACCAACCCGGTTCTCCTGGATGATGATTATCGCGCGCCGCTGCCCTGTGAATCCGGTACTTTCGAACTTCTTAACGTTGCTCCGACTTCGAATAAACCTGTAGTCACCAACCTCTTCCGCTTCGTTGAGTTGCTAAGCCAAATCGAGGCAGCGAGCGACGGAGAGCACGACCTTCCCTATGAAGATATTCAATGCAGCGGGGTCCAGGCCGGACATCCTTATCGGAGGCTCATCGAACACCTGCGGACCCTCTACCGACAGAACGACCTGAGCGGACCGCTGCCCTTGGGGCAGCTTGAGTCGCTGGCGCTGCCGTTTGAGAGCTACAAACTCGCTTTTACGCCGGGACTGATAACACAGGTCTTCGGCGACCGGCTTTCCGAAACGATGCTGACCGGGGAAGGCAAATATGTCCACAGCGAAGCGGACGCCAATTGGTGGATTCCTTCCGGGCGCAGTTTCTATTCGCGCGCTCCGGGCGACACGCCGGCGACCGAATTCACAGAAGCACAAGCCCACTTCTTCCTCCCGCGTCGTTTCCAAGACCCCTTTGCCAACAATGTCTATGTTGATCTTGATGCTTATAATCTGCTGCTGAAAGGGACAGAAGATGCGCTTCAGAATACCATCTCGGCGGAGAGCGATTATCGCGTCCTCGCACCGTTTCGGATGACCGACCCGAACGGGAATCGCGCCGAGGTGGCCTTCGATACACTGGGCATGGTTGTGGGCACGGCGGTCATGGGCAAAGCGAGCGAGACCAAAGGCGACCTCATTGATAGCACTTTCAATTCCGATCTCGACGACGCCACAATCCAGGCGCACATCGCTAACCCGCTGGCGAATCCGCAGGATATTCTACAAAAAGCGACAACCCGGCTGATCTACGACCTGTTTGCCTACGAGCGGAGCAAGGAAACATCGCAGCCGCAGCCGGCCGTTGTTTATGCGCTCGCCCGCGAAACCCATCACTTCGATCTGGGCCCCGGTGAACAAACGAAGATCCAGCACAGTTTCTCTTACCCGGATGGTTTTGGCCGCGAGATCCAAAGGAAGATTCAAGCCGAGCCTGGACCGCTTGATTTGGAATCAGCTAACGCTCCTATCGTCAACCCGCGCTGGGTCGGTAGCAGCTGGACTATCTTCAATAACAAAGGAAAGCCGGTTCGCACGTACGAGCCTTTTTTCGATGACACGCACGCCTTCAAGTTCGGCCAGCAAGTCGGCGTAAGCCCTATCCTGTTCTATGACCCGGTGGAACGCGTGGTCGCCACGCTGCACCCGAACCACACTTGGGAAAAGGTGGTCTTCGATCCGTGGCGGCGGGCGAGCTACGACGTGAACGACACAGTGACATTCGACCCGAGGACCGATCCGGACGCGGGCGATTTCTTCACCCGCCTGCCGGATGCCGATTGCCTTCCGACTTGGTACGCGCAGCGGATTGACGGCGGACTTGGGACCGAGGAACAACAGGCTGCCAACAAAGCCGCTGCCCACGCCGATACGCCGACCACAGCCTACTTCGATGCTTTAGGCCGGCTTTTCCTCACTGTGGCGCACAATAGGTTTGCGCAAGACGGAAACGTAATTGACGAAAAATATCTCACCCGCGTGGTCTTCGATATCGAAGCGAACCAACGTGAAGTGATTGACGCCAAGGGGCGAATCGTCATGCGTTACGACTACGACGTGCTCAGCGGGACAATCCATCAAGCCAGCATGGACGCCGGCGAGCGCTGGATGTTGAACGATGTGTTCGGGAAACCTATTAGATCATGGGATAGCAGAGGCCACGCTTTCCGCACAGAGTACGATGCGCTTCGCCGGCCCGCGCGCTCCTTTGTCCAAGGCACCGATACCGCTAACTCAGACCCACAAACGCTCCCCCAAGAAATCCTCTTTGCTCGCACTGACTATGGTGAAGGCTACCCTAACGACATCGCGCTTAATCTTCGTACCCGGGTGTTTCGTCAATATGATCCGGCAGGCGTTGTCACTCATCTAGCGATCAATCCAGTTACTAATCAAGACGAAGCCTATGATTTTAGGGGCAACCTTCTGAGAAGCGGTCGTCAATTTGCACAGGACTACAAGCGGATGCCTGACTGGTTATCTAGTCCGTCGTTGGAAACAGAAACGTTCGTTACCGCCACCACCTTTGACGCCCTTAATCGGCCTACCACTCTGACGACGCCTGATAACAGCGTCATTCGCCCCGGCTACAATGAGGCAAATTTGCTGGAAACAATGGAGGTCAACCTACACGGCGCCGGGTTGCCGACGCCATTCGTGACTAACCTTGACTATGATGCGAAGGGACAGCGCGTGTTAATCGAGTACGGAAACGGCGTTCGCACGGCCTACGTTTACGATCCGCTGACCTTTCGTCTCTCTCGTGTCTATACTGCGCGACGCGTCACCGATTTCCCAGGCGATGATCCCAACCCGCCGAATCCGCCAAGAGGCGTGCAAAACCTGCGCTATGTGTACGACCCTTTTGGAAATATCACTTTTATCGGCGACGACGCGCAACAGACGATCTACTTCAACAACGAGGTAGTCACGCCAAACTGTGTCTATACTTACGATGCCATTTATCGCCTTGTCGCCGCGATGGCTCGCGAGCACATCGGTCAAGTCACGCAGCCTCAAACTTCTTGGAACGATGAGTTCAGAGTTAACCTCCCTCATCCGAACGACGGTCAGGCCATGCGCGGCTATACCGAGCAGTACGATTACGACGAGGTGGGCAACTTCCTGCAATTGATCCACCAGGCTCAGAACGGCAACTGGACGCGGGACTACACCTATATTGAGCCGAGTCTCATCGAACCGGGAAAGGTCAACAACCGCCTAAGTAGCACTAATCTCGGCGCCACGACCGACAAATACCGTTACGATGCACATGGCAACGTAACTGCCATGCCGCACCTCGCTGCGATGGTTTGGAATTTCAAAGACCAGTTCCTTTCGGCGGATTTGAGCGGCGGAGGCGCCACATTCTATGTTTACGACGGGGGCGGCCAACGAGTTCGAAAGGTCGTTGAGCGACAGAACGGTAGCCGGCAAAAACAACGCATTTACCTTCAGGCCTACGAGGTTTTCCGTGAATATGACGGTTCGGGCGCGATTGTTACCCTCGAACGCACTACGCTTCACGTCAGAGACAACCAGCAACGCGTGGCGCTTGTCGAAACTCGGACGCAAGGCTCTGATTCTTCACCACTGCAACTGGTGCGTTATCAATTTGGTAACCTCTTGGACTCGGTGAGCTTGGAACTGGACGACAAAGGGGACCTTATCTCTTACGAGGAATACTATCCCTATGGTTCGACATCCTACCAGGCGGGGCGCAGCATAGCCGAGACAAGCCTTAAGCGATACCGTTTCACGGGCAAAGAACGGGATGAAGAAACAGGATTTACGCTTCATGGTCTTCGATACTATGCGCCATGGTTAGGACGGTGGACGCGCGCTGATCCAGCCGCCTTTGTCGACGGCGCCAACCCCTACCCATACGTACGCGGGAATCCAATAACCTCGAGAGATCCGTCTGGTCTGTGGGATGAGGTAGCGGTTGCGCCTCCGGCGGCCGCTACAAATGTTCCGGAACCGCCGCCGCCACCAGGGAAGGATTACGCAACCCAAAAGGCAAATCAGCGGGCGAGGGAGGCCGCGGCAGCAGCAGAAAGAGCCGGCTATGAGCTAGGAGGCAGGTGGGGAACCGCCATTGGCGAGGCGCAAGAAGCATTAAAGACCTTAGATTCACTTACCGCGGGTGCATTGCCAAGAATTATGAAAGGCAAGACTGGCGCAGAGCTTCGCGCGGGTCTTGCGGCGAAGCTAAATGAGATTCCAGAGCTTCCAATCTACTCCGACCCCCAGCTTGCGGCGACCTTTCAGGCGGCGTTCGAACGTGGTTATGGAGCGGGCATCGCAGACGCTAAGATCAAGGCGCTCGCCGTCCTCGCCGCTGTTGAGGCGGCGAATGCGCTCTCGGTGGAGGTCGCCGGCCTTGCTGAAGACGCATTGCGCGTTGCCATTGCCAGACTGAAAAATATGCCAATTCTTTTACCGGTCGGAGCCGGTGGGTTGGGCGGTTTTGTCAAAATCCCGAAAGTACCCAAGGCTTCAAACTTGCCAAAGCACATGAACGAGGTGCTGTCTGAAGCATCCAAAGTCAAGATTCGTGCCATGGGGCGGCGAGCCTTTCCGCCAACAAGCTTGCCGACCGATTTTGCTCACTTTCCGACCACCACGAACGCCCAGGTAATGGCCAAGGCGAGAGCACTAGGTTGGGATAGGGAGACGCTCACGGCTTTTGTGAATGAGAACGTTGAGAAGCTTTATTGGGGAAACCAATCGAGAATGACAAATCGGAGCACGCGCGGACCACACGCCAAGGCCATGGATCTCGATGTTGGAGACCTAAATCCAGACATAGCAACTGCAATGGAAAAGTTTCACAAAAAGTGACTTCTGTCCTTCATGCCAGGTCCACCAATCCCAAGGACATTTGGAACTTTTTGGGATCCACACTGGCATCCACCAGCCATTCTCCATCTGTAAATCGAAATCCGAATTACTTCGGATGGTAACTGTTTTGCAATGCAAGCCATGTCCACTACGACCGGTGATTCGAATATCATAAGAGCGATCCCGACTAGAGCGATTGTGAGTGGGAGCTCGGGCAAGGGTTGTGGCGTGCCAGCGCTTGCGCGCAGTTGCCGAAGCCCCCGTGCATTAAAGCCTCGGCGAAGATATGGCGGGCGCGTTGCTGAGCCAGTTCGTGTGCCGCGAGGGACTTCAACAAGCTTTGTCAGCAGCCCCACAAACTCGTCGGCAACAGGCTAGGCGAGTTGCAAGCAAGCCACCGGGCTATGATTCCCTTGGAACCCGATTGAAACGAAGAAGGCTGACACCATGCCAACTCAAATCCAAACGAATACCACCACCGCTTCCGCACTAGAGCCGCGGCCGATTCGGACGCTGCCGATAACACCGCTTCCCTCCAGCGCGATCCTTTTGGTGCCGGGCAGCATCACCGATGCGGCGACCAAGGCGAAGGTTGATGCTAAGTTCAACGCTGCCCTTAAGGAAGCGATCAAGCAAGCGATCGGGTCAACCGACCCCGCCGTTCAGAAGTTCATCGACGGGCTGCCGCTCAATTATCATTCGCTTGTCGGGTTGACCGTCCTATCGGTGATTCAGAAGATCGTGGTGCCGGAAATGCTGAAGCAACCGGGACTTGCAGAGTTAGCGGGGCAACTCCAGCAGCGAGAGGATGATGTCGGTGCTCCCACAGTCGCGAGCCTGCTACAGCCGACCGTGCCCCTGGCGCAAAATCCACTCTTCACTGACGACGTCCGCCAGGGTAAGACGATCGAAGCGCTGCGGATAACGCACCTGGATCAGAGTTTGGTCGACAAACTCGATGTGGGGCAGAAGCAGCTCGAAGCGTGGGACGACTTCGATTGGGAAAATGTGGTCAGCGCGAAGGTCCTCACGACGGCGCAGCGCGACGATCTGTTTTTCACAACCCAGGTGAGCCGTCTCACAGGCGAGCAATACGGGCTCGTCGAGGCGGCGCGCAAAGCCGGACTCCAGCAAACCACCGATTTGGTGAAGTGGGACCAGAGCAACTGGCTCGATCTTATTCACAAGACTCCGGGCTCGATTCCGGACGGCGTCACGCCAGAAGCCTACGCGACTTCGTTGGCAAAGACTGTTCAGCAAACCTTCCCTTCGGAATATTTCTCCTACCGGATCGCCGACAAGACCGTGGCGCAGAATCTTCCCACGATCTGGAGCGAAACCAACAGTCTGTTAGAGCATAACCCGGATCTACTGCAACACCTTGACCCTAATGACGTCGATTGGACGGGTATCGATGAAACACAACAGCCGGCACTGACTGCGCGTCTGAGCGAAGTCGCGGGATCGGTTGGCACCTACAGATACCTCGGAGTGGCCGATGTGCTCGCCGATGGCACGACTACCGCAGCGCAAAAGAGTGCCGAAATTGGCCGTCGCATCGACGCGCTCGGTCGATTCTTGCAAAACAATTCCGCCGAGGATCTACGCTACCTTAATCTTCTCGATGGTTCGGGTACCTCAGATACGGGTGCTAGCGATCATGTCGACTGGACCGGAATCGCACCGGCCGATCAAAGCCCGGTGCGAAACCAACTGCTCGCCTATCAGCGAGTGCTTCATCTGGCTGGGGACCATGACACCACTACCGCGCTCTTACGGGCGGGCTTCGATTCGTCGGCCGCCGTCGCCGACCTTAGCTATGGGGCGTTTCGCAAGCAGACCGGCCTCGATGACGCCAGCGGCGCGCCTATCTATCGCAAGGCGATGCAGAAGGCGGCGCAGCTCACCAATAGTGTGCAACTGCAGAAGGACGCCATCTCTGGCTTCGAGCAGGGCCGATATTTCCAGGGAATCGATCCTTCGTTCGTTAACGATCTGAAAGACCTTCCTGGTTACGCCGATCTCTTTGGTAACACGAGCTATTGCGATTGCGAAGACTGCCGCTCGATCTTCAGCCCGGCCGCGTATTTTACTGATCTGATGTACTTCATTCAGAAGAACATCACCAAACCAGCGTTTGCCGGGAAGAAGACGCATCCGCAGCGCCTGAATATCCGTCGCCCGGACCTCTGGAAGCTAAAGCTCACCTGTGACAACACGGACACATTGATTCCTCACCTGACATTGGTGATTGAGATTCTTGAGAGCTACCTGGAACAAACTCTAGCTAATCAAAATGTGGCGCAAACCTTGGCTGGCGACCGCAGCGCGATCGGCCTTCCCTATCACGTTCCGCTGGCGACAGTGCGTGAGTATCTGGGCGACTGGGACACCGATCTAGCCGGAGTATATGAGCTATTGAACGCCCCGGCTGACGCACTCGACAAAGAAACGCTAGGGCTTTCCGATGGCGAGTGGAATGCGTTGGTCACCAGCGCACCGCTTGATGTGGCCTGGATCCGATTTCCATCGTCCGATCACTCACAGATGGATGCAGTGGATTTCCTCCGCTTCGCTGCGATTGGACGCGACGCGCTCGGCGAACTGCAAGCGACTAAGACCGCCGGCGGATTCGCGATCGAACGGGTTAAGCTCAGCAACGACATCCAATCGGAGAAGGAGGTTGTTCGAGGGCTCTCCGACGCGCTCCTCGATCGAATTGGCCGCTTCTTCCGGCTCGCGCGCAAGAGCGGCTGGACGCTCACCGAACTTGACGCGCTGCTACAAACGCCGCGCATTACTGACGCGGAACCTTTTTCAGATAAATCACTGATCGGCTTGTCGCGTTTCAGGCGGCTCGCGAAGTCGCTTGTTCTCTCAGTGGAATCGCTCGTCGGCGTTCTCGATCACATTCCTATCCGGCCGATGAAGCCGGACGTCGAGTCTCTAAGCGACCAGCTCGGTCTCTCGACGTTCACTGGCCCGGCCGGTTTTCCGGTTACGTTTCACCACGCTCATTTCAACACGAGCGACCCTTCCGATTGAAAAGTTGACCCTAACCTTCCAGCGCTGCTCGCGGTGGTTGGAGTCAGCGAGTCTGATCTGCTGGCGTTGTTTGAACAGTGTCCCGCCGCATTTCCATTCGATGCAAACGGCGACTGTCAAATAACCGCAGATAACATCTCGCTTCTCTATGGCTATGCGACCCTGGCGCGCGCATGGCGGATCGCGCCGACCGATCTGATTCTGGTCGTAGACAAGCTGCTCCCTGAAGCTCAGGGAAAAGACATTCGTTCGCTCGATTTGCTCGAGGCGTTACAACAACAGATCACGCTGCTCCAATCGCTCCCGATGGAGATCGCCGATGTGTTCTCCCTGATCGATCCGGCGAATACGCCTGTCACTCTCGACGCCGTTGTTTCAGCCGTGAACGATTTCCAGCAGTCGGGCGGGCAGTTATTCGGAGCAAGCGTGCTCACCTCCTTGCCGGGCATCAAGCCCGATGACGCAGCTACGATCTTTGGGCAGTTAGTGGGAGCCGGTTTGACCGGCGCGGACGGCGCGAGTTACGTGCTGACCGCTGCCTTTACACCAAGCACCGACCTTGGTCCGATCCTCACCCCTCCGCCCGCGCCCGGGGTCGCTGCAGTCCGAGACGCTTTGCTTGCTTACCATTTCATTAATCTGCTTCCCAACCTGCTGGCTCCGATCGCCGGGATGGACGTTGATAGAACACTGGTGACGTTCGCCTTCGCCCAACTGGGCTGGGATGGCACGGAAATCTTCACGGCGCTGACGACGCCGATCGTGGATGGCGTGGCCACGCAGCCCGCCGATCTTCAACCGCTCCTCAAACTAGCCAACGATCTAGTGCGACTGGCTGAACTATTCAGTCCCATGGGATTGGATACAGCGGATTGTTGGTTCGTCGCCCAATATCCATCGATCTTCGGCATCCAGGATATTCGGAACCTGCGTGTCCCCGATTTGGATTCGATCCGCCGATATCGCAAGCTTCGTTCCGGCAGTACGCTCAGCTCGGCCGAGATCCAAAATCTTTTCTGGCAATATCAGGTCCGTGCCAACGGAAACCAATCGATCGCGCCGGCGGCGCCGTTCGGCGGCGTCGCGCCTCTGGTCCCGGTGTTCCGGCAGGCGCTAAACGCTCCCGAGCACGCGCGGCTGACGCCGTCGGTAGCGCCTTCGTTCTCGTCTGAGGCGCTGGTGCCGAGCCCGCTTAACGCCGACGAGATTGCGCTCCTCGCCGCTCGAAACAGTCTCGATGCAACGCTCTTGCGCTCGGTTTTCCTTTCGCAAGTGCTGCCGGCCGGTGCGCCTCTCGGGTTCGAGCGAGCGCTTCAGCTTTATTCGTTATGCAATTTGCTCCGCATACAGGGTCCGAGCCTACCCAAACTATTGGCGCGCGACTTCGCTGGTGTCAGCGCTGCCGGTGATCTTTTGTGGGGTGTTCTGCAAGACAAATATCCCGATCACACATCGCGGGACAAGAACCTCCTCCCGCACACCGAAGCGCTTAACATGCAGCGGCGCGATGCGCTTTGCGACTACATTATCGCGCGCGCAGATCAACTTGGCTTCACCAGCCGCGACGATCTTTACTCTTATTTCTTGATCGACGTCGAGACGGGCGGTTGTTTCGAAACTTCGCGACTGGTAGCCGCGCTTTCGAGCCTTCAGCTGTACGTTTATCGCTGTCTGGTCGATCTCGAGCAGTCGAAACAAGACGACCTTTCCGTTTTGTCGTTGATCGACGCGCACGAAATCAGTCAGGAATGGGAATGGCGCAAGAACTATCGAGTCTGGGAGGCTAATAGAAAAGTCTTTCTCTATCCCGAGAATTACCTCGAGCCGGAGCTGCGCGACGATAAGACACCACTGTTCAAGGACCTGGAAAATAGTCTGCTGCAGCGAAAGATCACGCATGACTCTGCCAACGACGCCTATAGCGACTATTTAACGGGCTTCTCGACTTTGGCGCAGCTCAAAGTGGCCGGCGTGTGCTACGACGAAAACCATGAACGCTATTGGTTCGTGGCGCGTTCCCAATCGGATCCCTATCAATATTATCTGCGCCGCTACGAGGTGGAAGCCGAGCGCTGGGAGCCATGGGAAAGTATCGATCTCGGCATCAGCGCGCCATACGCATGTCCACTAATTCATCTCGGCCGTCTCTATCTCTTCTGGGTTGAGATCACCTCAGCGGATACTACCAGCTTCGCCGACGGCAACTCC
>JBKPCS010000092.1:0-12035 GCA_046727495.1 bacterium | reverse complement strand
CAAAGTTTTGAATTTGAGAGAGAAATTGCACTTTTTCGGCGCCTTCGGGAGGAGTAAATTGGAAGGACGATGCGGAAATCTCGGGAGATAAATTCCATCCGGTAAGGTCCGCCCAAAACTGGGGCTGCCCGTTTTCGTCGGCGTAGGTGATTACGATCCGGTGGGGCAAAGGCTCGTCTCCTTGCGCAATCCAGACCTGGAAATCAACACCTTGCGAATTCCGAGCCGCTATGTGGTCGCAAGGCACCCCGTCGATTGTCGCTGTTTCCACGTATTCGGCCTCGACAACTCGAGCTTGAATTTCGTCGGGAAGCGTGCTTACCAACATCATCGCGAGGGGTACCTTGAGACCTAGACCGGACACCGCATACCTGATTGCGTCATCCAAAGTGCCTTCTTTAGGTGCAGTCGCATAAATTTTCTGGTTCTCATTGTAAACCGAGATGGCTTTACCGTCGAAAATGATCAGATTCTTTTCGCCACCGCTTTTTTCAACGTCGATCCGGAGATGATCAGGGCGATTAACCAAGAGTTTGCGAATCGCGCCGAACTCGATTTTCTGACCGGAGTCTTGCACGACGTCGTAGCCTTCCCTGATTGTGACACTGAAATTCTGAGTTTTTGCCAAGAATTGAGCCATTTTTTCGAGGGCGGGCATTCCGTCTTGCTGCGCTGGCGGGGTCGGCGACGGCTCGGCGGCCGTTAATAAGGCAGCCGGAAGAATCCCAAGCATCACGACGATAAGGGCGCGGCAGAATCTGCTTTTTTTCACATTGTTCCTTTCCTTTTTGATACCGCTTCTGACGGGAGGCTTGTCAACCTGAGATAACAAATTGCGCGGGGCACTAATTCGTCAGGTGATAAAAAGTGGAACCTCAGAGTATAACGCTATTTCAGGCAGCTATGCCAGGTAATTGTCCATTTAAATCAGCTTCCGAGCCTGAACAACAGCCTACTGGGCGTAACGACACGCGAACGAAGTTAGCGTCGACCTTTCGATTCCGGGCCGAACACCGAAGAGCATTTCCCGAGGCCCGATGAAGCTGCCCAGATAACCGCTGCTCGAAGACATCCGCGGTCGCTGGATGATCTAGCGGCTGGTGATGTTTCGCTTCACTTCGCGATTCACAGGAAGGTTTATAAAGAACTTGTCGACGACGAACGCGGCAAGCCCGCACGCAGAAAAGCATTGAAGGCTCCTAAAAGAGCCGAGTAAAAAGGGCTGTGCTCAGTGCGGAGATGAACTTCTACAGCGAAGCGCTGTCCTTGATCGGCTAAAAGCAGAGGCTGGCTATATTGAACCTTGCCGAAGTGCCCGATGTACCCAGTCTCAGGGCCTCGGGTGTAACAAATCGAATCGACAACATTCAACGTAAAAAGCCCGGCCCCTGTTTTCTGTCCCGGGCGGAATCGAACCGCCGACACTAAGCCGGTAATACATCTACCTGGTCTAGTTCCTTCAGACGAGCACTGGGAAAAATTTTCCGACACTTTGGATCGATCAGGCATTTTGGTGTGCGATAACCCCTGGCGCCTGTTCCCCTTTTCGCTCTCCCGCGTTCGCGCTTTCCCTATGGGCAAGCGTACAACTCGCGCCCTCGAAAACTAGCTTGCACCAACTTTTAGCGAATTGCGTTGATTGGGCGCCAGCAGCACCACTTTGTCGTCGGCTTTGAGCAGATGCCCGAGACCAGTCAGCGCCCGTTTGCGGGCGTCGGTGTAGAACATATTGGTTATGGCGATATCAGCATGGCGGAGCTGCCGGCTCGCGGCGTGAACACCGTGGGCAGCGCAGATCTGGCTGCCGAATTCCTTGCGCAGGGTATGAATGGGCTTGTTGCCGTTGACGCCGTTTTGCCGCAGCCAACCGACTAAACGGTCGAATACGTCCTGGCAACGATAGTGCCAGTAGCTGACACCGCTCTTAGGCTGGCCGTCTGATTCTATCACGAAGGTACCCTTTGCCCGTGCGCGATAGCCGCGGAATATTTCTAACAACTCGCTATCAACAGCCACGTCGCCAAGGGAATCTTCGGTTTTAGCGTCAAAGTGCTCGGTCGCCTGAATTCGAACTAGGCCGTCTTTCCAGAGAAATGAATTCCATTCCAATAGATCGATTTCTTTGCGCCGCAGACCGACCATGACGGCCAGCAGGAAGACTTTAAACTCTTCCGGATGCTGGTGAGCCAATTCAGTCTTAGCCTTGGTGATCAAAGTCCCTACATCGAACGTAGCGCGATACTTGAGGCTCTGACGTGGCTCGAACTCCACGCCAGCAAAGGGCAGGGGTGAGAAAGACCATGTTTAGTTCATTCAGCGATAAATCGGGCTGGGGCGGGCGAGACTCCACACGGTGTCTGCTCGGGCTCGGAACGGTTCGCTCACATGGTCAAGACCGCACGGAAACGCGCTTTGCCGCTGTGCATCTGTTTGTAGGCTTCCGCGACGCGGTTGAGCGGATATTTCTCAATCATCGGGTGCACGCCGCTCAACGCGCTGAATTCCAATGTGTCCTGCGAATCCGGGGTGGCGAAGGTTCAGCTTCAGAATTCGCAGCACTTCTTCCTCGGTCTTAGGACTGTGCGTCACGGTGTGTCCCGTCTGCACGTCAAGCTCAGATTCAGCACCATCGAGGTAGCTGCTCGAGTAGGCCACGATCCCATCGGATGAACGTCTCACGTTTGAGCCGTGCCGAATGCCGATGATTAGATGAAAAGGAATCCAGGGTGCTACCTTCAGCTGGCCCAAAGCAATAGTTTCCGGAGATTCCGGAGATAGGAGATCGACGCTGGAAGGTTGCCGTTCAGCGA
This sequence comes from bacterium, assembly GCA_046727495.1. Taxonomy (GTDB): domain Bacteria; phylum Verrucomicrobiota; class Verrucomicrobiia; order Chthoniobacterales; family JAFAMB01; genus JBKPBY01. The sequence goes on along the minus strand of JBKPCS010000092.1, from coordinate 9,225 downwards.
TCAGCCGGTTCTCTTTTGACTTCACCATCGAGCTCCGGTTGAGCGTGAACACGCGATAATGGTGTCCCTTCAACTCCGCTGGAAATCGCACCAAACGAGAAGAGAAACGAAACAAAATCATGTCTGCCGTCTTGCTTCCCTTAAAGGGAGACGCCATGAAGATCACCCGAGAAATATCGTGCCGCGCCTTAAAGAACGTCAGGTGCTCAATCCAATCTCTATCGGCAGGCGACAGATTCAGTCGATCCGGGGATACTCTGAAAAACTGATTCCAAATCAAATCGTGACTATCTGAGACCATCATTTTAGCGAGCAATCCGCCTAAGCTATGACCGATCAAAACGATGGGCTTGTGGGGCGGCAGGCCGGCTCGCTGTAAGGCGATATTTACACCGTCCAGTTGCTCGCGAAACATATTGGCGCTCGTCAGGATTGGGAAGCCGGTGGCATAGGTATAATGCCAGACTTGATATTTCTTCTGCAGGGAGGGGTCACCCATGATTCGGTTTGTCAGATCCCTCCACATCAGCGGACTAGACAAAATCCCGTGAACCATCAGCACCGGAATCTTCTCTAGATCATACGGCTCAAGAAAAAATATGCCTTGCCGGTCTGCGTAGTGTTCCATTCGAAAAAGGCCCTGCCATCGTTGAAAAATAAATCGGGTTCGGCTTGCTATGGCAGCGAAGGGAGCCGAGAAATCGCCGCCAATTTCCCAGAGACGGCCGTCCAATTCAATTCGCTCAGTTTTGCTTGGGTCGAGTAACAGAATTTCGATGCGTCCTTTAGGGAACGAAACCTCCCTAAAAACGGCGCTGCGTGCGACCTGTTGCTTTTCGGGAACTGTGTATCGACTTAGCGCAGAGATACGATCCGGTTCTTGCTGGCAAACTAAGCGACCACCCAACCCGGCCCGGACGTATCTCTCGCGCAAACCCCGGATTGTCAGCCTCTCGCTCGCTACAAGTTGATCGAACCCTGGAGGACCATCAGGCTTGGCTTCGTCTTGGAGAACGATTCTCATGTGTCGTCCATCGACAACTTCGTCTGCTGCTCCAATAGCCAAGTCACCAGGGCTCAGCAACTGCAGATAGTTTGCGATTGCTTGATTGTGAATTTCCAACAGGGTCGGATCTGACTGGTCCCTTGCGGCCTTCAATGCTGCCCAGGCGTTAAGTGCCACCTTGAGGTAGTGCTGCTTCGCTATCCGGTTTGCAGCAGAATTATTGCCTTCGAGCTTCGCGGTGTCTAAAAATTCCGAAGTCAACGGCCCTGGCTGTTGAACGGTTCTGGAAGCCGCCGAAATCGCCGGCTTAGCACGGACGTGAACATCGGTCGGCGCACAGCTTTGACACACCGCACCCAGCAATAAACCCAGAAGGATTCGTCCGTGATTGGAAGCTCTTCGGTCAATTGGGAACGGCTTTTGCACGATTAGTCAACTTACATTTCATTTTCCAGGGCGTTAGCGGCCACCCGCGACTTCTACGGCCAAGTCGGACGTCTGCTCGAAATTAGCAAGAATACAGTGCTTGACATAGTGAAACGTGCTTACGCAACCCGACCACTTGGACATGGGGCGCACCCTAACCGGTCTTCGACAGTCCAAAATCACAACTTACTTGAAATGAAGCACTTGTAAAAACGCCGAAAGGCTTTGGCACTACATTTTCGCTGGTACCAGGACTACGGCAACTCGCGCAAAGTGGGCGGTGCCGTGACACCGGCAAGCCCGCAGAGCCGCTGAAGCCTCGTCGGTAAGCTGACTGCGCAAAAGGAAGCGCTTCTGCTCGAAAGTGGCTTCCACTTGTTGCTGCAACGCCTCAAGGCCACGAAGCACTTGAGCCCAGTCGCGCTCCAAGTCCGCAAACTTCATCCGCCGCTCCAACTCGACTTTGAGCAGCAATGCCAGGAAGCTGCAAAACACATGGCCTCGATGGACTCATCTCGTTTGTGGTAGATGGGACGAGTTTCAAGGATCGATTTGGTCGTGCGGATAATGTCCTCGACCGTTCATCGAACCGGCCGTAGACCTCCATCGCGTAAGGAGATGCCACCATGTCCAGTAACACGAAATCCGGGAACACGCAGTCTGCCTTGGCGTCATAGCGTAGCGGCTTTTGCTTTAGTGTGAATCTGAGCATTGCCATCGGGTTCCAGGCGCGCAAGGTGGTGCGGAACCGGGCACCACTATGAGCTACAACCGACGTCCACTAGCAGATTCTCGGGAGTCTGCACCCTGCAGGGTTCGAACCTGCAACCTACGGTTCCGAAGACCGTCGCTCTATCCAGTTGAGCTAAGGGTGCGCTAAAAATTCCGGACTCACTGGTAACCATATGATCTCCGGAAATGATCCGAACTCATGCTGTAGAAGTGAGCAGGCTTGAGCTGATGTGACCTGCGGTGAAGCTTGTAGACAAGCTTCGCAAGCTATTCTACGCTATGCAGCACCAGCTCATTAGAGGTCAAGAAAGCCCAAGGATGAATCAAAAAAGTGGCTAAGAAATCAAGGACCTTAGCCACTTTCCAAAGACCGATATCAGATTTTGGCAAAAAGCCGTTTTCCGTCAGCCTATACCGTGGACGGCCAACGCCGGCTGACAAAAGAGTGGTACGCTCGTGTCCAATATGGGGGTAAACGGCAGTTTCTTTCTCTTGGGACTCCGAATAAAGCGGCCGCTGCTGCAAACGCTCGCGACATCTATGGTCAGCGCACTAAACGAAAAATAAAGCACGTTTAGCGTATGGAAACGGGGTCCGTCTGGGAAAGCGTTCGATTGCCATAGCAAGCCCTTCGCGTCAAGAGGCCTATCCAGAGTCGGGCAGAAGCTACCAATTTACATTTTCATCCGATGGACGCATAGCATTCGCTCAGTGATCTAATTCTATCCGTGACGGCATTGATCCCGCTGCATATAGTAAAGGGTCGTCCAAAACACTTCCGCCGGAAGTGTTTTCAGGTTCCAAAAGAAAAACGGCGCGCCCTCGTTGGCCGACGGCGCGGTTTTGTTCGCCACGCTATTTGCTCCGTTGCTTGTACCAATGGATCAATTCTTCTTCGCTTAATTCCTTGTTCGCCGTATCAATTAAAAGCCCGGCAATTTCGGATTCCTCGGCGGTGAACTTGACGCCGTTCAGGCGCAAAAAGGTCAGGCTAGCAATCAGCGCGCTGCGCTTGTTGCCGTCAAAGAATGCGTGGTTGGAAACTATCCCAAAGGCGAGTTTGGCCGCGAGTTCGGCCAGATCAGTCACACCATACTCATAAGCGGTTCGCGGCCGCATGACAGCACTTTCCAACAAGCCGGCATCGCGCAGGCCCGGCATGCCGCCATGTTCAGCTAAAGCCAAATCATGAAAGGCGTGAACTTCCCGGACAGTTAACCAACGGATTCCTCTAGCCATCTTCTATCCTCATTTCTGCGCCAATGTTCGCAGAGCGTTTCTGTATTCCTTGGCAACTGCCGCAGCCGTTTCCATTGCTTCTTTGAAATCAGGATCAAACGGGCTGACTTCGAAGCCTTCGGGCGTTATCCGCAGAAACACTTCATCGCCCTTTTCCAAGTGGAACCGCATTACCAGCTCCTTTGGAATGGTGATCGCCAGGCTGTTGCCAACGGTGGTGATTTTTAGGTTGTGCATTGTTTCGCTCGTCTTTAATCAGAACGTACATCTGTACGTACTTTATGCAAGCTGAATCTCTCGACGGCTTGTTACGATTTCAAAGTCGCTCGGGCTTGGCTCGCCTGGCCGTGTCGTCTGCGGCCACGAGTGCCAAGCGTAGGCCAGCTCGACCGGCCGGATTTTGAAGGGCAACCTGGAGCTCAGGGGCAATGTTGCGAAGCGCTTGAAGGTGTTGGGGAAGGCGTCGGCAGTTGGTTCAACTGTAAGAATTTCGGCCATGTTGGTGACCGTGAAATGCAACTGAGCAGACGCCGATTTCGGGATTTCCCGAATCAGGTATTTGCTGAGGACGTATGTAACAATGAACCGAGTTGAGCCGGCTTATGATCTGCAGTGAAGCCTGCAGACAGGCTTTACAAGCTATTCTGTGGTCGCTAGCACTGGGTTCCTGACGGGTCATAAAAGTCCATGGATGAATCAAAAAAGTGGAATCCGGCTTTTTCGAGATGGCCGGCACACGCGTGCTTTGAGTTTTGGGAAGAACCGGTTTGAGCCGCACCGTAAAGAATTCGCGGCAGTTGCAATCAAGACGCCGGTAAAGGTTGATCCAATATTTGCCAGCCCCCTCGATTACAATGACTCCGGTGAAATCAGGCGGCGTTACCCCTTCGGGTGCTGGTTGCCGTGGCGCAAAGCAGACCGCCGCGTTTGGGCGCTCTTCGCTAATAGGTGCCGGGCCTTGCGTTCGATAGTAGATGCGATTATTAGGACGGTGATCATTCCTTTTCTAAGGCGAGTGCCAGCACTTCGGGATAAAAGCGAGTCTGGCGTTTGTCGTTTTTAAGGATTTTTCCCGGCCAGCCGAAACTGTGATCCGTCCCTGCCCGATTTGTGTGTTGATGGTCTGGCGCTTTGCCTCCATCGATTACTTTTCCGGCGCTTAGCTAACGCAGCGCGTGCGCGTGCCGCCTGAGTGACGAATTGTTCGGGCACCGGCAGTGGGGCCGGTGGTGGATCACTCAGCAGGTTGTAAACGTCACTTTCCAGGAATCTCCTCTCACCGGATAGCGGCATTCGCAGTGCACGTATCCTGCCCAGTAATTCCCAGCGAATTAATGTCCGCACACAAACGCCAAGGACTTCAGCCGCTTGTGCTGGACTTAGGTAGCGTCTGCGTGATTTTTCCTCTTCCGCTGACGTCTGTGGTATGTTGCTCTTCCTCTTCATTTGCCTTAAAGGTACACACGCGGACATGCAGCTCCGAAGGGGTAACTGTCAGCGAAAGCGGGGTGTTTAAGAGCTGTAGTGAAAAAAGTCGGTTATTCGCCCCATAAAGTGGGGATGATTCGTCAGGCTACTGTAAAAAGCTGGGGTGTTTTGCCTGCACACCGGCCCCAAAGCTGGGGTGAAATAGGCGAAAATTGTCCCAAACTATTTTTTCAAATTTTTTTGGCCTGACCCTTTGTCTTTGGGCCGACTGATTCCGCGCTTTTGCCGGTGACGCAAAGCACTAGCAAATTCTCCTGTGTCCGATTGCGTGAGCCACTTAAATGGTAAGCCTCGGACTGGATCAGGTTTTTGGATCTTGGACTCAAACCCAAGCTCGTTAATGTTTCTCAAAATTGTTGCGAATCTTGGCCGGAGACCAAACTTGTCGTTCAGCACAGCCATTATCCCTTGGCTAGCCGAAATGCCATGGCGTTTGAGGTCCTCCGGAGGAGCCAAGTGCACATGGAACTCTGCAAGCCTCCTCGCCATTTCCCGCTCTGCTCTTATCTCTGCTTCTATCTCCTGAGCAGTTCGGGCTGGAGGAGGTGGTTTTGGAGGATGCGCTCGCCGTCACACTGCCACCGCGAAAGCCTCCGCTCGTTTCAATACGCGCTGGGCATCATCTCCATCAGTGGCCGGATTATAAATGCACTTCATAAGATCGATAACCTGCACCTGGGTTAAGCCAACTTCGTTGAAGACGTCGCCTGGCGGGAACTCACTAAACATGTTCATTTACCGCTTCCGAGCGTTAGCGTTTCCGTGCTGGCTTGCCCGTCTTCTTCTGTGGCGCTTTGAGCAGGTGGCCTAATCCCACCGTCGCAGTCGAGCGGCTATCAACATAGTGCTGGTGGGTCAGCCCGATGGAGGCATGTCGCAATCCGTGAGAAGCCGCTAAAATGCCCAACGTTCGGGCCAGGGCTGATCCGTACTCTTTGCGCAAGGTGTGCAGCGGTTTGGCATTGCTAACTCCGTGCGCTCGCAACCAACTAGCCAGACGATTGAAAACGGGTTCGCAACGGTAGTGCGCATAGTTAGCTTCTGGCTTGCTCAGCCCACCGCTGGATTCCACTACGTACTCGCCATGGGCCTTTTCTTTATAGCGTTTAAAGAGTGCCAGCACTTCAGGCTCAAGAGTGACGTCGTTAAGAGATTCCTCGCTTTTGCCGCTGAACGCTGAGTTGGGCTGGATTCGAACAAAGCCTTTGGCAAAATCGAATGCGTCCCATTGCAAGTTGTCGACTTCTGACCGTCTCAGGCCGGCGTAAGACATTAGTAAAAACGCTTTAAGCGCCTCCGGGTCGCTTTCTCCTAATTGTTTAAAGGCGCTCTGGATCAGCTTCGAGAAATCAATTAGCGAGACATAGCGCATCGAAACCCGCTTGGGTTTAGCCACCTTTTTGAACGGGTTCTCAGTTAGCTCTGCTGGCTTGATCAGCTCTAGCAGCCGGTTGCTAAACAATGATCCGGCTTGGGCAAGGAACGAACGGGCTGAGATCTTGCGCACGCGCAAGGCTGCTTGATCATGGCCAGCCGCCGCGAGGAATTTGCGTTGCCAGGTCTCGATCCGTTGCGGGGTAAACCGATCTAACTCAATAGCATCCAGCTTGGCTATCCATTTGCCTCGTTCGCCGGTTAGATGGGGGTTATATTTGCTATCGCCCGGTGGTTCAAAGTCGAATGCGCCGGCTAAGATCATTCGCAGCGCCCTCTTGTTCGAGGTGAGTGTTGCGGGTTTAATGCTCGCGAACTTCTCCACCTCGGCCAGGTACTCGCCTATCGTCAGAATCTCGGCGCGAAGAGGCTTCCGTTTGTAAACGGCTAAGGTCGCTTCCCAGCCATTCGCAACAAGGTAATTGTAAATTGCCCTAGCCTTTTGTGCTGCTTCCAACCGGTTTGGGGTTTCTAAGGCAAAGGTTGTGCGCTGGTACTCGTAACCGATTTTCACACAGTAGTACTGACTGATCACGCCTTTACCGCTTTTGGGCAAGAAAACCCGGTCTTGCCAATGGCGCAGATCGCTCAAGGGAAAGTGCGAGCGCACACGCTTCTTCGGTCTGTGGGTGCTGGGTTTCGGAAGCGGCGGCTGCTCCGAAGTCTTGCCTAAAATGTCTTGCCTAGGTCTTGCCTCGGATAACGCCCGAGCGTGACCGCGATTGTCAGCGTAGAGTTGCCGGCCAATCAACTCTGTAACTTGGTTCATGGCCGAATTATGCAGACAATCTCGGACACGTCAAGATTCCTCATGACACTGACTCTTAATCACTGGGTTGTAGGTTCGATTCCTACACGGTGCATCTTTACCATCAACGGTTCAATTGCGGGCTGATCACGCGGTGCAATTTTCGAAAGCTCTGTATAAGCCAATGAGGAGAATTGAAACCCAATCGATTCTAGGAAGTGTTCCTGCAAGCTGAGGGATGTCAGCCGCGGAGGCCCGAGAGGTCCATCAAACGGGCGGTCTCCCTGTAAGCTTCCTCAACCCATTCGACGATGCGCGACGGGTCAGGCGAATATTCGAGCTCGATGGCGACGGTGCCGTTGATATCCAGTTCCTTGATCGCCTGAAGATACGGCTCGAATTTGATGACGCCGCGGCCAGGGGGCAGGTCGCCGTGGACTTTGCCGTCGCAATCGCTGATGTGGACATGGATGGCTTTGCCTTTGAGCTTGGCCAGATCAATCGGGCTAGTGTCGGCCAGCACGAGGTGGCTGACATCGATATTGGCGCGCACGCGCGGGTGGGCGCACTCGTCCACGAAACGCGCCATGGCGGTCACACTGTTGAGCAGGCTCAGCCGGAAAGGCTCCAGCTCGAGTGCGATGTCGATTTTCTTTTTGTCGGCGTAATCGCCGAGGATGCGACAGGTCTCGATAGCCCAGCGCCATTGCTCGGCCGGAGGGATGACTTCTCGCTGCCAAATGTATTCGCCGAGCACGAGGAGAATGTTTTTCGCGCCCCACTCAGCGGCAAGGTCGATGAAGCCTTTGCAGCGCTGCACGTGGAAGGTTCGCACGGGTTCGTTGAAGTCGGTAAGGCCGGCCGCGACGACGGGAAGCGAAACGATGGGCAGGTTGTTTTTCCGGCAGGTGTCCAGCACCAAGCGTTTTTCCTCCGGGGTAATGGTCATGGCTTCCGTGAAGATGTCCACGCAATCGAAACCGATGCGGGCGATGTGCTGGAGGCCAATCGCGGTGTCCACGCCGGCCTGGCCGAACGCGCTGTTGATGATGCCAAGTTTCATACGGGGGTCGGAGAAGAAGGTTAGAAGCACGAAGCTAATCCGCGAGCTCACTGGACATCACATCTAAAGAACTGCCCGAAGAATTGTGTAGATAGCATGGTTGTTTTTTTTCTCTGGATGTTCGGAACGTTAAAAACCAAACTCTGCCAGCTGCACCGTCCGGGCCTCCTGCGTTGAGCGGTAAGCAGCTTCGACGAGTGCGATTGTCTTAAGATTATCCGCCGCGGATAACATTGGCGCCGTCCCCGTCTTTAAAGCGTACTGCAATTGCTCCATGACACCGGCAAAGGCATGCGGGAACCATCTGGTATCCCAGGATGGTTGGACCCAATGACCATCGGTTGTCTTCCTGGAACAATAGCGAAGCGTTGAAGGCGATCCCGTTGGGTAGTCCGGCCATCCGATTGTGCCCTGTGCGACGCCGTCCAGACCTTCCACTCTCCACTTGATATAGATATCGGAGTCGAACCCCACTTGGCGCGGCCCCGACCAGACATCTTCCATGGTCATCGCCAGCACTTCTGATGGAAATTTGAGGGTAGAAACAGCGATGCCGTCTGTATGCTCAAATTCGGTGCGGGGATCTCGCCGCACGGCGGTGTAGATTTCGACGGGATCACCGAACAGAAACCGCAAAACGTCGAGATGATGAATGCTCATGTTGAGCAACGTAAGCCGGTGATACCCGGCCAGAAAGGATTGCCAATGCGGTATTGCCCGCATCTCGATCGTCCCCAGAACCGGCGTTCCCAGCTCATTCTGCTCGAGCAACCGTTTCAGAACGCGCATCGATTGATCGAACCGCATGTTCTGGTTGACCGATAGCACCTTGTCAGTTGCCGCCGCTTCTTCAACGAGCGCCTTCGCAAGCCAAAAATCCATTGCAAGCGGTTTTTGGGCAAGTATGCCGCGCACATGTTTTTGCTTCAGAGCATGCCGAATTAACTCCGGTTGCTGATCGGGCGGAAAAGCGATATCGACGATCTCGACGTTAGGATCTTCTATCAGTTGGTGCGGTGTTTGATGAACGGTAGGGATCTTCCAGCGGTTCGCGACCTCAGCCGCTTTTTCCGCCCGCCGCGAAGCGAT
>JBKPCS010000091.1:0-5056 GCA_046727495.1 bacterium | reverse complement strand
TTCGAGGCGTTTTTGTGTTGGTGTGGCTTTCGCTCTCCGTTGCCGAGTGGTCATATGCGGACCCCTGTACCGAGCTGAATCGGGCGATCGATGTGCTGATCCCAGCAGTGCGGAATTCGGGTAAACAGATCGATCAAGCCCCCAACGCTCAGAAAGTTGCCGACGCGATCAATACGTATGCAGATGCGGCCGAAAGCCTAGCGACAATGATACAACGGCTGCGGCCGCAATTGGAAAAGCTGCCTGCGGACCAACCGGCAGCTTGCCAAGCAGCGAACCGACGGCTTGAAGCTTTTCAACCAGAGATCAACGCCGTTATCGAGAAACTGGACTATAAACGGCGTCGGTACAGTGCAGATCGAGGTGTAATCAACGCCTGGAGACGGGTAATAAAAATTACCAAAGAATAAATCGAAGTCTGCATAGGTCACGGGTTGCACACTCAACGTTTGGCTGCGGACCAGTTCTGCCACAGCCTGCGCAGCTGTCCGCCTCAGGCGAATGAGCGATGCGGGCTATTGCTTCTCGTAACGGATGGGCGCTTGCCTGTCCCAAGGCATGACCAGATCTTTTCCGTCAATCGCCAGCCGTTCTTCCTTGAACAGCACCTGTGTGATGGCGTCGCCATTGACTTCAAAGTAGAAGTCTTTGTGGGACGGGTTAACTTTGAAGGGGCCGGCTTCAATCCCGTAGACTCGCACCTCGAAAGCGACTGTACGCACGTTGGCTACATCTGGAAACACGGCCGTCCCGTCGGAAGTTGTCGTCGCCTCGAAATCTTGGTCGGTCGCATGAAGTGCTACTCGAATATTCTCTACCCCGTGGCCGTTCTTGCCTATCACCCACACACGGATCCTGCCGGGTTTGCCAGCCTCGCTCCGGAGCAACCGAAAGGGAACCTCCTTCCTGCCGATGCTATTCAGGACGACACTGTGGTTTTCGCGTCGCCATGTACCTTTGGCCCAATAGTCTGCTGCACCGTAGGCAAGCATGTACTCGAAGCTGCCGTCGGGTTTTAGGAACAGCTCCGAGCCAACCTCCCTGACCCCCTGCAGAATATAGTGGCCGGCTAAGTCTGCACCTCGCGCGGTCAGCACCGCCAACGCCATCAACGAAATCAAGGCCGTTCTCATTTTGCTTGTAGGTCGAAACACACGGTCGGTTTCCTCGCATACCTAGCGCTAAGAAGCCGGAGAAGGATCAGAATCCTGCGCAAGAAGTTGTTTCTCAGGACGCTCGCCTTGCTAAGGGCGTCCCGCTAATAACCCAAGTTAAACCAGGAATCCGGTAGGATGAATTGCCAGAAATCCGGGTATCAAGTCCCCGGTATTCCGTTGCGCTTCTGGCTGTTAGTATGGGCATAGTTCATGGCATAAGTGCAGGCCGATCGGTCATTCTCGTTATATGCCTCTTCGGCAGCTTGGCTCCATCCTTGAAGAGACCTTTAAGGTCTTTTCTATCTCCTGCGAAGATTGTCTCTTTGGAAGTTCTGCCCGATCACGTCCACCTTTTTATTGAGACAGACCCGCGCTGGTCGACCGCGCAATTGGCTCAGCAATTCAAGGGATTCACTAGTCACGCATTGAGAAACGAGTTCCCTAGTCTTCGCAGCCGACTTCCTACTTTGTGGTCGCGTTCCTATTTCGCAGGTTCGTGTGGATCGGTAACTGAAGCTGCGATCCGACGCTATATCGCTGAGCAAAAGAAATCTTAAATGCAGTTCAAGTCCTACAAATTCAGATTGTGGACAAACACCAATCAGGAACGTGAACTTAGTATTGCCCTTGAAACGCACCGAAGGCTCTACAATGACACGATCCCGTGCCGCCCTGGGAGTATAGAAAGGCAGAACGCTTTGTTAACTACCCACGACTGAAGTCGAAGGCTCCGCACTAACGGTCCGACTCAACTCCGGCGCTTAGGTCGATACTAACTAATAGGCACATTGAGCACACCCCTTTTTCCTAACCGCGATCCGCAGGGCGAGACCGATCCGATCCTGGACATCATGCTGCGGGAGGTGCTTCAGCGACGACAGCAAAAGGCCGTTGTCGTTACCCAAGCGCCAGAGGAAAGCGTCAGGGATTACGCGCTTCGTCACGGCTGGCCACTGCCGCAACCAGAGCGATTCAAGTGGGCCAAGTGCCTTACGGTCGTGTTGTGCGCGGTGCTCGGCACACTCTTGCTGGACCGCCTACTGGAGATGTGCAAGTTGGAAAGTACTCTTCTTAGGTTGGATACTACCAGAGAACAATCCTTTTCGCACCAAAGGATAATAGGCAAGGCGGTTTTAGAAACCTATACTGCGAACCGTTTCTGACCGGGCTACTCGGCCCGGATGACCAGGCCGATCCAAAGAAGGAGAGCAATCATGGCAAAGAAGATCATTGCGGTGGCGGGCGCGACGGGTGCGCAGGGTGGCGGGCTTGTCCGCGCGATTCTGGCGGACAGGTCGGGAGAGTTTGCGGTGCGGGCGATAACGCGCGACGTGAATTCGGACAAGGCGCGCGCACTGGCGAAGCTCGGCGCGGAGGTTGTGGCCGGCGACATTGACGATGGGGCGAGTCTCGACAAGGCGTTCGCGGGCGCGCACGGCGCGTATTGCGTGACGTTTTTCTGGGAGCATTTTTCGCCGGAGAAGGAGCTGGCGGAGGCCGCGACGATGGCGGCTACGGCGAAACGCGCGGGCCTGAAGCACGTTATCTGGTCCACGCTTGAAAACACGCGCAAGTGGGTTCCGCTGTCGGACAACCGGATGCCGACGCTGATGGGCAAATACAAGGTTCCGCACATCGATGCGAAGGGCGAGGCCGATCACTTCTTTGCCGATGCGGGCGTGCCGACGACGTATTTGCTGACCTCGTTTTACTGGGACAACCTGATTCATTTCGGCATGGGTCCAAAAAAGGTCCGGACGGAAAATTTGCGATCACGCTGCCGACGGGCGACGCAAAGCTGCCCGGCATCGCGGCAGAGGACATCGGCAAATGCGCGCTCGGAATTTTTAAGACGGGCGCAGAACTGACCGGCAAGACCGTCGGCGTTGCTGGCGAACATCTGACGGGCGCGCAGATGGCCGCGGCGCTGATGCGCGCGCTCGGCCAGGATGTTCGTTTCAACGCCGTGACGCCGGAGGCCTATCGCGGCTTCGGTTTCCCGGGCGCGCAGGACCTCGGCAACATGTGCCAGTTCAAGCGGGATTTTAACGAGTATTTCTGCGGCGCGCGGGATCTCGCCTTCGCGCGCAAACTGAATCCGGAGTTGCAAACGTTCGATGCGTGGCTCGCAAAGAACAAGTCGCGCATTCCGCTCGAATGAGTGGACGCGGAATGGAAATGAACATGACGCGACGAGATTTTAGCCGGAGCTCCGGCAAAAGGCTGGCGCGCGCCTTCTACACCTGCTGACCGGATTTGCGGGCAAGCTGCCCTACAACGTGAAGACTGCCTCGTCTCCGGGCAAGGCGATGGTGAATGACGCCAACCTGCTGGAGAAGTACGACTGCGGCCAGCTGCAGTGGGCGCGCTAAAATCGGTGACGCTAACAATGTCCGGGCTGGTGTCGGTGGCGTCAGCGCTAGTGTCGCTTGAGTCACTCGTGTCGCTACTGTCCGAAGAGTCCTGAGCATTAAGCGATTGCCCGCCCAACATCAGCGCCGCAATCAGTCCCAAAATTAGATCTCTTCCCATGCGCCAAAACAAATCTTTACGAATTTCTACCAGCGATTCAATGAAGGCCTAGCCTTTCCAGGCTCTTATGATTTTTGGAGCAGAACCACCTGCCTTCAAGCGTTGGTCGACTGCAATCGCGTCAGCTTCGGTCGCCAAGCGTTTCCCAAGTGCGACCCCGATTACCGAACCCGTTCCTTTAGCGGCAACGGCGATCGCCCGGTAGCCAAAAACGTCGGCAGCGGCAATAATCCTGACATTGACTCCGCCTTTTCGTCGGCAGATCTCTATAGCCGCTGCTTTACCACATCAATGGATTTTCCGACCGAAGCGACCAAATAGCCGTTGCTTCCATGCGCGACCGCTGCGCCGGCGGCGGCGTTCTGGACCGCCAATACGCCCATACCGAGTAACACGGCCAAAAGCACCCCAGCGCCTCTTTTCATAACACAAGCAAATTTCCTTCAGTTGGAGACCATATTGCCTTCCAAACGGCTGGAAAAGCAATAAACATCAGAACCGCGCTTTCTTCCTGTCATTCGGGGCGCACATGCAAAGATTGCTCCATTGAAAACCGCTTCCGAAATCACTTCAGCTTAAAGTAACGATACATGCAAATACTTTGTTATTTTATGTGCGTCAAACGTGTCGGGTACCTGTCCGGGAAGACAACAGGCTTAACCGGTTTACGCGCCCGGTGGACCTCACGCCAAATTCAGGACTCATCTAAAACGCAATTACTTTCGGTTAGGAAGCGCCAACCAACAGTGCCTACTCCTACCTGCATCGCTCACAAACGGAGGTAGAAACAATTCACTCTGTTCTGCCGAAGGCACCCGGATTCTAGAACGTTTTGACCTTGGAGGGCTGCGGTCCCTCGCAGCCGCGGAACCAATAAAGATCCTAGCGTTGGACAACATACTTTGCTCCGACCAAACAAAGCTTCCGTCGCCCAGCACGGCGCCGAGGGACCGGACGCCCTCCAGAACGTGATCAATGCTTCAACCCGGATTCTGAAATTGGAACCACAGATGCCACCGGTTTTACTGAGGAAGTGATCGGGGATGAGCGTACGAAGCTTCTACACGCTGTAAACAGGGCGATAGGCACAAGCGCGGATATGCGCCGGGATGTCGTCCGGTCTCGGCACTCTCGCGAGTTGCTTGTCAAAGATATACTCGGCGATCCGTGCGGCCACATGGAGCGACGCCTCCAGGATCCGGCTTTGAGCAGGGTAGATGAGACCTGTGGCAAGACTCTCCTCGGTCACCTGCTCCGCCACCGCTTTCGCCGCCACGATGAACATCTCCTGGGTCACACGCGTCGCCTCGGTCGCGAATACCGCCATGCCCATGGCGGGAAAGATATAGACGTTGTTTCCCTGTCCG
>JBKPCS010000090.1:0-8232 GCA_046727495.1 bacterium | reverse complement strand
CCCCCCCGAGCACCACTCTGCTGAGTTTTTCGGTTTTCTGTTTTCGGTTTTCGGTTTTCTGTTGGGAATGGGCTCTGATCGCACTGTCTCAGTTGACCTCAAAGCGTGTCCCTACAAGGTGCATATCGGAGAAGGGCTCCTCGCTCGTGTTGGAGAGATCGCGCGTGCAAATTCGCTATCCGGACGTGCGGCGATTCTGACGGATCAGCATGTGGACAAACTGTACTCCGAACCAGTACGCAGGTCGCTCGACCAGGCAGGTTTTATTGTGTCGAGTCATGTAGTTGAGAGTGGCGAATCTTCCAAGTCGCTGGGTGTTGCCGAACGAGTCTGCGAAGCGCTTGCTCAAAGCGGAATCAACCGGCAGAGCTTCATCGTCGCGTTAGGTGGTGGCGTAATCGGCGATCTAGCCGGGTTCGTTGCGGCAATCTATAATCGGGGTATACCCGTGATCCACGTTCCAACTACCGTGATGGCCCAGGTCGACAGTTCTGTCGGTGGCAAGACAGCGGTAAATTTGCGTGCAGGAAAAAATCTGGTCGGAGCGTTTCATCAACCGCGCGTTGTCATCGCGGATACCGACACACTCGCGACGCTGGGCAGACGCGAACGAAATGAAGGGTTTGCCGAGGTGATTAAATACGGCGTGATTCGCGACGCGTCTTTGCTCTCCCAACTGGAACGCGAGATTGTTTCCATCCCGGACCTGGTCGAGCGCTGTGTCGAAATCAAAGCCTCATACGTCGTCGAAGATGAGTTTGAGACGACTGGAAGCCGCGCTCTCTTGAACTTCGGACATACACTGGGTCACGCTATTGAAGCGGTGGCCGGGTACGGAAAACTGCTGCATGGCGAGGCCGTCGCGCTTGGGATGATTGCAGCGCTCGATGTTTCTGTTCGGCGCGCAGGACTCTCTCAGGAAGAAGCTGAAAGAGTGAAGGCGGTCATCCGACACTATGAATTACCAGATAAACTGCCGGACCTTTCGCGAGCAGCGATTCTCTCCACGGTTTTTACAGACAAGAAGTTCGTCGACGGATCCATCCGTTTTGTAGTTTCGCCTCGGTTGGGCGAAGCTATTCTGGCCGACAATATTGTTCAGGCGGACCTGGAGTCAGCGCTCAATTCAATTCAGTAAACCTGGAGCGAGCGTGACTCGTAAGGAAGCATACATCGCATTGAATATCGTCCCGCACCTTGGACCTGTTCGATTGCGTCGCCTGCTGGATACGTTCGAATCACCGGAAAAGGTTCTGACGGCAAAGCGCGACGACCTAAAATCGGTTGAAGGCCTCAGCGCGCCACTTATTGAATCCCTGGTTTCGTGGGAATC
The DNA here is from genome assembly GCA_046727495.1 of bacterium. Lineage (GTDB taxonomy): Bacteria > Verrucomicrobiota > Verrucomicrobiia > Chthoniobacterales > JAFAMB01 > JBKPBY01. The sequence continues at coordinate 6,899 of JBKPCS010000090.1, read as the reverse complement.
GGCCGTCGATCTTTCCCAGGAACTTCGCTGGGTTCAGGAGTTTGGCGCCAATATCTTGACCTTGGATGACCCGGAATACCCTCGTCTCCTGAGAGAAATTCATGACCCGCCGACCGTTCTCTATCTGTGGGGCCGGATTACTGATAAAGATCATCAAGCGATCGGCGTGGTCGGGTCCCGGCGTACCTCTCACTACGGACTTGAGTGCGCCAAGAAGCTTTCTTACCAGATCGCTTACGCTGGTCTGACAGTTATTAGCGGCCTGGCACTCGGGATCGATACTGCGGCCCATCAAGGAGCTCTGGCGGCAAAGGGACGAACAGTTGCGGTCCTGGGTGCAGGACTTCGCCATCTTTACCCAGCTGAAAATCGAGCCCTGGCAGAACTGATTATTTCTTCCGGCGCCGTGGTCTCCGAATTTCCTATGGATACGACGCCTGATCGGCAAACGTTTCCAATGAGGAACCGGATTATCAGTGGCTGGGGCTTTGGCCTCCTGGTGGTCGAGGCGGGCCTCAACAGCGGCGCGTTGATCAGCGCAGCGCAAGCGGGCGAACAAGGGCGAAACCTGTACGCGGTGCCCGGGCCGATTAATCGCCCGACATCCCAGGGAACAAACCGTTTGATTCAACAGGGTGCCAAGCTTGTGACAAGCGTCGACGATATTATCGAAGATCTGCAGACTCTGTTGCCAAAGACGCCCGACCTCGTTCCGAGCCAGCCTCCTCAACTCGAAGGCGACTTGCTCTTGGTATACAACGCAATCGGAACGGAAGAGACTGCAATCGACAGTATCATCCAGCAATCACAATTGGCCGCAGGCCCGGTCACTGCAGCATTGCTGAAACTCGAGATGCGGCGGCTCGTTAAGCAGCTGCCTGGGAAATACTTTGTGAAGCTGCTGTGATGGTTCCGGGTTTCGGGTTCCGGCTTCCGGGTTCCGAGGGGAGTCCTGCGCTACCACGGCCCTTCCCCCGGAACCCCCTCCGCCAACGGGAACTTGCAACTTTTGCGCTTCCCCCCTAGGTTGCCAGCCTTTGCGTGGCTGGCATACGTCCAGCATCCGCTAGATAAGAGAAATTTGGTGCAGGATGGGAAAAACATTGATAATCGCAGAAAAGCCGAGCGTCGCTCTCGACTACGCCCGCGCCCTGGGGAGATTTGAGAGACACGGCGACTTTTTCGAAAACGATCGGTACATCATCTCCTCTGCGATTGGTCACCTCGTCGAGCTTGGACTCCCGGCGGAGCAAGACAAAAAACGCGGCAAATGGAGCTTCCAGAATCTGCCGATCATCCCCGACGAATTTCTCTTGAAACCGATCGCGAAAACGGAGACCCGGTACAAGCTCCTCAAACGGTTGATGAAACGCGAGGACGTCGACGAAATCATCAACGCCTGTGATGCCGGACGCGAAGGAGAGCTCATTTTCCGCTACCTGATGAAAATGGCTGGGGTTAAGAAGCCGCTCAAACGGCTTTGGCTCCAATCGATGACGGCAGAAGCCATCCGCTCAGCCTTTGCCCACCTGCGGTCGGATGAAGAGATGGCGCCTCTGGCCGAGGCAGCTGTTTGCCGCTCTGAGAGCGACTGGTTAGTAGGAATCAATGCAACGCGGGCAATGACTGCCTTCAACTCGAAAGTAGGCGGGTTCCAGTTGACACCTGTCGGCAGGGTCCAGACTCCGACGCTCGCGGTCCTTGTCGAACGGGAAGAAAGAATTCGCTCGTTCCAGCCTCGGACTTATTGGGAGATTTTCGCTGACTTCGATGTTCAGAAAGGGGCCTACCGCGGGCGATGGTTCGATCAGAACTTTTCAAAGGATGAAGATGAAGACCGCCGGGCGGAACGGATCTGGGATCGGGTCAAAGCGGAGGAGATTCAACGAAAAGTTCTCGGACAACCGGGCGAGATCTCCGAAGAGAAAAAACCGACTGCACAGGCTCCTCCTGTCCTATACGATTTGACTTCGCTTCAGCGCGAAGCCAATTCGCGTTTTGGTTTCTCGGCGCGCCGCACACTGCAAATCGCTCAACAACTCTATGAGCGATATAAACTGATCACCTACCCGAGAACCGATTCCCGGTACTTGCCAGAAGATTATCTCGACACTGCAAAACAGGTTCTCTCAAGTATACAAGACCCGACACTACGTCCCCATGCTGAGACTGTGCTACGCAGCGGATGGGTGCGGCCGAGCAAACGCATTTTCAACAACGCGAAGGTCACAGATCACAACGCGATCATTCCTACGGGCCAGACCCCCCGGCACCTTGACGAAGCGCAACAGAAGGTATTCGACATGGTGTCCAGGCGGTTTGTTGCGGTATTTTTCCCGCCAGCTCAGTTTGAGGTCACAACCCGGATCACCCGAGTACGTGAGGAGACTTTCAAGACGGAAGGCAGAATCGTCACCGATCCTGGCTGGCTGACAGTTTATGGTCGCCAGACGAACGGTAACGGCGAGAACGATTCTCTGGTAGATCTTGTTCCCGGCGAAGAAGCTCGCACACACGATGCGGAAATTGTCGAGAGCCAGACCAAGCCGCCAGCCCGCTTTTCCGAAGCCACCTTGCTCTCAGCCATGGAGAGTGCCGGAAAGCTGGTGGACGACGAAGAACTGCGGGAAGCCATGTCCCAGAAAGGTCTCGGAACGCCCGCTACGCGTGCAGCGATTATAGAAGGATTGATCCTGGACGGCTATGTAACTCGAGCCGGCAAGGAACTGATTGCCACGTCAAAGGGCATCTCACTGATCACGCTGCTACGAGGAATAGGCATTGACTTGCTTTCTTCCCCGGAGCTCACCGGCGAATGGGAATACAAGCTCAAACAAATGGAGCATGGCGACCTCCATCGCGAAGCGTTCATGGGTCAGATCCGCGACCTTACCCGCGAGATTGTAAACAAAGCCAAGAATTTCGAGAGCGACGTCGTCGAAGGAAACTACGCGATCCTCGACGTGCCTTGTCCAAATTGTGGTGCCCTCAAACTGAAAGAGGACTATCGCACTTATTCGTGCGAGACCTGCGGCTTCAGACTCTTCAAAAACATCGCAGGCCGCCAGCTAAGCCCGGAAGAAGCAACCGCACTGTTTACTGAAAGGAAAGTAGGCCCGCTGGAAGGCTTTCGCAGCAGCAAGACGGGCAGATCGTTCTCCGCTGCGCTGATCCTGAATCAAGCGAACAAGCCGGAGTTCGCGTTTGAAAACAACGGCAACGGCAAAGAGGTAGTGATCGATCCCGCACAACACACAGCGCTCGGACTCTGTCAGGTCTGTGGAGCCGGCCAAGTCTACGACATTGGTACCCTTTACGTGTGCGAGAATGTTCCGAAAGAGCAATGCGGGTTCAAAATGAGCAAGACGATCCTGCAGCGGGAAATTCCTCCGGACCAGATGCGCAAAATGCTCATCGAAGGTAAAAGCGACATTCTCAAACGATTCATCTCGAAAAAAGGCCGCCCGTTCGACGCGGCGCTCAGACTGGAGGACGGCAAAATCCATTGGGAATTCGCTAAACGCGAGCCAAGGAAAAAGAAGGACGTGTCGGCGTGACGGCGTGTCGGCGTGACGGCGTGTTCGGCGTATCGGCGTGTCGGCGTGTCGGCGTGTCGGCGTCAAAGCGAATCGGCGGTTGCATGACCAAGATTCAGGGATACCGCAGAGCTCTCTTAACCAAACTAGAGACGGGTCGCGATAAATCGCAGCCGTTCGGCTGACTTAACGGCACGAGTCTCTACCGGTTGTGCGACGGCGAGCTACTCCCATGTCGCGCTCACGCCGATACGCCGACACGCCGATACATGCCCTAATGCCCCAGCACCGGATGCGGCCGGTAAAGCTCTTCAAGAAACCTCAGCTCCTCGTTATCCAGCTTCACGTCGAGCGCTTTGATCGCATCTCCGAGATGGTGTGGCTTGGTGGCGCCAACGATAGGCGCCGTGATTCCCGGTTGGTGCAGGACCCACGCTAGTGCAATTTGAGCGTTAGAGACACCCCGTTTCTTCGCAAGCTCCGTTACGCGATCGACAATTTGAAAGTCCGTTTCCTGATAATAAAGACTGTGCGCAAACTGATCGCTCTTTGATCGGGCTGTCCCCTCTTTGTCTTCCCGCCGGCGTGTCCCGGCCAAAAAGCCGCGTGCCAGCGGGCTCCAGGGAATCAGTCCGATCCCTTCAGCTCGGCAAAGTGGATTCATTTCGCGTTCTTCCTCGCGATAAACCAGATTGTAATGGTTCTGCATCGTCACGAAACGCGAATAGCCATGCCGATCCGCCAAACAGAGAAACTTGGCGAATTGCCACGCGTACATGCTAGAGGCGCCTATAAAGAGCGCTTTTCCCTGATTCACAATATCCGTCAATGCCTCCAGCGTCTCCTCCATCGGCGTCGTAGAATCGTATCGATGGATCTGATACAAATCGACATAATCAAGGCCCAGCCGTTTCAAGCTGGCGTCAATCGCATGACGAATATGCTTTTTTGATGTGCCACGCTCATTAGGGCTCTTGCCCATCGCGTAGTGCACCTTGGTCGCAAGAACGAATTCTTCTCGCCGGAATCCGAGCTTTTTCAAAGCTCTGCCAGTTACTTCTTCGCTTACTCCCTCTGAGTACATATCCGCTGTATCAAAGAAGTTGATTCCTGCATCGACCGCTTCCTTAAAGAAAGGGAGCGAATCGGCCTCATCCAAAATCCACGGCCTCGATTTCGACGAGCCATAACTCATGCAACCGAGACAGATACGCGAGACCTTTAATCCGGTGGCTCCAAGTGGGACGTAATTCATAGGCTTTTTTTTGGTTCCTGGCTGTCGGGCGGTTGATGAGCCACAATGCCCGCTATAACTAGGGCTACTCCGATAATCTCTCGTTCTGATGGGACCTGTCGCAGAACAATAATTCCTATGACGGTTGCTGTCGCAGGTAAAAGCGAAAGGAACAACGCAAAAGACTCCCTCGGTAAACGCGCCATAGCGAGCTGGTCAAAAACGTAGGGCAAGACCGAGGAACGCTCAGTCGCGTGAAAAGAAGAACTGCAAATGCAGGGCCAAGGTAATGGAAGACAGCGCTTGCCACAAAGAACAGATGGGGCGGCAACCTCCTTACTCGCTGCAACGCCATTAGTTCCATGGATCACCACGATCCTGGCAGAAACCTTTCTTGACTCCAATAGGCGACCAAAGGTAAAATTCTGAATTGGTATTAAATACGAAGGAATATTGGCAGCGATAGCTTTGAGTCCAAGGTCAATCGCGTTAGACGAGATCGATCTGTTAATAATTAGCGAATTACAAAAAGATTGCCGCAAAACGTTTTCTCAACTCGCGAGGAAAGCCAAAATGTCCGCTCCAGCAGTCTCTGAGCGGGTCGAGCGGTTGAAAAAGTTTGGCGTTATCACCGGTTTCCAAACCGTTATCGACCCGAAGGCCATCGGACTGGCGATGAGTGCTTTTGTTCGAGTGCGACCGATGCCTGGACAACTGCAAAAAGTAATCGAGAAAGCAAAACGGCTGGACCAGGTCACCGAATGCCACCGGATCACCGGTGAAGATTGCCTGATGCTCCGAATCCATTTTGACCAGATCGATACGCTGGATCAGATCCTTGATGAGTTCACTCCAATCGGCCAGACAACCACCTCCATCGTTCAATCCTCTCCCGTTCCATCGCGGCCCGTACCGCTACCGACACCGAACCGGCGAAGCCGGAGAAAAACGGAGACAGGAATAGAAGGATAGCTAGAATTCGCGCTCCTGCCCATCGGGAAGGACCCGTCGAAACAATCGCGCGCGAGAAATTTTCGCCGCAATGGCTCACCGATCCTTTAACGAAGGGGGCTCGGGCGGGCAACATGACGCGCAATCGGCCCGGCCGGCTAGCTCGAAGGGCGTCTTGCGTATCGGCTGTTTCGTTCCACAATGAATCATGTCCTACAGCATATCGACGTTGCTGACCCGCAATCTTCACGAGGTCTTCGGTGAAAACGACCCCGCGCGTCGGCGTGCGGCCGTCCACGAGATCTATACCGAAGATTGCGTGTTCTACGACCCAAGCAAGGGCGTCTACCGTGGCCGCGACGAGATCGATCGCGTCGCGGGCGAGATCAAGGCTACTCACCCTGACTTTCGATATCAGCCAATTGCCGAGCCCGAGGAGTCGGGCAATGGCGGGCGGATCCAATGGGCATCGGGTCGCCCTGGTGAGGCGCCAGCTTATGCCGGGACTGATTTCATCATTGGCCGGGACGGTCGGATTGCCGCCCTTTATCTCTTTTTTGACAAGCTACCCTGAGCGGGACTCTGCCGTGCGACAGCACTTCTCCTGATCCGTTTCGCGAACTTCCCCGAAAGATTGGCGCGCGACCTAAATTTCCGACACGCACCGGATCGAGGTGCGACAGGAACATCACGTGACCCTGATTGCAAACCGCTGGGTTCAGGTCGCCGCGAGCGCCAACCCTAGCTGATCAGATAAACGCCTCGGGGTATTCTTTCCTGGCCCGATCGATATATCTTACGCGGCTTGGGAGACTTCCGAACCGGGCGGTGTCACAGGGTGCGAATTGCCGCTCAAGACCGTCCAAACGATAAACCAACCCACGCAGCTTCGAGCGCCACGTTTGGTCAAACGGCTCGGGATTCTCGAACAACTCGTCGATTCGAGCCATCACGAATCCTTTCAAAAAAATCGTCTCCGGGGTAACCGTCTTCAGGCAAACGCCGTATTCCCCGGAGAGATATCCCTCGTATTCCTGTTTTACCCTGTTGGTCGAGGGAGATTCGTTGTACGCGGCGGCGATGCGTTGATACCGAGCAAAAAATGCTTCCTTTATATTACTACCCGGTTCGATGGAATCAGGGAACAGGAAGTAGTCCGACGGATAATATTCGACCGA
>JBKPCS010000089.1:0-34053 GCA_046727495.1 bacterium | reverse complement strand
GCCGTTGTCTTCTTTGACCGTTCGATGGCAAACGGCTTTCTATACCGAATGCAGCAGAGCGGCCAACTCGCTGCCAAAATGCGCTTTCTGGCGGCACAATGGCTCGGATTGCTCCAAAACGATCGATGGCTCTCGAATGCTAGAAATGCCAACGCCATGGCTCAGCACCTCGCAAAGCGTCTATCAGAAGTTCCTGGAATAGATCTTCTCTTTCCCTGTCAGGCCAACGCTGTCTTTGCCAAGATCCCGGAACAGGCTGTGGCTAAGCTCCGCGAACGCGGCTGGCGTTTCTATACCGACGTCGGCCCTGGCGCCGGCGCCCGATTGATGTGCTCATGGGATACCACAGAGAACGACGTCGATCAGTTCGTTCAGGACTTGCAAACCCCATAACGCTGTTCCCTCACGCGGCGCAGCCCTCGCCAGCTACTTCAACACCCTGAAACTCGCCAGGAAATCTTTAATGTTCGTGTCCTTCCATGGCTGCTGGTCATTTTGCTTCATGCCAGCTAGCTGATAGATGCGACCGTTAGCCTCGTACATATCAACCACAAGCCCATAGTGTCCCCCGCTGTAAACCTGATCGCCCGTCAGTCGATACCCGTTCAGACCGTTCAGGGTGATCCGTTGCAAAGAATGCCGAAACCCTTGACCCGGCCCAAAGAAACGCGTCTGTAACGTCTCGATCGATTTTTCGTCCAAGTGACGCACTTTCGGTTCCTTTGCCAGATCGACGCAACCGCAAAACAGATAGATTGTCCCCTCCAAGTTTCTGGATCCGACCAGCGTACCCGGTTCAACGGAGCCGATTGTAATCCATTTCTCAATGCGTGGCTCTCCATCCGGTAGGATGACTTGGCACTTATACTCGGAAGACTTCCATAGAGCGCCAAATAAACTGCTGCTCACCAAAAACAGCGTTGCAAGTATTCCTAAGTATTGCCGGTTCAGCATGATCAAATCACGATTCCTGGATCCTTATCTAGTGCGGCTCCGATGCGACAGAGCTGGTGGAGGGTTTCTCCGAAAATTTCGTAAAGCTCTTTCAAACGCGCCAAATCTTTGATTTGGCCCCTGGCCTCCAGCGAAAGCTCGTGCATACCATTTGGATACTGTTTGTTAAACCAGGCAGACTCGAAGCGGACCCGAAGAAAAATGTCTCTCTGTTTGATTAGCGCAGCCCGGAGCTTGTCGTCGCTGAAGAGTTCCTTCACCTTCTGCAGGTCGTTGCTCTTGATTACAAACTCCTGATCAAAGAACGCGCGACCGATCTCGAGATCTTCGCGATCTGTCCATCGGTCCTTGTGATCAAAGCTCTGATCCCGATAAATAGCGAAAGTGAAGTTATCGGTGTTGAGATAAGGAGCACGAAACCGAGTGAACGTCGTGCCGTGCGAATTCTTGTAGGTGTCCAAAGTCACAGGCCACCCCTCGACATGTGCCCGAACCTTGCTATCACCGAGCCACAATCCGCCTTCAAAGAAACTCCCGCCTACCTCATCTGCTAAACGCTGCCACACATCGTCTTTGCTCGGTGCGAAAAAGCCTAGTATTGCCATAATTGTTTTCCCCGCCTTTGGTTTAGCTTTCAGTGGCGCGAAAACGCACGCTAAAGTATCAGCGCTCACGTGCAAAGGATATTGTTGGGAGCCGCGCAAGACACCCGGTACCGCTACCCTTTCAGGAAATAATTTCTCTGGCGCTCCGTGATGTGTTTCCCGAGTCGTTCCAGCACCAGCAACATGTCTTCCCAGACCTTGCGCTTCTCGGTAAGTGCCTGATTCCGGAGCAGATACGAAGGATGGAAAGTGGCCATTACCGGCACCGAACCGAATGTATGCCAACGGCCTCGCAGGTTCTTCATCGGCTCGTTTGTTCCAAAAAGGCCGCGCATCGCTACGCCTCCCAGCGCGACAATCACTTTCGGTCCAATCAATTCAATTTGCTGACGCAAATAGGGGAGGCAATTAGCCATCTCTTGTTCCGTCGGTTGCCGATTCCCGGATGCTCCAACCGGCATGTCGGGCCGGCATTTCAGAACGTTGGCAATATAGACCTCCGAACGTTCAAAGCCCATGGTCTGTATGATTTTTGTCAGCAGTTCGCCGGCGCGTCCTACGAAAGGTTCTCCTCTTAAGTCTTCATCGGCCCCTGGAGCTTCCCCGACGAACATCAGGTCCGCATTTGGGTTGCCCACGCCAAATACGACGGTGTGCCGGAACGCCGCAAGATGGGGACACTTCGTGCACACAGCGGTTACCGAGCGAAGCTGAGCCAGGGCCTCAGTATTCGATTTGTCATGCGCTGGCGGATCATCCTGAGAAAAGCGATCCGGTTCCATGGGCGCTGCTTCGTCAGCGCTACCGGCATCTTTCAACTCGGCGATTCGTTGAATCAAGTTCGCTTTAGCCCGGACATCATCGCGCCCTTGCAACTTCTGCAGTGCTTCGATCACCAAGTCTAATCCTCGTGCGAACAAGAACGCTTTCATCGATTCCGAATTGCAGGAAATCGTTGGGCAATTGAGCTTCAAATTGCAACCAATTCCGATGCACCGGATGAAAAAAGCCGAGGCGCCAGGCGTGAAGCAGATGCCGGTTCTCTATCGGCTTCTTCCCATAGACTTTGTCGCCCAAAATCGGATGCCCGAGCGAGTGCAGATGTACGCGAATCTGATGAGTTCTTCCGCTAAAAATCTGACAGACTAGGAGCGACCAGTCCTTACTTTCTTGAATTACTTCAAATCGCGTATGGGCCGCGCGTCCTCCCTCCAGGACAGCCATTTTCTTGCGGTGCACCGGATGTCGCCCAATTGGAGCTGTTATATCGCCGCTTTTCTTTCTGAAATTCCCCGCACAAATCGCCAGGTAAACCTTCGTCACCTCGCGCTGCGCGAATTGGGCGCTTAACCGAGCGTGGGCCTCGTCATGTTTCGCCACGACGAGGCAGCCGCTGGTTTCTTTATCCAGTCGATGAACAACGCCAGGTCTTAATTCGCCGCCAATTCCGCTCAGGTTCTTGCAATGAAAAAGAAGGGCATTTACCAGCGTGCCGCTCTGTGCGCCTGCACCGGGATGCACCGCTATGCCAGGCGGCTTATTGATAACGATCAGGTCCTGATCCTCGAACAAGATCGACAGGTCAATCGGCTCAGGCGCCAGCGCAATCGGCACTGGTGGCGGCTCATCTAACGTAACGACATCCCCAGCTCTAACCGGCTGGCTGGCCCTCGCTGGCTGCCCGTTAAGTAATATGTGGCCGTTGGCGATCAGCTGTTGAATTCGGGCCCTGGACAGGCGCGGCGCCTGTTTCGTCAAAAAAAGATCCAGTCGTTTCCGTGCTTCTACCCGAGGAACATCGAAGGCCTCAACCATGAGCAGCCCTGCGAAAATCCTGAAGCAGCGCCTTCGGATCAGATGCGCGCATTAGCGATTCTCCGATCAACGCCGCATCCACTCCGGCGGCCGCAACCCGGCGGATATCGTCCTCGGTCCGAATTCCACTTTCGCTGACAACCGTAACCTCGTCAGGAATCTTGGAGGCTAGACGTTCAGTCACTGCCAGATCGACTTCGAATGTATTAAGATTCCGATTGTTTATTCCAATCAGCTCGCATCCAAGGCCAAGCGCACGATCCAGTTCCGGCTCATCGTGCACTTCAACCAAACAGTCAATGCCGATGCTCCTGGCGGCTTCCAGGAGACTCTTCAATTCGTCGATTGTAAGCGCGCTTACAATTAGAAGCACCGCATCAGCCCCGGCAAGTGCTGCCTGGTAAATCTGCACTTCGTGTAACGTAAAGTCCTTTCGCAAGAGCGGTCGCGAAACTCGGGTTCGAACTAACGCGAGATAGTCGAGATGCCCCAAAAAGAATTTTTCATCTGTCAGAACCGAAATGCAGTCTGCACCCGCCTCGTCGTAGATCGTGGCGATTTTTCCCGGATCAAATTCCTGGGCGATGACACCCGCCGAAGGCGATGCTTTCTTGATTTCGCCGATCAATCCGAACTGGTTGTCGGTTAACGCCGCACAAAACCCTCGGAATCCCGGCAACGACTCGGTTCTCCCGCGCCAATCATCCGTGTGTTCCAGCCACGGCTCGATCTCTTTCCGCTTATGCGCAATGATTTCTGTTAGGCGACTCATCGAAAATCATCTTATCATACTCGAGGACTTCCGAGTGACAAAATCTTGACGCCGAACGACCGATCGACGCCCGGATCTGGTGCCCTTACAGGGCAACCCTTTTTGTCGGCTGGTTTCCAGGGGTTCGCTACGCCCACCCCTGGCTGGAGTTTTGTAGTCCCGTTGGGACCAAGACTAGCTGCCGCGAAGCGGCAACAAATGATAGCCAGGGGTGATCCGGTGCTGCCGGAGAACCCTGGATGCATCCGAAGAAAGATTCTGCGCCCTGCAAGGGCGCCAGGGGCCGCCAAGTCCTGGCTACATTACAAATCGTTCGAAACTGTTGCGTGTGAGACGCCTGGCCTCGAATGCTTCATCCAACCTCGTGCTCAGATTCTTTCGTTGCTCGCCACATGCTCGGCCACTAGTCACTAGCCACCGGCGGCCAATCACTCTACACTAGCTCCAGGTCCCCATGCCCCCAGATTCCGCCCAACTTCAAAGCCTTTCCACTGCACTGGAAGGCGAGCTCCATTTTGACCACACGATGCGGACTTTGTACGCGACCGATGCCTCGGTCTACCGCGAAATGCCGTTGGCGGTCGCCTTCCCAAAGAATGAGCAGGATATTTGCAAGCTTGTCCGGTTTGCGCGCGACACGAAGACTTCGCTGATTCCGCGGACTGCTGGCACCTCGCTCGCTGGACAGGTTGTTGGAACCGGGATGGTCGTTGACGTCTCACGGCACTTCACTCGGATTCTGCAGATCGACAAAGAGCGAAAAATAGTTCGTGTGCAGCCTGGTGTTGTTCGCAACGAGTTGAACCTCGCGCTTTCCCCTCACGGCCTTTTTTTTGCCCCGGAGACGTCCACCCAAAACCGCGCGATGATCGGCGGGATGATCGGCAATAACTCCTGTGGTGCGAATTCGGTTGTGTATGGAAGCACGCGGGATCATCTGGTCTCCGCGCGGGCGGTTTTGAGTGATGGCTCGATCGCTGAGTTCGGGCCCATCTCCAACCATGAATTGAAAATAAAATGCGCAGGCGACGACTTGGAATCTGTGATCTACAAGGATGTTTTTACCTTGTTGAATGACCCGGAGGGTCGAGCCGAAATCGAGCGGGAGTTTCCTAAGAAATCGATCCATCGCAGGAATACCGGCTATGCGCTTGATTTGCTGGCAGCATGTTCGCCGTTCGCAACACACGGTCCGGAGTTCAATCTCTGCCGATTGCTGGCTGGATCAGAGGGGACCCTGGCGTTCCTTACCGAGGCGACCCTGGCCTGCGAGCCGCTGCCTCCCGCCGCGAGCGCTTTAGTCTGCGTACACTGCGCGACGATCGACGAGGCGCTTCGGGCTAACCTCGTCGCTCTCCGATTTGGTCCGCGGTCTTGCGAGCTGATTGATGATCACATTCTTGAATGTACAAAGACCAATCTCGAGCAACGCCAAAATCGCTTCTTCGTGCAAGGAGACCCGGGCGCAATCCTGGCGGTTGAACTTGCCGGAGACCAGCGTGGGGAGGTCGAATCGGTTGCCCGTGACTTGGAAAAAGAGTTGCGCGGGCTGAATCTCGGCTACCATTACCCTGTCGTTTGGGGAAAAGACCAGAATCGTGTATGGAACTTGCGCAAGGCTGCGCTTGGCTTGCTCTCCAATATTCCCGGCGACGCCAAACCAGTCGCAGTCATTGAAGACGCGGCAGTGGATCCGGACGATCTGCCTGCGTTCGTTCGCGACATAGATGAGATTCTAGCGCGTCACAATCTCACCGCTGTTCACTATGGGCATGCCGCTTCAGGCGAACTGCATTTGAGACCGATCCTCGATCTGAAATCTGTTGAAGGACGCCGCCTCTTTCGCGAAGCGGCGACAGAAGTGGCGCATCTGGTAAAGCGATACGGAGGCTCCCTGAGCGGCGAACATGGCGATGGACGCGTAAGAGGTGAATTCCTTCGCCTGATGGTCGGCGAAAACAACTACCAACTTTTCAGGAGGGTGAAACAAAGCTGGGATCCTGCTGGTATTTTCAACCCAGGCAAGATCACCGATACGCCGCCTATGGATGCCAGCCTGCGCTATGAGCCGAATCAAAAGGTGCGTGAGTTTGCTACCGTGTTCAATTTTCTGGACTCCAAAGGTGTGCTGCGTGCCGCGGAACAGTGCAACGGTTCAGGCGATTGCCGGAAATCGCATCTAATGGGCGGAACGATGTGCCCGAGCTACATGGCGACACGCAACGAGCGCGACACCACTCGCGCGCGAGCCAATATTTTGCGCGAAATCTTGTCGCGATCAGACAAGGCGAACCCTTTCGACAGTGATGAGATCGCTTCGGTCATGGACCTCTGCCTTTCTTGCAAAGGATGCAAAGCGGAATGCCCGTCTAACGTCGATGTCGCCCGGCTTAAGGCAGAATGGCTTCAGCAGTTTTACGATGCGCGAGGAGTGCCGCGACGCGCGCGCTTGATCGCCGATTTTTCGCGCGCCATGCGGGTAGCGTCCTTGGCGCCTTCCATTCACAATTTTTTTGTTACCAGCAATTTGATTGCTCCTTTTCTTAAACGGTTTGCCGGGTTCGCCTCAGACCGATCGATTCCGGAATTACCAAAGACAACTCTGCGCCGGTGGCATCGGCAACACGCCAACAAAGGATCTTACTCGCGCCGAATATTTTTGTTTTGCGACGAGTTTACCAATTACCACGATGCAGCCATTGGCGTGAAGGCAGTACAATTGTTGAACCGCCTCGGATACGAAGTTGCTATCCCGGATCACGTCGACAGCGGTCGCGCACAAATTTCCAAAGGCTTGGTCCGGGAAGCGAGAGAATTAGCGATCCGAAACGTGGAGCTGCTGAAAGATGTAGTTAGCGAAGAAGTTCCAATGATCGGGATCGAACCGTCTGCGATTCTCGGTTTTCGCGACGAGGTTCTTGATCTGATGCCACCGCATCTTTTGGAGAGCGCGAAGCGGCTGGCAAAAAATTCCCTCCTTGCCGACGAGTTTGTCGCACGCGAGGCCGATTGCGGAAATATCCGGAGCGACGCATTTGTAAGCGACTCGCGTCAGATCAAACTGCATGGCCACTGCCATCAGAAAGCCCTCGCGTCCTTGACTCCGACCGTGAAAATGCTCGAGCTTCCAAAAAACTACCGTGTTCAGCTGATCCCGTCCGGTTGTTGTGGTATGGCGGGCTCGTTTGGGTATGAAAAGGAACATTTCGATCTTTCAATGAAGATCGGCGGCTTGGTTTTGTTTCCTGCAGTTCGGTCAGCTCCGGCCGATACTCTCATTGCCGCCCCAGGTACAAGCTGCCGGCACCAAATTAAAGACGGCACCGGTCGTATCGCTCACCATCCAATCGAAATCCTGCACAACGCACTCGCCTGACGCCGCGCTTACCCCGAATGCTTTCGGGGTTGGCCGTCGACGGTCCACCGTCGACCGTTTTCCGTTCGCCCTGAAGGTGCTTCAGAATGAGGGCGTGCCAAGCTTTCTGGCGACGTCATTAGTCTACCGCTCCGCCAGGCTGGTTTCACCCCTCGCTTCCGCCGCACCAATATAAAACGCTCGACTGTGGACGTAGCCGAAAACCGTTGACAGCTGAGCTGTGAGCGCAGCTATCGTATGTGATCTTCTTATGACCGGTCGATATGTAGCATCCTTGCTTTCGATTGCTGGTTTGCTGATGGCGCTCCCGACACACTCGCCAGCCGGATCTCCGATCGCAGCGCTTGTCGCTATTAAGGAGTCGCGAGAATTTGTGGACGCCGGTAAATGGGATGACGCGGACAAATTGCTCGAAGAACAACTAAAGAAGACGACAAATACCGTTGAGATCGCACGGCTGCGGGCTGAGATCGCGCACTATGCGGCCGATCGGAATACCTACTTTCAGAAGAACGAAGACTCCGTCCGCGAAGCCATTGCTGTTGCCCGGTCTGCCGTCCAAAGTAGTGGCGACAAACAGGCGCTGGTAACATTGGAAATGGCGGAAGGACGATTTACCTATTTCAAGGCGCTGGACAAAGAAGGGGACTGGCAAACACCAACCGAACACTTCGATCGAGCACTGAAGACCTTCGAAGAGCTGGGAGACGATTTTGGTCGGGCCGAAGCCATGTTCTATCGAGGGCTCGTGTATCAGATGCAGGACCAGGATGCGCCCGCGCAGGAGATATTCGACCAGGGACTCGAGCTTACCAAAAAGACAGGCAACCAGCGGATGCAATCCTTCATTGTGCGGCATATCGCTTATCTCCAACAAAAGGCTGGCGATATCGCACATGCCCGCTCGAATTTTCAGGAGTCACTTCGACTACGGCAACAGAATGGGATGCATATGTTCGTTCCATTCGCGTTGCTTGTGATCGCGGAGCTCGAGATGGATCAAAAGAATACGGCTGACGCGATCAAGGTTGTCGAAGAGGCAATTCCACTCAGTAAATCTGGCAACAGTCCGCGCGCTCTTTATTCAGCGCAGCTGCTTTTGGCCAAGCTCTACGCGGATACCGGCAAGTTGGCCGAAGCGAGGAATCTCGGCCAACAGAGCCGTGACGGAGCCAAAGCGTTCGGCGATCCGGCCGCATCAAAAGAAGCAGAGGACTTTCTGCAAAAGCACCAAGGGTAGATCTAATCCTATACTTGTTCTCGTCCTCGTTCTTACTCTCCTCCTTCCTCACAGTCTATCCCCGTGAAACGCTTTACCGTTGCGGTATTCAGCTTTTTCGCTTTCGCTTTTATTGTTGCCGTGAAAGCTCAAACTCCCGTTTTTACTCGGACTGATTTCCATGTCAGCTCCACCGATGGCGTACAGATTTTCGTTCGCGAACTGAAATCCGATCAACCGAGCAGCGGACAGGTCGCTTTGACCTGGAGAGATCCGAGAGTTGCTGAAGCCTATAGAGAAGCCGCGCTGGCAAGCGATCCTGCCGCGGGTACCCATCATCCGCCAGCGTTGCGGGCCCCTACTGGCGCCATGGAAGATAGCTTCTATCAGGCAATCGGGCGACAGTTCTACGATGCGTCTTCGATTACTGCGAGGGTCCTGATCGTTCGGGCTGAGAATGATTTTTGGAGCCGACCGGAGGACGTGCAGACGCTGGCGCAACATCTGACCCACGCTCACGCAGTAAAGGTTCTGGAGATTCCATACGCAACCCATTACGTCCATCTCGATCGTCCAGAGCATGGACGCGACACGCTAGTTTCTGCAGTGCAG
Organism: bacterium; assembly: GCA_046727495.1. Lineage (GTDB taxonomy): Bacteria > Verrucomicrobiota > Verrucomicrobiia > Chthoniobacterales > JAFAMB01 > JBKPBY01. Next base: position 24,700 of record JBKPCS010000089.1, on the reverse strand, counting down.
GAATTCCTCAAACCAACCCAACCATAACCGTAGTGTGAGTTTGGCGAGCGGAAGAAATGGGACATATAGGACCTGTATGACGTATATGGCCTATACTTTCAGTTCCCAGAGTTCACGCGCGTTCTCGGCGTTGACGGCGTTCCGCCTAGAGTGCATGAATGCTCCAGTTCATGAGTACTCCGGCCGCCCAAATCCTGATCGCTGACGACCAACTCGCTGTGCGGCAGGCGTTGCGGTTGCTTCTCAAAAACGAAGGGTACGAAACTGCGCTCGCACAATCGCCCGCTGAAACGCTGGAAGCGGTCCAGCGTCATGAATTCGACTTAGCTTTTGTCGATCTCAACTATACGCGTGATACCACCAGCGGACAGGAAGGCCTCGACTTGTTAAGCCGGTTGCAGACGGTAGAAGGCGCGCCGCGCGTTGTGGTGATGACCGCCTGGGCTACGATTGATCTGGCGGTCGAAGCGATGCGGCGCGGCGCCAAAGACTTTATCCAGAAACCTTGGGAGAATGCGCGAGTACTGGCCATCGTGCGGACCCAGCTCGAACTGGCCGCTGCTGCACGACGCAGCCAGAGTTTAGAGGCGGAGAATGAATACCTGCGGCGCGACCGGGGCGACTCTCCCGCAGGTGATGAGGCAGAACTGTTGGCCGCGTCGAATGCAATGAAGCCGGTCCTTGAGGTCATCCGTAAGATCGGCCCTTCCGACGCGAATGTCCTGATCACTGGCGAAAACGGAACAGGAAAAGGTCTGGCCGCTCGCCGTTTACATGCAGCGAGTAGCCGATCCCATCAGCCGCTGATCACAGTGAATATGGGTGGTTTGAGCGAGAACCTTTTTGAGAGCGAGCTGTTTGGACACGTAAAAGGTGCATTTACCGATGCGAAAAGCGATCGCGCCGGACGGGTCGAGTTGGCGGACAACGGAACACTGTTTCTCGACGAGATCGGTAACGTACCACTTGCTCAGCAAGCTAAGCTATTGCGTACCCTGGAGACCGGGGAATTCGAGCGGGTCGGTTCCTCCAAGACACGCCGCGCAAACGTCCGTCTCCTGTCGGCAACCAATTCGGATCTTGAAGCAGAAGTCGGTTCGGGCCGTTTCCGCCGGGATTTGTTGTTCCGATTAAACACGGTTGAGTTGCGGCTGCCGCCGCTTCGGGATCGCCGTGAAGATATCCCTTTGCTGGGGAATCATTTCCTTCAGCGGCATGCAAAACGGTACCGCAAACAGTTCCAGGGCTTTGAAGAAGAGGCTGCGCGTGCTCTCCTGGCCCATTCCTGGCCGGGAAACGTCCGGGAATTGGATCACACGATCGAGCGCGCTGTTTTGATGGCCACAAGTCCAAGGATCCGCGTCGACGATCTCGGTCTTCAGCGTTCCCAATCAAACGTCGGAGCGCTGATCGAAGACATGAGCCTCGAAGAAATTGAAAAACTTCTGATCCAGAAAAGCCTCGCACGGTTCGGAGGCAACGCCCGGCAAGCTGCCGAAGCTCTCGGCTTGAGCCGGAGCACATTCTATCGGCGGTTGCAGCAGTACGGACTGTAGATAGGTCGTATCGGCCTATCGGGGTGTCGGCGAGGAGATCGCGCATACGACTTACGCCGACACGCCGATACGCTCAACACCTGCCCTTGACTCACACTCACACTCGCACTCACACTCCCTCAATGCCCCGCAAGCTGCCGCACGAAACCGCGATCCAGCTGATCGCGTTTCTCGGTGGTCTGCCCGCGGTCGTGGTCTGCTTGTTTCTTCTCTGGTTCGGGGGTTGGACTGCCAAAGTTCAATGGACACTTTCCATCTTGGTAGTCAGCGTCTGGATCGGATGTGTCATCGCATTAAGAAATAGAGTTGTCTTCCCGATGCAGACTTTAACCAATCTGCTGGCCGCGTTGCGCGAGGGTGACTATTCGTTGCGCTCGCGCCGCGCGCGAAGAGAAGATTCACTCGGTCAGGTCATGCGCGAGGTGAATGCGTTGAGCGAGACGCTGTTGATCGGCCGGCGCGAGGCCGCAGAAGCAACAGCGCTTCTCCGCGCGGTGATGGCTGAAATCGCTGTCGCTGTGTTCACATTCGATGACGAAGGGCATCTCCGTTTGATTAACCGCACCGGAACCGAGCTCCTCGGAAGACCGGAATCAGAATTGCTGGGCCACGGAGCGAAGGAAATCGGCCTGGACCAATGTCTGGAAGGGGAGGCGTCACGCATATTGACCCGACAATTTCCAGGTCGCGCCGGCGGCCGCTGGGGTTTGCGTCGGACCTCGTTCCGGGAAGGCGGGCGCCCCCATCAGCTCTTGGTGCTGGCGGATTTGAGCCAGCCGTTGCGCGAAGAAGAACGTGCAGCCTGGCAACGTTTGATTCGCGTGCTTGGACACGAGCTAAATAATTCTTTGGCGCCTATCCATTCAATCGCCGATAGCCTTGTCACGTTGGTGCGCCGGCCGGTAACGCAAAGATCGGCGGATTGGGAACAGGACGTTGAGGGTGGATTGGAAGTGATTGCCTCCAGAGCTGACGCGTTGAGCCGCTTCATGGGCGGTTATTCTAAACTGGCCCGCTTGCCGGCTCCGGTCATGCGCGATTGCGAAATTGAACCGCTGATTCGGCATTCCGCAACGCTTGAAGTCCGCTTGCCAGTTACCGTCCATCCAGGTAAACCCCTCACGCTTCCTGTGGACAGCGATCAGATGAGTCAGGCGCTGATTAACCTGATTCGCAACGGGGCTGACGCAGCCCTGGAGACCGGGAACGGCGTAGAGGTCGGTTGGAAGCTGGAAGAAGCGTTTGTTGAGATCTACGTTGATGACGGAGGTCACGGACTAACCAACACCACCAATTTGTTCGTTCCTTTCTTCACGACCAAACCGCAAGGTAGCGGTATCGGCCTGGTACTAAGTCGCCAAATCATTGAAGCCCATGCCGGATCATTGGTCCTGATGAATCGGCCCGACGGCAAGCAAGGATGCCGCGCCGTAGTCAGGCTGCCGCTTGACAACGTATCGGCTTAAGAGCGTGGCGGTGTCCCGAACGGGACAACAGAACTCAGCCAGGGGTTTCAACCCCTGGTACACACATTTAAGTACGGTCCACTCGACATGCGGCGTGGCGCGCGCTCTAATCTACCGCCCTTTCAGGGCGCGATTTTTTGGGCGCTAAACCAGGGGTTGAAACCCCTGGCTGAGTTCTGTTGTCCTTCTCAGGACATCTCATTGGCGCACCCGTCTCAATTTGAGACTATCGGGTCTCTGGATGAGACGTTTCTCAGGACTCTGCAGTGTAGGCTATCGTCATAAGTAACTGTATTCAAGCAGCTTATATAAGCTCTACAGGGTTGGCACGGGATTTGCCTTATCTCTTTTCCGTGAAAGGACAACCAATGAAAACCATGAATTCAGTTGCTGGCAATGTAGTGATCGAGTTTCCGGGCGCGCGGCGCCGATCGACCAACAAGCCTTTGCCCACGGAAGGCGCCCGGCGCCAGCCCGATGTGCTGGTGTTCTTGCTCCTGGCGATCTGCTCGCTCATGACGATCGGAATCAGTGCGAAGCAATTGGTAACGACTGGATTTGGCGCAAGCCAGCAATCCATGGTCGCCTGTTCGCACTCACTACCTCCGAAAGCCTGATAGCAACAACCGTAGAAAAGCAGCGATGAACCGTGTAAGAAACTTCACCGGTAATCACGCGACGGAGAAACAGTCTCCGACAGAGAACTCGTCTCTGAAAGAGAACCGACCTTTGAAAGAGAACCAATCTCCGATTGCGAATCAGTCCTCCAATATGGATGTCCCCCGTACCGGTGTAAAATCGCGCAAGATCCGGCGCCGGATAATGATCGGTGGTGCTGCCGTCGTTGGGCTTGTGGCAATCACGATTGGACTTGCGCAACTTAAGCCCGCGTTGCCAACGGTCGGGCGGAACTCGGTCTGGATCGACACGGTGAAACGAGGGCCGCTTTTGCGTCAAGTGCGCGGCCTGGGGACATTGGTCCCTGAGGATATTAGTTGGATCGCTGCTCGAAACGATGCGCGAGTAGACAAAATCATTATATGGCCGGGAACAGAGGTGAACGCCGATACCGTAATCCTCACACTGACAAACCCCGAATTGCAACAAGCCGCTCTGGACGCCGACGCAGCGGTCACAAGCGCTCAGGCCAAGCTGGTTAACCTGAAAGCGCAGTTGCAAGGGCAATCGCTGGAACGCCGGGCTGCTCTAACCCAGGCAGAAGGGGCGCGCGACGCGGCCAACGCCGAGCGCGATGTAAACGAGCGACTGGCCAAAGAAGGATTAATCGCGGCGCTCGATCTGAAGAAATCGCAGATCACTGCGCGCGAAAAGACGGCATCTTTTGAAATTGAGAAACAACGTTATGACTTTACCCAGCAGGCGATTGAACCACAGCTTGCCGTTGCGCAGAATGATCTGGATCAGGCGAAAGCGCAGGCTGCCTTGAAACATAGTCAGGTCGATGCTCTTCAGGTCCGCGCGGGGATGAAAGGGGTTCTCCAGCAGATCGCGGTGGCTGTCGGGCAACAGGTAACAGCGGGAACCAACTTGGCGCGCGTTGCCGACCCAATGCAACTGAAAGCGCAGATCAAAATCGCTGAAACCCAGGCGCGCGATATCAAAATTGGCGAATCAGCCAGCATCGATACCCGAACCAGCGGGATCGTTCCCGGAAAAGTCTCACGTGTAGACCCGGCAGTTCAGCAAGGTACGGTTCTGGTCGATGTAAGCTTCGGCGAAAATGTCTTGCCCAAAACCGTGCGTTCCGATCTTGGAGTAGAAGGGACGATCGAGCTCGAGCGGCTAACCGATGTGATTTATGTCGGGCGCCCAGCCTTTGGTCAGGACGAAAGCACCATCGGCCTCTTTAAGCTGACCCCCGACGGCAACGAAGCGGTTCGCACCAAGATCGCCCTCGGCCGAGGCTCGGTAAACGCCATCGAAATCAAATCAGGCCTCCAGCCTGGAGACCAGGTGATCCTCTCCGACACCAGCGCGTACGATAACCACGAACGGATCAGGCTGAAATGAGTGTGAGTGTGAGTGCTAGTGCGAGAGGTAAAAGCCGGAAACCGATAACCGAAAACTGAAAACTGAAAACGGAAGACCTTGGAAGCTACCAGGCCCACGATTCTGAGCTGACCCGTCCGATATAGCCTTGGCGACGTCAGATGCTCGGTCCTGCCAACACTCACACTCACACTCGCACTCGCCCAATGCTCCGCTACGCACTCCGTTCCCTTCGCAACTCACCTGCATTCACGCTGCTAGCAGTCCTGACCCTCGCGATCGGGATTGGAGCGAAGGTGACTGTCTTCAGCGTAATCAATGCGGTGCTGGTCAGACCTTTACCCGTTCCTCAGCCAGATCAGCTGATGGGCGTCTGGTCAACCTGGGAGCCAAACTGGCCACTATCCAATGTGTCCGCTCCGGATTTTCTCGATTGGAAAGAACGAAACACAGTCTTTTCAGAGCTGACCGCTTACCGGGATCGAGGCATCGCGTTGCAAACAAAGGGAGGCGCAGAACGCATCGAAGGCGCAACCGTTTCGGCTAACTATTTTCATCTGCTCGGGATCAACCCTAAATCCGGACGTGGATTCGAAACCGGAGAAGATCAGCCCGGCAGAGATCAGGTTGCGATTTTCAGCGAAAGGTTGGCCCGCCGGCTTTTTGGGCAATCCGAAGGGGTTGTCGGACGCGCTGTTGAACTTAACGGCGTGACCCATACCATCGTTGGTGTCATGCAAGACGATTTTGGGCTTCTGACCGAAAGAGTCGAACTATGGATTCCTTACACTTTCACAAAGAGTCAGCTAGAAAGCCGTGGCAGCAGGCTTGCTTATATTGTCGGCCGGCTGAAGCCGGGCGTAACTGCTGGCCAGGCCCAAGCGCAAATGTCTGCCATCGCGGCAGACCTCGCTTTGAAGTATCCAGACGATAATACCGGATTTGGTATACACTTGATCCCGTTTCAGGAAGACATGGTAGGGGCCCAGCGCACCGGGTTATACCTTCTGCAGGCGGCAGTGGGATGCATGCTTCTAGTCGCCGCGTTAAATCTCGCGAACTTACTACTGACTCGTATCGTGGGCCGCCGCAGAGAACTCGCAATCAGAGTTTCGCTGGGCGCAACTCGCTGGAGTCTGGCCAGGCAACTACTGACTGAAAGCATCTTGTTAAGCGCGGTCGGCGGAATCGGCGGCGTTCTGCTTTCGTTATTTGGCACTGACCTTTTCGTATCGATCGCAGGCGGAACTCTTCCGCGCGCGTCGGAGATCAGAATTGATGTCAACGTACTGATCTTCACAGTCACGCTTTCCACCATTGTTGGTGTCGTCTGCGGATTACTGCCGCTGATAACGATCGCGCGAAGACGTAATGTCGATCTGCAGGCGGCGTTGACCGAAAGTTCACGCGGAACAGTTGGAGGGGTTCGTCAGGGCTATCTGCGCAACATCCTGGTGATTGCGGAGATTGCGTGCGCCTTGGTTGTTCTCAGCGGCGCGGGGCTTTTATTCAGATCATTTTTAAAACTCCAAGAATCCAGAACCGGTATAGACACCCCGGAAAAGATCGTGACCGGTTCGATTGCTTTGCCGCCCAACCGTTATTTCTCCGATCTATCGGTCTCGACTTTTTATCGCGCTGTTCAGGAAAAGGTCGCTCCTTTGCCCGGCGTTAAGTCAGCCGGAGCAATCGGCCTGCTGCCGCTTACCCAGAGCGACAATGACACCTCATTCCAGATCGAAGGACAACCCGCGTTCGAACAGGGAAAACAACCCGTCGCCCAACTCCGGGCAATCAGTGGCGAGTATTTCCAGACGGCCGGCATTCCGTTGCTTGCCGGTCGTTTCCTCGACGCCCGTGACGCCGTGGGCGCTCAGCGCGTGATCTTAATCAATCGTTCGATGGCGTTTCATTACTGGAAAAGCGCCGAGGACGCGATCGGTCATAGACTCAATCTCGATGTCAACCTGGCTGTAACAATTGTCGGCGTAGTCGGAGATGTAAGCGCTCAACACCGTGGTGAACCGACAAGAGACGAGTTTTATTTTCCGGTTGATCGATCGCCGACGTCCGGACCGGGCGAAAGCTGGGCGCAGAACATGGTCCTTGTCGTCCGCGCTAATGACTCGATTGATCCGCTCACTCTAGTTGCGCCGATCAAAAGGGCCACAGCAGAGGTTGACTCCGAGATTCCACTTTCGCGGGTAAGCCTCTGGTCGAGTCTGATCGCCGATTCGGTTAGCGACCGACGGGCAAATCTCTGGATGATCGGTAGCTTTGCCGCCGTTGCGCTCCTTTTAGCGGCAATAGGCCTTTATGGGTTAATCTCTCACGGTGTCCTCCAACGCACGCGCGAGATCGGCGTTCGCATGGCATTGGGTGCTCAGAGGTTCGATGTGTTGCGAATGATCCTGACCGACGGCACACGCCTGGTTCTAGTAGGAATCGCAATCGGGGCGGCTGTTTCAATCGGCTTAACCCGACTAATCCAGAGCTTACTTTATGGTATCGGCGCGACCGACCCGGTCACTTTCGCCGGAGTCATTCTCTTGCTGATACTGGTCAGCCTGGTCGCAAACTATCTCCCAACTCGCCGCGCGATGAAAATCAATCTTGTAATCGCCCTTAGGCAAGAATGAGAGAGTGCGGTGCCAGCAATTTACGAAACCGGCAACGGAAAACATGAACAGAAGGCCACAAGGCGGTGAAACCGCAAGCACGCTTCAGGTCAACGCGACGACATTGGTTTCACGCAGAGGACGCGGAGGAACGATGAGGAAACAGATCTTAAGTCAGAAACTCTGCGTTACTCAGCGGCCTCTGCGTGAGAAATCTTCGCGAAACTGCGCCACCGCAACTTTCTGCAACCCAGCAGTGTCCTAACAGAATGAACGACGCTACCAACGCCAACGATCAAGAACACGATTTGCCGAATTTTCCAGACGAGGACTACAACCCACTTCTGTTGACCGCCCAAGTCCTCGAGTTTCTGATGAGTGAAAGTGCGGGAACAGAAAACTAAAAACTGGCAACTGACAACAACTCAAACTCGCACCCACGTCCACACGCTCTTCCCCATAAATCCGATGAACAACGAGGACACTAACCACCCCGAAAACGACTCGCGAAACGCCAAACGCGAAACGCCGAACGCCGAACGGCCTCCGTCCCTGATTCATCTGAGTGACGTCAAAAAGGTCTTCCTCACGGACGAAGTCGAAACGCATGCGCTTGATGGAATCTATCTCGATATCCATCCCGGTGAATATGTCGCGATTGCTGGACCCAGCGGGTGTGGCAAGTCGACGCTGCTTTCGATTCTGGGTCTGCTCGATTCACCGTCCGGAGGACAATATCTATTGAACGGGCGCCAGGTGGAAAGTCTCTCGTTTGCTGAACGCGCCCGGATCCGCAATCGCGAAATCGGTTTCATCTTCCAGAGTTTCAACCTGATCGGCGATCTGACGGTGCTTGAGAATGTTGAGCTGCCGCTCACCTATCGCTCGGAGGTCAGTGGTGCAGAACGCAAACGGCGCGCGATTGAATCGCTGGAAAGGGTAGGGATGCAACATCGGCAAAAGCATTTCCCGAACCAGTTGAGTGGTGGTCAACAACAGCGTGTCGCTGTCGCGCGTGCGCTTGCCGGTTCGCCTTCGGTCCTGCTCGCCGACGAGCCAACTGGAAACTTGGACAGCAAAAACGGTGACGCCGTCATGGAACTGCTTGCCGACCTGCACAAAAGCGGCGCCACCATTTGCATGGTCACGCACGACAGCCGGTTCGCCGGCTACGCCGAACGCACCATCCATCTCTTCGACGGTAAAGTAGTCGAAGACAAAGAACGCGAACGCCAACTGGAAGAAGAGCTGCGCACCTAGAGAAACGCCGGGAACTGAAACCGAAAAGTCGAACAGAAGGCCGCAAAGAACCACCTAATGTTTTCCTCCGATCAAGGGGAAAACAAATGCCCATAGGGCACACAAGTCCTATACGTCACATAGGTCCTATCCGTCCCATCAACCGAAAACCGAAAACCGAAAACCGAAGACCGAAGACGGAAAAACCAACTAACACTTACACCCACGCTCCTCCCATGCTCTCCGATCTCAAATTCGCTATCCGCACTTTAAGCAAGAGCCCAGCTTTTACTATCACAGCGGTTCTGACTCTCGCTCTTGGGATCGGGGCGAATACCGCGGTGTTCAGCGTGGTGAATGCTGTGCTGTTGCAGGCGTTGCCCTATCCCGATCCGGATCGATTGGTTAACATTGAAGAACGACGCCAAAGCTTCGGCGTTATGTCCGTTGCCTATCCGAATTATCTGGATTGGCGCGCAACCCAGCGCTCTTTCGAAGAAATATCGATCTACCGCGGAGACAGTTTCAACCTAAAGGGTGACGGCGATCCGGAACGTGTCCAAGCCGTGTATATGAGCTCCAGCTATTTCCGTGTACTCGGAGTTCCAATTCGGCCCGGCCGCGGCTTTACCGATAACGAAGATCGCGACAGCGGAGCGCATGTCGCGATCCTTACAGAACAATTCTGGCGTCGGCGTTTTGCGGCTGATCCCGGGACCATCGGCAGAACGATAACTCTGGACGAGGTGAACTACGAGATCATTGGTGTCGCGCCCCAAAACGCTATTCCATCAAGAGGGATTGGTAATCCTGCTTCGATCGCTTTGTTTGTTCCATTCGGTCCGGTTGCTAGCCAGCTTCCGCTGACCAGCCGCGATTCGCATCCCGGCCTGAAAGTAATCGGCCGTTTGAAGGATGGGATCTCCATCGATCAGGCACGAGCTGAATTCGACACAATCAGCCGGAACCTTGAGATGCGGTACCCGGAGACAAACTCCCAGTCACGGATATCGATGACTCCACTCCTGGATGCTACGGTTCAAAAGTATCGCGAGACGTTGAATGTGTTATTCGCAGTAGTCGGGTTTGTTCTCTTGATCTGTTGCGCAAATGTCGCAAACCTGCTGCTAGCTAGAGCCGCGAGCCGGGAGAAAGAAATCGCGCTCCGAACCGCTCTGGGAGCCGGTCGCCAGCGGATCATGGCCCAACTGCTGACCGAGAGTCTGCTGATTGCCATCATAGGTGGCGTTCTCGGAGTGATCTTCGCGTTCTGGAGTCTTGACGCGATCATTTCTCTTGCACCTCAAGATTCAGCCAGGTTCCAGAACATTCGCATCAATGCGCATGTGCTTGGGTTCACCGCGATCATAACCGTGTTCACCGGGCTGCTGTTTGGTCTGTTCCCAGCTTGGAAAATCTCTCGAGCGGATCTTGGCAGCAGCCTGAAGAACACCGGTACGCATGGAGGAACCACCAGCCGAGATCGACAACGCGCACAAGGCATGCTTGTTCTGGCTCAAGTTGCGATCGCCAGCATTGTGCTGATCGGTTCTGCTTTGTTGGTTGATGGTTTTCGCACGCTGCAAACAGCCAATCTCGGATTCGACCCGCATCGTCTTCTAATGGCAAACATCGCCTTGCCTGAACCGCGATATGGCAGCGAACACTCACCCGAACCGAAACAAGACGAGTTAGCTGGGTTTCTGGATCAAGTATTGGCGAAAGCCTCGGCTATTCCCGGCGCGCGTTCTGCGGCGCTGACCGTCAATGCTCCGTTTGGAGGCAGCGATTGGGAATTCTTTTTCGGAATTGTTGGGCGCCCTGATCCCAAGCCCGGACAAGAACTTTCTTCGGAAGAACAGTTTGTTTCGCCAAGCTATTTCGAAACAATGCGTATCCCGATCCTGTGGGGACGCGGATTCAACGAACAGGATCGATTAGGTAGAGAATTGGTAACAATTGTTGATGAGGCTTTTGCCAATGAATTTTTCCCTGGTCAGGACCCAATCGGCCAACAGATTCGTGAGACCGGCACCGACGCCCACACCTGGACAATCATTGGTATTGTTCCTGTCGTTGAACATCGGGAACCAGGAACAGGCCTGCGAAAAATCGCGCTGACCTATCGTCCAATCGCGCAAGAGCCGAACAATTATTTCTCTATTCTTCTTCGCAGTGACAGCGATCCACGAGCAGTGATTCGTCCGTTAACCGAGGTCGTACTGTCGTTCGATGCCGGAGTACCGCTTTATGATGTGCAGAGCATGGAGGAAGCGATTTCGCTGCGGCTCTCGACACAGCGGCTGGCGATGACACTGGTCGGCCTGTTCTCCACAATTGCTCTCGTCCTTGCCGCGGTCGGCCTCTATGGAATGCTCGCTTACTCGGTGGTTCGCCGGACACGCGAGATCGGTATCCGGATCGCACTTGGGGCCATCCGTGCGAAAATTTTCCGTCTGGTCCTCTGGAACGGCATGAGCGTTGTCGGCATCGGGCTTACGATTGGTCTGATCCTCGCCGGCATAGTCGCTCGATTTCTGACGACCTCACTCTACGGTCTCGAACCCAACAACCCGAGCGTTGTGCTCGTTGTAGTGGCGACCCTGCTAGGAACAACCTTCTTCGCCTGCTGGTGGCCAGCCCGGCGAGCCATGAAAATCGATCCCATCGTCGCGCTGAGAGAGGAGTAGGAAACGCCCTCAATGCCAACAACGCCGTCACCGCCGACAACGCATACGTCCTATATGTCCTATCAACCGAAAACTGAAACTGACTAGCGCTCACACTCGCACTCGCACTAACGCTAACACTCATCCCATGCTTTCAATGCTTCGCTACGCCATCCGCCGTCTCTGGAAGTCTCCCGGCTTTACTCTGGTCGCTGTACTCACGTTGGCGCTCGGGGTCGGCGCAAGCTCAGCAATGTTTGCGATCGTCGATTCAGTTTTGATGCGTCCGCTGCCATTTAAGGATCCGGGCCGTCTGGTGAAGATCGATACCATTATGGATAGACGCGAGGTCGTCCCCACCGCGGCAGCCGATTTCGTCGATTGGCAAAGGCGGAATCAGTGTTTCGAAAGTATCACCGCGGGCTGGGACAAAGGATTCGCGTTTCAATCCGGGGATGAGCCAAGGGAAATCAATGCGGAAACTGTGCTGCCGAATTTCTTTGATGTAATCGGCGCTAAGCCGATTCTTGGCCGGACGTTCCGTTCCGACGGCGGTGCGGCCGCAGAAACCGCTGTCATACTCAGCGAGAACTTCTGGACCAGGCAATTTTCAAGAGATCCTCAGATCCTCGGCAGGAAAATCATGCTGGATGGACTTCGCTATGAAGTGGTTGGAGTGATGTCCGGGCAATTCATGCCAGGCAGTTTGGCGATCGATTGCTGGATTCCGGTCGTGTTTACCAATGCGGATCTGCAATCGCGAAGCATCCGCGGATGGACGGCAATCGCACGATTAAAGCCGAGAGTAGCTTTGGCTAACGCTCAGGCGGAAATGACAGCGATTTCCCAGGCAATGGCCAAAGAGTACAAGAATCCGTTCGGCACGCATCTTGTTCCGCTGACTGAGGCTCTAACTGGATACCGCAGAAGTCAGCTGGTTTTTCTATTTGGGATCGTAGGCTGCCTGACCCTGATCGTTTGTATCAACCTGGCCAACTTGATCCTGAGCCGCAGTTCGTCGCGTCTCCGGGAGGTCGCAATTCGCACCGCGTTGGGAGCAGGGCGCGGGCATTTAATCGGCCAATTCATTCTGGAAACGACCCTTATCGGTCTGATTGCTGGATTGGCTGGATGGCTGGTAGCGATGTTTTTGCTGGACCTATTTCTGAAGATTGGCGCGAGCTATATACCGAAAGCGTCACCGATTTCGCTGAACGGTACGGTGTTCGTTTTCACGCTGGCGCTTGCGCTCTTGACTGGGTTCCTGTCTGGTCTTTTACCAGCGCGCACACTGGTCAGTCACGCCAGCGCCGACCTGCAAACACCGTTGCGGGAGACAAACCGCGCCGGGTCAAGCGCCTCACATAGGCTGCTCCAGAATGGCTTGGTGCTTCTTGAAGTCGTCGGATCCGTTGTCATGCTTTGTTGTACGGGTCTGCTTCTCCACTCTTTTCTGGTGCTTGAACGTACCAGTACAGGGATGTCCGCGCCGGATAAAATACTTACCGCCCGGCTGACTTTGCCAAACACAACCTATCCGGGAGACGAGGATCTCGTCCAATTTGCTAAACGGCTTCGGGAGAATCTTCAACAAGAGCCAGGGATCCAGTCGGCCGGTTTGATTAACCTGATCCCGCTAAGCGCCGCGAGCACACCTGTCGGGTTCACCCTGCCTTCGAGAAGCTCCGACCCAGACCACCCTACTCCCAATCCACAGTATCGAGTTTTCGACGGCGATTACTTTGCGGCGGCAGGCATCTCTTTAATCGCGGGAAGGCTTCTCAACGAAAATGATGAGCAGGGTGACAACATCAATGTGGTCGTAAATGAGCGATGCACTTCCATTTACTGGAATGATCCGAAGGAAGCGATTGGTCAAACAGTGAACGTCTTCGGCGGCCAGCCAATAACGATTGTTGGAGTAACCAGCAATATCAGACAGATCTCTTTAGATCAGACCCCTGCAGCGGAGGTCGATTTCTCGCTTCGCAGTACCTGGCGGCTTGCCCGAAAGCTCAAGGTACGGTTAGGCGCAGGTGACATGATGGATTCCGCGTTCGCGGTGATTGTCCGCGGTGCTGGCAATCTCGATGGGAACAGCTTGGTCGCCGATCTGCGAAACGCAGTTCGTAAGACTGACCCGAAGATACCGGTACAAGAGATCAAGACAATTGACAGCCTGGTCGGCGACACCCTTTCAGACCGGCGATTCGTGATGGGCTTGGTCGCCAGCTTCGCCGCTGCTGCTCTTTTACTTGCCTCATTTGGCTTATACGGGGTCATTTCCTATAGCGTCGCCCAGCGGACGCGTGAGTATGGGGTCCGCATCGCGCTCGGAGCGGGATCAAGAGATATCCTTCGTTTGGTGATCGGCAGCGGCATGAAGATCGTTGCGATCGGCATCGTAATCGGATTGCTGTTATCTCTGGGGCTAGGAAGATTGTTAGGAGCGTTCCTCTACGGAGTTAGTTCCACCGATCCCGCAACATTGGCCGGAGTAGCGATCGTTGTGAATATCGTTGCGCTTTTCGCCAACTACTTCCCCGCCCGCCGCGCCATGAAAATCAACCCAATTACAGCGCTGAGAGAGGAGTAAGAGAAACGCCGGGAACGTCGACAACGCCGTCATCGCCGAGAACGGAAAACCGAAAACGGAAAACCGAAAACCGAGAACCGAAAACCGAAAACTAACTAGCACTCGCACTCAATTCACACTCGCCCCCATGCTCTCTGATATTCGTTTTATTTTTCGCGCTCTGTCCAAGAGCCCGGCATTCACCATTACGTCGATCGCGACATTGGCGCTTGGGATTGGTGCGAACACGGCGATCTTCAGTGTGATCGACGCGGTGCTCCTGCAACCGCTGCCATATCCGGATTCCAGTCGGCTAGTGGACCTGCAGCAAACGTCTGCACAATTTCCGGAAATGGCTGTGGCGTATCCGGATTATTTGGATTGGCGGGCGAATCAACGGTCATTGATCGATTTGGCTGCCTATCGCATGGATCATTTTAGCCTGACAGGCGACAAAGAACCGGAACGCTTCAGGGGCGTGTATGTTACCGCAAGTTACTTTTCTGTGCTCAGTCTTCGCCCCGAGCTCGGTCGAAGTTTTTCCGAAGCAGACGATCGAAAGGATTCGGAGCCGGTCGTTATTCTGGGTAACAAACTCTGGAAGAAACGCTTTGGCGCTGATCCCAACATCATTGGCCGAAAACTGGTCTTTAACGACATTAGCTATGAAGTCATCGGTGTGGCTTCCGCCCAGAACGTAACGCCGGAGAACACCGACCTGTATGTCACCTTCGGGCCAATGTCGGACCGGCCCCCGTTATCTGAAAGAGGCAGCCATCCAGGGATCCGAGCAATCGGACGTCTGCGCCCCGGAATTTCGATGGCACAAGCGACAGCAGATTTCGATGTGATTTGCCGAAACCTGGAATCACAGTATCCAGACACCGACACTGGCGTCAGCGTGAAAGTGGTTCCGATGATCGAGCGGGTTGTCGGAGCGTACCGATCTACGCTCTTCCTGCTGGCAGCGGTAGTCTTGGCGGTGCTTTTCATTGCTTGCGCCAATGTAGCGAACTTGATGCTCAGTCGGTCGATGCTGCGGCGCAAAGAAATAGCAGTGCGCGCGGCACTCGGCGCAACCAGACCGCAATTGATTGGCTTGCTTTTGATTGAAAGCATCGGCCTGGCACTGTGTGGCGGGCTCGTTGGCGTTCTTCTTGCCTTCTGGAGCATGGATTTGATCAAAACAATTGCGCCTCAAGGCACAATCCGATTTCAAGAACTTCATTTGAGCGGGTCCGTGATTCTGTTCAGCGGGACGCTCAGTCTTCTGGCCGGCATTCTGTTCGGCATAATCCCCGCCTGGAACATATCGAATGCTGGAGACGCTCTGAAGAATGCGGGGGGTAAATCAGGCACGACTGGGAGAGAACATCAGCGAAGTCAAAGCTCGCTCGTGATTGGGCAAGTGGCCCTGGCTTGCGCCCTTTTGGTTGGCGCCAGCCTGCTGGTCCAGAGCTTTCGAGCGCTTCAGAGAATTCCACTCGGCTTCGATCCTCACAATCTGGCGACCGTCGATATCAAATTGGCCGGCATAAAATATCGAAACGAACCGGGGCAACCTCCCAAAAAGACAGAAATGGCGCTGTTCTACCAACAGCTCCAACAGAGGCTCCAGGCCCTGCCTGGCATTCGCTCGGTCGCATTCGGCTTGAATCTTCCTTTCGGTGGCGACACATGGACGAACGATTTTGCGATTACTGGTCGTCCAGATCCCGGACCAGGGGAAGCGCCATCCGCACAGTATTCGACGGTTTCGCCGGATTATTTTCGCGCTATGGGAATTGAGTTAGTCCGGGGACGTACTTTCAACGCTGAGGACACAGTCGATAAACCGGCAGTGGCGATTGTCGACGAACGATTCGCAAACCGGTTTTTCCCGGGCGAAGACCCAATCGGCAAGCAGCTGAACGATAACGCGCGCACCGGCCAGCGAACTCAATACACGATCGTCGGAGTGGTTCGAACAGTGATCCATGACACTCTCGGCGCTGAGCCTTCCTATGTTCAATATTACATGCCGGTGTTGCAGAGTCCGGAGCAGATATCGACCATCATCGTTCGCTCCGACAGCGACCCGTTGTCGCATGTTCCTGACATTCAGCGGGCCGTTCAGGCGGTTGATCCGGATATTCCGATATTCAATGTCCAGACAATGGATCAGCGGTTAGCGAACAGCCTGAAAACTCAACATCTTGCGACGATGGTGGTTGGACTGTTTTCCGGCCTCGCTCTGCTTCTGGCGGCGATAGGGCTGTACGGTGTGCTCGGTTATTCTGTTGTTCAACGCACACGGGAGATTGGGATTCGTCTGGCACTTGGCGCCACCAGGACCAACGTCCTCCGGTTGGTAGTCGGCAAAGGAATGGCGCTGGTTGGTATCGGTCTCGCATTTGGAATTGTGTTAGCTTTCGTCCTCGGGCGCTTGCTGACCAGCTTCCTCCACGGTGTCGGCGCAACAGACCCTTGGACGTTTATTGGAGTAATAACAGTCCTTGGCTGTACTGCGCTACTTGCCAGCTGGCTTCCCGCACGGCGAGCAATCCGAATCGATCCGATTCACACACTTAGGGAGGAGTGAGAGAAACGCCGGGAACGTCGTGAGCGCCGCGCCCTGAGAACGGAAAACCGGAATCTAGAATCTCGAATTCAGAATCTGAAGACAGAACCATGAAACGATGGCCGCAAAGATCACGAACAGCACAGAATCGACTTACGCCGATACGCCGATACGCCGATACGCCCGATACGCCGATACGATGCCACCTAGCTCCTCTCGCCATGAATCTCATCCGTCATGCATTTCGCCTTCTCTGGAAATCGCCCGGATTTACGCTCACCGTCGTACTCACACTGGCTTTGGGAATTGGCGCGACGGCGGCGATGTTCAGCATCATCGATTCCGTGCTACTGCGTCCACTGCCTTTTAAAGACCCGGATCGGCTGGTACGAGTCTGGAAGCGGGACGGAAACTCCGGCGATTTCGATGTCAGCGCCCCGGATGTAGTTGATTGGCGAGAGCGAGCAGGATGTTTTAAAGGCGTCACTGCAACACAGGAACAACGTCTGGCTCTGCAATCGGGTGTTGAAGCGAAGCCTTTATATGGCCGAAAAGTGCTGGCGAACTTCTTTGATGTCATCGCCGCAAAACCACTCTTAGGTAGAGAGTTCCATTCAGTCGAGACTACCGCAGCGAATGAAGTTGTTCTCAGCGAAAAGGCGTGGCGCGGCCTTTTCGCAGCTGATTCGCAGGTCGTAGGTCGAAGAGTGGTTCTCAACGGAATCGAGCACGAAATCGTTGGTGTAATGCCAAAAGATTTCGTACCTGAAAGTCAGGAGGTGGATTGCTGGGTTCCTTACACGTTTACCCAGGCAGATCTCGAGCATCGAGATATCGCGGGTTGGCTCGTTACAGCGAGATTAACGGACGGCGTTTCCATTCAAGAAGCGCAGGCGCGTGTCGACGCGGTCATGGAGCGAATCCATAAAGAAAATCCGAACGAACCAGACTATCGGAGTCATCTGATCGGCTTAAAGACCGATCTGATTGGAACATCACAAAATGATTTGCTGCTCCTGCTTTGCGCCGTCTGCTGTCTAAGCCTTTTGATCTGTGTAAACCTGAGCAACCTGATTCTAAGCCGGAATTTCGCGCGCCAGGGTGAGCTCAGCATTCGTGCTGCGCTGGGAGCCAGTCGTGTCCAGCTTATCGCTTATTCTGCTACCGAGATGCTACTCCTGGGGTTGCTCGGCGGCGTGCGGCCAAGCTTCTTTTCGCGGTGAGGACCTGGTGGCTGCTGTTCGAAGTGCTGTTCGAACAACCGATCCAAGGTTGCCTGTGACGGAAATTAAGACAGTCGAAAATCTCATGGATGACAACGTTTCCTACAGAAAATTCGTGGTCGGGTTATTCGCCGGTCTCGCGATTCTTGCGCTGCTATTGGCAACGCTTGGTCTGTATGGAGTGATCTCTTTACTGGTTACCCAGCGAACGCGCGAGATCGGAGTCCGGGTCGCTCTCGGTGCCCAGCGCAGTCACATTCTCAAGCTGGTTACCGGCAGTGGAATGGGATTAGTCTTTCTTGGTCTTCTACTTGGTATCGGTTGTGTCCTCTGCCTATCTCGTTTGGTGAATGGTTTCCTGTACGAGATCACCGCCGCGGATCCAATCACCATCCTGG
The DNA here is from genome assembly GCA_046727495.1 of bacterium. Classification (GTDB taxonomy): domain Bacteria; phylum Verrucomicrobiota; class Verrucomicrobiia; order Chthoniobacterales; family JAFAMB01; genus JBKPBY01. The sequence continues at coordinate 6,386 of JBKPCS010000089.1, read as the reverse complement.
GCACTGCCGCTCTTGTATCAGCCGTGGCGTTGCTTGCTCACCTGAACCCGCTTCATCGCGCCATGAAGATCGATCCAATCGTTGCGTTGAGAGAGGAGTGAGAGAAACGCCGGGAACGCCGGGAACTGAAACAGAAAGCCGGGAACAGAACGTCTCGAAGAGAGCAAAAACGAACTTAGTGGAGTCCTATACGTCCCATTGGTCCTATCGGTCCCATAAGTCCCATCAACCGAAAACCGGATACCGAAAACCGAAAACCGAAAACGGAAAACCTTTACAGCTGGCCACACGCACGAGGCTAAGCTGAAACCTTACCGACTCGCACTCACACTCACACTTACACTCACACGCACTCCCATGATCCAGCTCAAAAATGTCGAACGCTCTTATAAACTGAAGAACGGGTTCTTCTACGTTCTTCGACAAATCAGTCTGGACGTTGAACAAGGCGATTTCGTTTCCGTCATGGGGCCATCGGGAGCGGGGAAATCAACGCTGTTGCATATCCTTGGAATGCACGATGCTCAGTGGGAAGGGGAGTATTTTCTGTTGGATCAACCGGTGCATTCTCTGAAACCGAAGGACCGATTCGCCCTGCAAAAAAAGCACATCGGATTTGTATTTCAGTCTTATCATTTGTTGGATGATCTGACCGTGTACGAGAACATTGAGATTCCGCTATCGTACCGAAACGTTCCACCACGAGAGCGAGAGTCGATCGTGTGCGATGCTCTGGATCGATTCAATATAGTTGGGAAACGAGATCTATTTCCAAACCAGCTTTCGGGCGGACAGCAACAATTGGTCGGTGTCGTGCGAGCGATCGTCGCGAACCCCGAGCTGATATTAGCGGACGAACCAACCGGTAACCTGCACTCGGACCAGGCCCGGGAAATCATGCAGCTATTTCGGAAACTAAACGACGAAGGAACGACGATTGTCCAAGTCACCCATTCCGAGGAAAACGCCAGCTACGGCAAACGGATCATCCGCCTGAAAGACGGCTGGATCGAGCGCACGCCGTAGGCGTGCGGCTTGCCGTTCGACCGTCCACCGCTAACCTCCCATCGGTCGTATACGTCCTATACGTCCTATACGTCCTATACGTCGCATAGGTCCGGTCCCATCGTCCCATTCAGCGCCGTTTGCGCGCCGGCTTCTTTGGCGCGCCATAGCTCACCGGGCGCCGTTTCGGTGCGATCTTTGCTTCTCCCGTGCCGTTCTTCAGCTCCATGATCTGGTCGCGCAAAAGCGCAGCGCGCTCGTATTCGAGGTTAGCGGCAGCTGTCTGCATCTCCTCTTCTAACTCCCGCAAAACCTCGGTGATATTAAAATCGCGTCCGCTCTCACGCACGACCGATTCTTCGATCTGGCGGCCTCTGAGCAGCATGTGCAAACTCTCCTGAACCGCCCGCTTCACGCTCGCCGGTGTGATCCCGTTACGCTCGTTATACTCGATCTGTTTGGTGCGCCGATACTCCGTGATCGCCATCAGTTTCTGAATGCTGTCGGTCAGCGTGTCGGCAAACAGCGCGACTTCTCCGTTAATATGCCTGGCGGCGCGGCCCGCCGTCTGAATGAGCGATGTCTGGCTCCTTAAGAAGCCTTCTTTGTCGGCGTCCAGAATACAAACCAAACTCACTTCCGGCAGATCAAGCCCTTCGCGCAACAGATTGATCCCCACCAGAATATCGAACTCGCCCGCCCGCAGTGCCCGAAGAATCTCGACTCGTTCAATAGCATCGATCTCACTGTGCAGATAGCGAACTTTCAACCCAATGTCGCGAAGGTAATCGGCTAAATCTTCCGCAGTACGCTTGGTCAGAGTGGTGATAAGCACCCGTTCCCCCTGTTCCGCGCGTTGCCGGCAAAGTTCGATCGTCTGATCGATTTGCGTTTTGAGCGGATAAAGCGCGATCTTTGGATCGAGAAGGCCGGTTGGCCGGATAATCTGTTGCACAATCAATCGAGCGCCCGGTGTATCGACGTCGAGTGTATTCGATCCTTTCCCAGTCAACATCGGCACTAAAACCGGCTCGGTTTCTTCCTGGCCAATCCGTGATCGCGTGTGCGGAATGTAGCCCGTGTTGCCGACCACACTGTTCTTAATCTCGAATTCAGCCGGAGTAGCGCTGATATACAACGTCTGGTGCGTCATCTCCATGAACTCCGGGAAGTTCAAAGGTCGGTTGTCCAGCGCGCTAGGAAGCCGGAATCCATACTCGACCAGCACAGTTTTTCGCGAACGATCTCCTTCGTACATTCCGCCGATCTGAGGTATCGTCGCGTGCGATTCGTCCACCACCAGCAGAAAATCCTTGGGAAAAAAATCAAGCAGAGTGTAAGGGCGCGATCCTGGCGCTCGGCCGCTCAGATGCCTTGAATAGTTCTCGATTCCGCTGCAGAACCCCATTTCCTGCATCATCTCGAGATCGAATTCGGTGCGCATCTTGATTCGTTGCGCTTCCAGAAGTTTGCCATTGGCTTCAAACCACTTGATTCGTTCATCCAGTTCTTCCCGAATCGTACGCAGCGCTCGCTGCATCTTATCGTAGGGGGTGACGAATTGTTTCGCTGGGTAGAACGGAAACCTCCCGAGACTTTCGTTCCCATGACCGGTCAGCGGATCAAAGCGCGTGATTGCTTCCACCTCGTCGCCAAAGAATTCAACTCGAATCGCCTCTTCGTCGAATGTCGCTGGGAAAACCTCTACCACGTCGCCGCGCACGCGGAATCTTCCGCGTTCGAATGCGATATCATTCCGCTCGTAGAGCATGTCTACTAGCTTCGCGAGGAACAGCTCGCGTGAAAGGGGTTGCCCTCTGATAACGACGGCAACCATGTTTTCGTAATCTTCCGGTGACCCTAATCCATAGATACAAGAGACGCTTGCTACGACGATGACATCCGGCCGGGAGAGCAGAGAGGTCGTGGTTGAAAGACGAAGCCGTTCGATCTCTTCATTGATCGATGAATCTTTTTCGATGTACGTGTCAGTACGCGGGATATACGCCTCTGGTTGATAGTAATCGAAATAACTAACGAAATATTCGACCGCGTTGTTTGGGAAAAATTGCCGGAACTCGCTGTAAAGCTGGGCTGCCAGCGTTTTGTTGTGCGAAATGACCAGCGTCGGTTTGTTCAAAGCGGCAATAACATTTGCTGCTGTAAACGTTTTTCCCGATCCGGTAACGCCGAGCAGCGTCTGGTGCCGGTTCCCGGCCTGCATCAAACGGACAAGCTCATCGATGGCGTGCTGCTGGTCGCCACGAGGCTTGAACTGGGAACTGAGTTCGAACGCGGACCTGCGGTCCGACGTTATCGGTTTTCGGTCCTCGGTTTTCAGTTTTCCGTTTTCGGTTAGCGACATCGTAATGCCCATTTCGAATTTTCAATCCCGGTTGCGTCGGCGATCCCCAACGTTTCGCCGTTTAACAACCTGCCATGCCCTGACGGCTGTTTTCAACTCGCACTCAACTCGCACTCTCCTCATCCTTCCGCTTCAACCGGGTTACTTAACACCCCTATTTTTTCGATCTCGATTTCTACTATATCGCCGGGAGCCAGGTAATGGGGCGGATTCATAGCCCCCCCGACGCCTTGTGGCGTCCCGGTGAGAATCACGGTGCCGGGTAGGAGCGTTGTGCTACCGCTGAGGAATTCAATTAGAGTTGGTACATCAAAAATCATGTCTGACGTATTTGATGATTGTCGCGTCTCACCGTTTACCCGTGTAGCGATCGCTAACGAATTGGGATTTGGAATTTCATCTTTAGTGACGATCGCGGGTCCGAGGGGCGCGAACGTGTCAAAACCTTTGCCGCGGCACCATTGGCCTCCACCGAATTTTTTTTGCCAATCACGTGCGCTGACATCGTTCGCGGCGGCGTATCCCAAGACATAATCTGTAGCCTCTTTTTTGTGGACGTTCTTGCAACGTTTGCCAATCACGACTGCGAGCTCGCATTCGTAGTCCACTTCGTGGCTCGCCAAATGAGTCGGTAAAAGGATCGGGTCGCCCGGGTTCTGAACCGCGTTGGCGCCTTTCATGAATAGCACTGGTCGTTCCGGGATCTTTGCCCCCGATTCCTCAGCATGGCGCCGGTAGTTCAGACCGATACAGAGAAACACACGAGGTTCGATCGGCGCTAGAAGCTTTACCATTGTGGCTTCGCGGTCGGTTACCTCAAATTTTTCAAAGATATCTCCCTGGATATCGAAACAACGGCCGTCAGCATGTTCGACGGCGTAACGTACGTCACCCTCCTGAGCAAGATAGCGAATAAAGCGCATAGGTAGGGTCTACCGTCTACCGTTTTCCGTTTATCGTCTACCGTTACCTTAGGCAGGAGGCTCACACACCAAGACGCGAAGAGGGATCTCACGCAAAGACGCGGAAAGGGTCTCACGCAAAGACGCCAAGGCGCAAAGGTTAACAGAATTGGGATTTGCAGCCAGGGAAGACGAGAGACGATTGTTAGACGGTCCGGGTTAGGGATGCGCCGTTTTGATCTTTTGGTAGGGCGAAGCTCGCTGAGCCGTGCCTTGGGCAAGTTCCGCGGTCCTGGTGCCTGAGACGCCCACGGTACTGATGCCTTTTCCCAAACGACAAGATCTCTTAACCTTTGCGTCTTGGCGTCTTTGCGTGAAATCCCTCTTTGCGCCTTTGCGTGAGATCCCCTTCGCGTCTTTGCGTGAGATCCCGGTCCTATACCGGCCCGAGCTCACCTTCGGCGACAGGAGCTTCGACAGGCTCTGTGGTCACCGGCTGCGCTTCGGGTGTGGGCGAGGCCTCAGGCATTTCCATCCCGACCGAATGATGTTCCGCGCCACCCTCTGTAGGCACGTTTTCCGGTTCAGCAGCTTCCGCCAGCGTGTCAGCCGATTCAGATCCTTCGGAGACCGCGTTTGCTGTTGATGCTGGCTGTTCCGCCGTTTCGCTGGCCGGTTTGACAACAGGTTTCGGCGGAAGCGGAAGATCTAATGTCCCGTCGGCGAACTCGATAATGTGTCCGGCTTTGGCCAGCCAGATGAGATCGGTCGCCAGACTGGTTCTCGCGTGCTGATATTCTTCACTCGCCTCATCAATCGGCTTCTGGCTGATCAGTTTACTGAGCACTTTCTCGGCCAGTTGCTTTCGCGCAATCCGCGGATACGAGCGGATCGTTGAAAGAATTGCCGATAGGCTTGGCGAGACCGATGCCTGATTGGGATCGAAGACCTGCGGGCGCGCAGTCGAAATATAAAGAATGCGTTTCTTGTGCCGGAAAACGTGCAGGCCAGCTTGATTCAGGCCATGCCGGAGAGCCCCCGCCATTTGGGCTGGGAACCTGTTTTCCCGGTCTCTTGCCTTGCGCACGGCAGCAATGATGTTCCGGTCCGGTAAATGACGGATCACGTCTCCGGGCAGCTCAGCTGCCAGGCAGGGACGCACAACGGTCGCTAGATAATGCGTACGGAAATGCTGTTCAACCGCCGACAAATTCTCGAGCACAACCGGTTCCGGCTCGTTTTTGGTCCGATACGTTACGACCTTGCGGGCCTCTTCTTTCCATTGTTCGACAGCCTGCTGATCGCTTGTGATCTCGATTGTTCGCCGATATTCCTCAAAAGTCATGCGGCGGCTGAACCGCTGTTCGTAAAGCGCCCGAAGCTGGGGTTGAAACGCGTGATAATTAGTCGGCCCGAGCAACTTACCACTCAGCGTACAGCGCGCTACCGCGGCGAAATTTCCTTTGACCGGTTCCTTCTCGATAATCTGCGTCTCGTAGAAGGTATCCTTGGTCTCGTTGAAAGCGATTCGTTCCAACGCACTTGCTTCCATTGCTACCGCCCCGCGGTCGCCCAACTGGTAGATCATCGTGTGGTTGTCCAACGATCGGACCCGGATAGAGTGACGCTCCGGACGTTCCAGGAACATCCGTGCCAGGCCGAACAGCGGATAGGCGACATGGCCTGACTTAATCTGCTGAATAATCTTGGAAAATGCGCGTTCTTCTGGCAGAAAATCTATCTGTACAGGAGCTGGCTCTACTTCGGGACGCGGTTCGTCTCGTCTGAAAAAGCGCCCCTGTGGCCGAGGCGCCCGTTCAGGTGACCTCGGTTGATTCCGGTCTGTGCGTTGAGGAGCGATCTGCCTTGGCCGGTCAGGCCCGGAAGGCTTTTTGGAGTGGCTTCTCTCCCGGTCGGTCGGACGCCTGGGACGCCGCTCCTCCCGACGGTCCCGCCGCGGACGGTCATAACGGCTCCCGGTTTCATCCCCCTCATAATCGGCATAGCGGTTGGCCGGCTCCGATTCTTTTAACCAATCGGGGGTGATACGAAGGTCTAACGAGGGATCAGGGTCCGTCATGTTCACGGAAATGGTGCACTAGGTTCACCTTTTC
>JBKPCS010000088.1:0-29418 GCA_046727495.1 bacterium | reverse complement strand
GTATTCAACGATGCCGCTTTTTCATCTTCACACGTTTTTATTTCTGTCGTTCCTCTTGCTGTGCTGGTGTTTGTTTGGTGATCCCAACTGGCGTGGTTCATTGCTGCGACTGGTCGCGGCTTCTCTGGCGCCGGCAACTCTCTGTGTTTATGCGGTCACCGGATTTTCAAAAACCGACGCCCTTGCGTGGTATCCTGGATGGATGGCTCGGGAGACTGGGGCCTCAGCGTGGTGGTTTTGGTTATTGAACTTCGGGTTGTTTTTACCGGCCCTCCTCGCGCTCTCAATCTATCTCCTGATCCCGTCTAAGGAGCCGACGACCGGCAATTTGAAGCAAGTGCTAAGCTTGTGGTTTTTTCCTTCCGCCGCGGTATTTGTGGCCTGCGCGTTTGTTAAGTTCGCTCCTTGGGCATGGGACAACACTAAGCTGTTTTTTTGGGCATATCTGTTGATCATGTTTACGCTCTGGAAGGCGTTCCTTTCCCGGTGGCATCCGGCATTTAGAGCAGTGGTCTGTTTTGGCCTGTTCTTTTCAGGATTTATTAGCCTGGCCGGGTCGTTCGTTACCAATCAGAAAGGATTTCAAATTGGCAGTCTCTCCGAGTGGCAAGAAGTCGACGAAGCCATGCACTCCTTTTCCGCAGATACCGTTTTCGCGGCTTACCCTACCTACAACCATCCTGCGCTGGTGAACGGGCATCGGCTCGTCCTTGGTTTTCCGGGACATCTTTGGAGTCATGGCCTAGACTATCGGGCAATCGAGACGCAGCTGAATTCGCTCATGCAATCGGCTCCGGGCTGGGAGCAGACGGCTGCGGAGCTTGGTGCAGATTGTTTGTTCTGGGGCCGCTTTGAAGAGGCATATTACCCGAATTCGAAGAAGGAGTGGGAATCCAGGTGCCCAGTTCTAGCCGAAGGAGATTGGGGCAAGATCTATGATTTGAAGCCTGTGGAGAAGGCTTCCGGGGTTTCGAGTTCCGAGTTCCGGGTTTCGAGTTTCGGATTCCGGGTTTCGGGTTGCGAGCTGCGCGCTGGGTCCGATACCCGGAACTCGAAACCCGAAACTCGGAACTCGAAACCACCACCCCAGTTGACAGGTCTGTGAACAAGCGTTGATCGTGGTAATGAAGCGTATGGCGACTCTCTCCGAAGAACTCATTATTGGGCACCTCAAAGCCGTGAAATTTCCGGGGTACAGCCGAGACATTGTCAGTTTTGGCTTGGTCAAAGAGGTGAAGATTGCGGGCGCAGACATCTTGGTGCGCCTGAATGTCGCTACCAACAATCCAGCGGTTCCGGAAGCTCTTAAGCGCGACTCCGAGCGCGTCCTTCGACAAGTACCGGGAGTAAGTTCGGTTAAGGTTGTAATCGATATTACCGCTCCGCCGGATATGGCTAGCAGTGGAAAAAGTGGCGCAACCCAGATCGCGGGAGTTAAACGGGTCATTGCGATTGCCAGCGGCAAAGGAGGCGTCGGCAAATCGACCGTTTCGGCAAATCTGGCAGCGGCTCTTGGGCAGATTGGAGCGAACGTTGGTCTTTGTGATTGTGATATTTACGGGCCGAGCGTGTCGCTGATGTTTGGGGCGACGCGGGAGCGGCCAATGGCCACCAGCGATAACACCATTATTCCTATCGAGCGCTATGGTATTAAGCTCATTTCGATGGGTTCGCTGCTGGACGACAACTCGCCGGCTATCCTGAGGGGGCCCATGGTTACTCGCGCTACCCAGCAGTTTCTGCGGCAGGTTGACTGGAGCGGGCTAGACTATCTGATTCTCGATTTGCCCCCGGGAACCGGCGACATCCAACTGACTGTTGTACAGACAGTAGCGTTATCTGGCGCAATTATCGTCACGACACCGCAAGAGGTTGCATTGATTGATGCTCGCAAGGCGAGCGCGATGTTCGCCAAGGTGAATGTGAACGTTCTCGGCATCGTCGAAAACATGAGTTATTTTTTGTCCCCAAGTGATGGGAAACGATATGACATATTCGGAGCAGGCGGCGGCAAGCGCGAAGCGGAGCGTTTGCGTGTACCCTTGCTCGGAGAGATCCCAATCGACATCGAAACGCGAGAGGCCGGAGATCGCGGAATGCCGATTGTTTTGGAAAACCGCAACCACCCGATTTCTCAGGTGTTTATAGAGATTGCCCATGAGATACGGAAACGGGTCGAAGAACAATAAAACGAAAATTAATCGAAAGGCGCGGCGCCGGCAGTCTCGCTTCACCAACCGGTTTGAGAAGCGATAGATTGTCATTGACTCGCCGGAGCCGTCTCATGGAAAATCCCAGCGTAACAATGGAGCCTCCGAAAGAAGATTCCGCAGAATTGGTAAAGAATTCTGTGCTTTACAAGGAGTTCCTGGCCGAGCGCGAAGAGATACTTCGGCATAAGTGGCTTGAGAGTGAGAAGGCCGGATACGATATCGGATTCGAGCGCGCGCTCCTTGATTGGATTGTGAAGCATCGTTCTGCTTGGCGAGAGCGCAGGCAGCGGCAGTCAAAGAATCCATAGCTTTTTGCTATTGATTTCCGACATCGCCGAGACTATCTGGGAAACATAGTTTCGCCTTTTAAGTGATCCAGTGAGGTCGCAAAGGTATGTCACACTCAGTTTCCATCATGGATGCCGAAGCGATTGACCGCGCGCTTCGGAGAATTGCTCACGAAATTCTCGAGCACAATCCTGATCCAAACCATTTTGCTCTGGTTGGAATTCCGCTGCGTGGCGTTGAACTGGCTGAGCGGCTCGGCAAGCATATTGGCCAGATCGAAGGACATACACCTCAATTGGGCTCTGTCGATGTCTCGATGCACCGTGACGATCTGCGGATTCGCAAATCGTTTGCTGGTGTCCACGAAACCAGGTTGCCTCTCCACCTGGAAGATAAAACACTGATCCTGGTGGACGACGTTTTATTTACCGGCCGGACATGCCGGGCCGCGATGGATGCGATCAGCTCCTTCGGCCGGCCAGCCCGGATTCAACTTGCAGTACTGCTCGATCGCGGCCATCGCGAGTTGCCGATCCGTCCGGATTACGTTGGAAAGAACCTCCCTACTTCGCGTCAGGAATTGGTCAAGGTTCGACTGGAAAATGTTGATGATGGTCCTGACTCAGTCTTGTTGGAGAAGCCTTGAAAAAGATCGCAGCTCAACCGTCAAAAGAGTTCCAGGCATCTGCCGGATGGCGCCGGAAAGATCTGTTGAGCATTCGCGAACTCGAACCAGCGGAAGTAGTGACCATTCTGGATACGGCCGCCGCATTCAAGACCGTGGGCTCGCGGGACATCAAGAAGGTTCCTGCCTTGCGCGGAAAAACGATGGTAAACTTTTTCGTCGAGCCAAGCACCAGGACGCGCACATCGTTTGAACTCGCTGCGTTCAGGTTGAGCGCGGATGTCGTCAACATTTCCGCCACGACGTCGAGTCTGCAGAAAGGAGAATCGCTCAAGGACACAGCGCTCAATTTACAGGCTCTACATTCCGATATCATCGTGTTGCGACACAGTTCTGCCGGTGCTTCACATTTCCTTTCCGAACGTTTAGACGCGAGCATTATTAATGCTGGAGATGGCGCGCACGAACATCCGACTCAGGCGCTGCTCGACGTCTTCACGATCAGAGAGCGATTAGGTAAAATTGAAGGTCTGAAAATTGCCATTGTAGGCGATATCCTTTTCAGCCGAGTTGCGCGCTCCAACCTATGGGCACTCAGAAAACTAGGCGCCGAGGTAATCTTAGTTGGGCCAAGCACGCTTCTTCCACGTTCGTTTGAAGCGATGGGAGCAAGGGTCGCGCGAAGCATCGACGATATCATCGATTATGCTGACGTTATCAACTTATTGCGCATCCAGCATGAACGACAGCGTAAGGAATATTTTCCGAGTCTGGGCGAGTACGTTCGTTTTTTCGGATTAACCAAAGAGCGCGCTTTGAGATTGAAACCAAATTGTTTAGTGATGCATCCGGGACCAATGAATCGTGGCGTTGAGATTGACAGCGACATCGCTGATGGGCCTCAGAGCGTGATCCTGGAACAAGTTACCAACGGACTAGCCGTCCGCATGGCGGTCCTGTTCTTATGCAGTAGCGCTGCGCGTAAGACTGGATGAAAAATCTTATTATCCATGGCGGACGCATCATCGACCCGGCGATTGACCGCGACGAAGTCGCCGATCTATACGTCGTGAACGGCTTGATTTCGGCGACGCCACCGACCGGGCGGCACGAAACAATTGACGCAAAAGGTCTCGTGGTCACACCGGGATTAATTGATATTCATGTCCATCTTCGCGAGCCGGGCCAATCGCATAAGGAAACGATTGAAACGGGAAGTCAGGCCGCTGCCGCAGGCGGGTTCACTACAGTCGTCTGCATGCCGAATACAACGCCGCCTTTGGATAGTCCTAGCAGCGTCACCTGGATAACTGATCGGGCTCGGGAAACCGCCTGCATCAACGTTTTTCCAGCCGGAGCCATCACCAAGGGATTGGCCGGCGAAGAAATGGCTCCGATCGGTTCGATGGTTCAGGCCGGAATTGTTGCCATCACAGACGACGGTCAGTGCATCCAGAACCATGAACTGATGCGCCGCGCGGTCGAGTACGCCCGAATGTTTGATCTGGCGGTGATGGATCATTGCCAAGACTACAACCTGGTAGGGAGCGGGGTGATGCACGAAGGCTACTGGAGCACGGTGCTTGGGCTCCCGGGTTGGCCGCGTGCAGGCGAAGAAATCATGGTCATGCGAAATATCTTGCTGGCCGAACTGTGCGGCACGCGGATCCATTGTCAGCATTTGAGCTCAGCCGGCAGCGTTCGACTTCTACGGGACGCAAGAATGCGAGGCGTACCGGTTACCGGCGAGCTATGTCCGCACCACATTGCTTTGACCGACGAATCGGTCAGCTCTTTTGACAGCAATTACAAAATGAATCCGCCGCTGCGCGCGCGTGAAGACATTGATGCGCTAATTGAGGGTGTCGCGGATGGTACGATCACAATTCTGGCTAGCGACCATGCTCCGCACGCCGGATTCGAAAAAGAAGTAGAATTTGATCGGGCGCCATTCGGTATTCTGGGGCTCGAAACCGAGTTTGGGCTTTTCGCGACACTGTTGATTCATCGCGCGAAAGCCATCGATCTGAAACGAGTGATCACGCTTTACACAATCAATCCGGCAGTGCTGCTGCGGTTATCAAAAGGGACTTTAGTTCCTGGCGCAGACGCTGACGTCACGATTCTCAATCCAGATCTTGAATGGACTTACAAAAAATCCGAATCGCATTCGCGTTCGCGAAACACCCCGTTCGATGGATGGGAGCTTAAGGGGCGGGCCGTCAGGACGATTGCAGACGGTAGGACCGTGTGGAAGTTGTAGTTGGCCGGGCTTGCTGCGATAGCCGAGGTTTTAAAGTTTCAGTCGCACGCTCGGTGGTCGAGCTCGTAACCTGAGCCGAACGGTTTACTCTCTCAGAAGTCGCGAAACGACCTCTGAGACAGCCTCTTCTAGTTCGACCTTCGCCACCCTACAGCCTATTCTGCTGGCGAGGGATTTACCGGTTGATTGTACGGCTCGGTCGGCTGGACCGGTTGGTTGTACTGGTCGGAATCGTTGTTTTGCTCGGGTGGACTTAAAGTGTCTTCGCCGGTGAACCTTTTCTGGAACCATCCTCCGACTTTGCGGAAGGCGTTGGTAGTCCGATGAACCACGGTCGCTCCAAAATGGTAAACGCTTGCGCCATAGCGATTGATCCGGTGCTTGATCGACTCTCCCTCCTGATTCCCTGAGTCGTTGGCATAGCGCCCGTCGTAGTTGTCCGGAGCAGGCTGGGAAGTGTCATTAGTGTAATCGTCCGCCGGTTGGTGACGTGGTACATCCTGGTATTGTGGTTGGCGATAGTCTGCCGGAGGGGGCGGCTGATAAGCTTGAGCGCCTTTCGACGGCGACGGTTCAGCCAGCACATCCTGGTCAGATGTACGCCTCCGTGGAATATCGAGCGGTCGGTTTTGTGCCGACGCGATTCCATTGCCGCGAACCCAGTTGCTGCCAGCTATCAGATTGCCAGTGTCCGCGGCGACTCGAACGGTTCCGACCGGGCGCTGATTGACGTCGAAAAGCTCTATCTTCCAAATCGGTTGTCTGGATGCATCTTGAGCGAACAAGCGATAGTTAGCGCTGTCGAAGCTGACTTGGTTCCGAGCCGCCTCCTGCTCGGCCGCATGGAAAGCCCCATCAGAATCGAGATTCAATTTGGTCAGATCGATTGGCGTTGCCCTTTGGCCCGAGCGGGCAGCTCGTTCCGACAAGACTTGTCCGGATCCGACCTGCAGTTCTCGAGCTCCGGTCCGACCGGAGGGATCATTCAGTGATACCTGCCAATTGGTCGGCTGCGGATGCCCATAAACTCCAGAGATCGAAACGATTTGGCCCAAAGCACTTTCGCCGCGTTGTTTTCCGACTGCTCGAAGCGCCTTGTAGGCGGTGTCTTGAGCGAAAGTGAAACCCGAGGTGAAAACGACGAATAGAGGAACGAACAACCGAAGTGTCATCGCGAGTTTTCCTTTTAATACGGTTTTTTCGATTTTGTGCAACCACCAAGAAACAGCTTGTCAAGACGACGCACCTCCTGTATGTAGGCGTCCCCACACCGAAAGGAGGCTAGTTAGAATGACCGAATATATGGCTCTCAAGACACTGGATCAGGTCGTTCCCGTCGCTGGCCTCTATCGATTGTCTGATCGTTGACGCGGCCGATTCTGGCGCGAGTGGCCCGATAGCCGGGCGGCTGTTAGCAGTGTCTGGAGCTCTTTGGGAGCTGTCGTCCTTTGTCCCGCCGGGGACAGCTGTCATTTCCACTTTTGTCGCTATGCAAACATCCACCAAGCAAATTTTTGAGCGTTACTTTGATCAGCCAATGATGCTGCCCCGCGGTCTGCGCCAGCGGATCGAAAAGGCGTGTGCGGGTGCTGCGGTCGAGGTCTACGCTATGGCCGACCTCGACGCTTCAAGCTGTGCCAGGTCTGGCTTTGTCTGACCCGGAACGAAATTATCATTGCGCGGCCGGCGAGCCAGTATGCAGACGAAACAATCCGGATCGAGCGTCGATCGTCGTTGCAAAAGATCAACGAGGTCCACGGCATGAGCTGTACGACGGTTCATCTTTTCAACAAAATCGATGAGCACCCGTTCGCGACGATTCGATATAGCCATCGGCAACGGCGTGCGGTCGGACATGTCTTATTTTTTCTGCAGCAACAATTGGATGGACAGTCTCTGGCGGCGCGGCACGACGATGGCGTTTATCTGGAAGCTGTAACGCAGCACGTCAAAGAGGCGCAGGCGTCAGTCAGTACCAATCGTCTGGCGATAATTTGGCGACTGCTTGGTTACGTTAGACCGTACCGTCTGCAGGTAACAATCGGAATGATCGGCGCGGTGGTGATGACGCTGGCTCGATTAGTTCCGCCCTTCCTGACAGGAAAACTGGTCGACGATGTAATTCGTCCTTATCAGGCCGGCTCGCTGCCAGCCCCGGATGCCTGGCATGTAGCGATCATTTTTCTAGGAGGATTGGTTGCCACACTTGTTATTCAGGAGATCGCCGGCTGGGTTCGGTTACGAACGATGGCCGTCCTGGGCGAACATGTCGCGCGAGATCTGCGCACCGATATGTATGAGCATCTCCATAAGCTGAGTGTCAGTTTCTTTTCCAGTAAACAAACCGGAAGCATCATTAGCAGGGTGAGTTCCGACAGCGATCGGATCTGGGATTTCATCGCTTTTGGCGTAGTTGAGCTGTCGCTGTCATTCCTGCTCCTCGTTGGTTTGAGCATTGTTCTGATTGTGATGGACTGGCGTCTCGGGCTGATCATGACTGTCCCGCTACCGATACTGATATGGCTAATATACAGGAACGGGAAGCAGATGCATGCCTTCTTTCTTCGCGCCTGGCGCAAGTGGTCGCATTTGACTGATGCTTTGTCAGACACTATTCCGGGCATTCGCGTTGTGAAAGCCTTTAACCAGGCAGACCACGAGAAGCTGCGATTCGGCGATCGCAACGAAGCATTCACCAATGAATGTTTTCGCATTCACTATGTCTAGACCGGCTTTTGGCCGCTTTTAATGCTGCTGGTTCACAGCATGACGATCCTGACCTGGGCATTTGCGTTGCCGCGATTGCTGGGTGCCTCAGCTACCACTCTCTCAGTCGGAACATTCGTTTCGTTCCTGCTGTACATGGGGATGTATTTCTATCCCATTGAGATCATTGGACAGATGTCGCGGTTGCTGAATAGAGCTTTGAGCTCCGCCCATCGAATCTTTGACCTGCTCGACACTCAACCTCAGCTGGTTGAGAAAGGAGACGCCTTGTCTCTGAAACCGCTACAGGGCAAGGTAGAGTTCCGAAACGTGACCTTTGGTTACGACCCGGTTCGGCAAGTCATTCGCGGGATCTCTTTTCAGGTACAGCCCGGCGAACTGATTGGATTAGTCGGGCCATCCGGATCTGGAAAATCAACCTTGATCAACCTGCTGGTCCGCTTCTACGACACGAGCGGAGGCGAGATCTTGATTGACGGAGTATCTATCAGAGACCTCGACATAGGCGTTTTCCGCCGTCAGGTGGGAATGGTGCTGCAGGATCCGTTTCTGTTCCACGGAACCATCTTAGAAAACATCCGATATGGGCTCCCGGAGGCCTCACTAGATCAAGTTATTAACGCTGCTCGGGCCGCTAATGCGCACGATTTCATCTGCAAGCTGCCGCATAGCTACGATACAATTGTAGGCGAGCGGGGCCATACATTATCCGGCGGCGAGCGTCAGCGCATATCGATTGCTCGCGCAGTTCTACATGATCCGCGCATTCTCATCTTGGACGAGGCGACGAGTAGCGTGGACACAGAGACAGAGCACAAGATCCAGGAGGCGTTAAATCGCTTGATTGCCGGGCGAACGGTGTTTGCCATCGCGCATCGTCTTTCAACCTTGAAGCGGGCGACCCGTTTGCTGGTGATCAAGGATGGCAAGATTGCCGAACATGGAACGCACCGCGAGCTGCTGAATATTTCAGGTGGAGTCTATCGAAGACTCTATGAGATGCAGATCCAATTACACGAAGCGCACGCGATATGACACGATCAGAAAACATTGAATTAAGAATCGATGGCTCAGGCCGGCTGCTTCTTGTGCAGGACCAGGGACCGGTACCGGCCCGTGCGGTGCCTTGCTTTCCCTGGTCCAGCGCGACTGCTTTTGTCTCTTTGCGAAACGACCAGAACGAAGAAATCGGCTTTGTGCTCGATCCGGACAGACTGGACGAAGAATCACGGCGCGCGCTGTTCATTGCATTGGACCAAGCACGGTTCGTGTTTGAGATCGAGCGGATGTTGTCGATCGAAGACGAGTACGAACTGCGGACATGGAAGGTCGATACCAGGCAAGGTCCACGGATTTTCCAGACAAAACTGGATGACTGGCCGAGGCCTATTCCCGGCGGTGGAATGTTGATCCGGGATCTGGCCGGAGATCTCTATATCGTGAGGGACGCAAGCAAACTCGACCGCCCCAGCCGTGTGTTGTTTCAGGCGTTCTCGGAATAGGCGGTGATTGGCATGTTGGGTGAGGACTAACGTTCTCGGGACAGTGGCTTGCACGTTGCGGGTTTTGTAATCATAATCGGTTGCTCTCCGGAGACACCATGCCAGCCCCACGAGTCCTGATTGCCGACGATCAACCAGAGGTCCTAAGCGCGCTGTCTTTCCTTTGCACGACCGAAGGATATGAGCCAGTCACTGTTGATTCGCCGACCGCAGTGCTCACAAAAATCGGGCGCGAAGATTTTGATGTTGGGTTGATCGATCTCAATTATCGGAGCGACCGGCAAACAGGGATCGAAGGTCTCAGCCTGTTAAAGAGCATTCGCGAGATCGATCCGTCGTTGCCGATCATTGTCATGACCGCATACGCCTCTATCCAGATTGCGGTCGAAGCGATTCGTCTTGGCGCAAAAGACTTTTTGCAGAAACCGTGGGAAAACGAGCGACTACTCTCGATTCTTCGAACGCAAATCGCTCTGCGAAATGCGCTAAAAGGAAAAGAACGGCTTGAAGCTGAGAATAGCGTGCTCCGAGGCACGACTGTGTCGATGGAGGGGTTTGTCGGCGCTTCTTCAGCGATGCAAGAAGTCCAACAGATGATCGAGCAGGTTGCTCCGTCGGATGCGAACCTGCTGATAACAGGCGAGAATGGAACCGGGAAGAGCGTCGTTGCTCGCATGGTCCACCAGCTCTCGGCGCGTGCCGGCCAGCCGCTAATTACTGTCAATATGGGCGGCCTTCCGGAAGGGGTATTCGAAAGCGAAATGTTTGGGCATGTTAAAGGCGCCTTCACTGACGCCAAAGTAGACCGTGCAGGCCGATTCGAATTGGCCGATCATGGGACATTGTTCCTCGACGAAATCGCGAATCTCACGGCAACGCAACAGACCAAGCTTCTGCGCGTTCTGGAAACAGGCGAGTTTGAGCGGGTCGGTTCTTCCAAGACGCGACGTGCCGATGTTCGGTTGTTGAGCGCCACAAATGCGAACCTGCGGAAGGAAATCGATGCAGGTAAATTCCGAGAGGATCTCTTTTTTCGACTCAATACCATCCAAATTCATTTACCGGCTCTGCGTGAGCGGATTGCGGATATACCTATTTTGGCAGAACAATTTCTGGGAGAATTTGTAAAACGATACCGCAAGCAAATCACTGGGATTCATCCGGATGCGATCGCTGCTTTACAGGCGTACGGATGGCCCGGAAACGTTCGAGAGCTGCGCCATGTGTTAGAGCGTGCAGTTCTTTTAGCACGATCCGATAAGGTTCAGGCATCGGATCTTGGTCTCCAGGGCACGCAAGGCAAGAGCACCAGCCTTGATGAAATGGATTTAGATTCGGCTGAAGCCCTGTTGATTCGACGGGCTCTCGCCCGAAATCAGGGGAACGCTCTTCTTGCAGCAAAAGCGCTCGGCCTCAGCCGAAGTGCGTTCTACCGGCGGCTCCAGAAGCACAAGATCGAAGCATCGGATTAGTGCGCGATTCTAAGGCCGCAAATGCCTGTTGGAGATGGTCCCACCGCCGCGTCAGGATCCATGATTTGCTTTCGTGCAGAGGACGCGGAGGGAACGCCGAGGAAGAAAATTGAAATCCGAGACCCTGGCTTACTCAGCGACCTCTGCGTGAGAAATCCTCGCGAAATTGCGCAGTCGGACGTCCAGGAATGCAAAGAAAGTAAACAAGGCTTTGATGAGTTCTTTTCGTCTTTGTCTCCTCTGCGATCTTCTGTTCGCCGTTTTCGATCATTTTCCGGACGATGGAGCGATCCCGCCACAGTGGAGTGACCTTTCTCTTTGATTGCGTGATTAAAAAAGTGGGCTAGTCGCCTGGCAAGTCCTGTGCTTGGTTATTCGTTCACCGCTTTCCAGCAAAATGGCTGCAGAGAACATTCGAATACTTGGGGCACGACAGCACAATCTGAAGAATATCAACATCGATATTCCTCGGGAGCGCTTGGTTGTGGTCACGGGAATGAGCGGATCGGGAAAATCTTCGCTCGCTTTCGATACGCTCTACGCGGAGGGACAAAGGCGCTACGTGGAGAGTCTCTCTGCCTACGCTAGGCAGTTTCTCGATCAAATGGAGAAACCGGACGTTGACTTTATCGAAGGTCTCTCACCGTCGATTGCGATCGAGCAACGCAGCTCAATGGCGAACCCGCGTTCGACCATTGCCACGACGACGGAAGTCTATGATTATCTGAGGGTTCTGTTCTCCGCGATCGGTCAGCCACATGACCCGGTAACCGGGGAGAAAATCTATAAACAAACGCCCGAGCAGATTGTCGACCAGATCCTGGCTTATCCGGACGAAACCAGGGCGCTGGTAATCGCTCCGCTTGTACGAAATGAGATCGGTGAGTTCCGCGATGTTCTTGAAAAGGTTAAGCGAGAAGGATTTGTTCGGGTCCGAGTCGACGGTGAAATCCTGGAATTGGCTCGACCTGAGCCAATCAGACTCTCTAAAACCGGGCGTCACTCGATCGATGTTGTAGTAGACCGGCTCGTGATCCGTGAAGGTGTTCGCACCCGGCTAGCCGATTCGGTCGACACGGCTCTCGCTTGGGGCGGAAACCGACTCGTTGTCAGCCGCCAACTGCCAGGCGCAACAGTCTGGGAAGATGTCCCCTACTCCACCGAATATTGTAATCCGCGGACAGATTTTTTGCTGCCGGAACTCACGCCCAAACATTTTTCTTTCAACAGTCTGGCAGGAGCATGTCCGGCGTGCCAGGGAATCGGTTCAGAGGCTTATTTTGATCCTGAGTTAGTGATTCCGGAACCGAAAAGGTCTCTTCAAGATGGTGCGATTGCGCCCTGGCGAAAGTCGACCAAGCGAATGCAGGCGTACCATGGCTCACAGCTCGAGGCATTAGCAAAACACTTCGGTGTCAGCTTGGAAACGGCGTTCGGCGATCTCCCGGAGCGCTTCCGCGAGGCGCTTCTATTCGGCACTGGGGACGGGGCGGTGCGTTTTGAATTCGGAACCAAGATCGTAGAAAAGCCATTCGAAGGAGTGTTGGCGCAACTCGATAATCTGCTCGCTCATACTGAGAGCGAATTCACTAAGAACCGGTTAAAGGCTTTTCAAGGCCGGCGGACCTGCAGGGTCTGCGCCGGGTCCCGGCTGCGTCCTGAGATTCTAGCAGTGACTATTCAAGACGTAAATGGGCGCGAACTGAATATCCACGAGTTCTGTGCACTAACGATAGAGGACGCAAAGCTGTTTTTGGAAAATATTTCGCTTTCCAAACATCAGCGTCTGATTGCGACAGAGGTACTGCGGGAGATTCGAAACCGTCTCAGCTTTCTCGTCGAAGTAGGGTTGGGTTATTTAACGCTCAATCGGGAGAGCGGCACTTTGTCCGGAGGCGAGGCACAACGGATACGCCTGGGAACGCAGATTGGATCTGGGCTCGCTGGTGTACTCTACGTACTCGACGAACCGAGCATCGGCCTGCATCAACGTGATAACAATCGCTTGGTGACAACACTAAAGCATTTGCGCGACCTCGGTAACACCGTAGTAGTCGTCGAACATGACGAAGACACGATTCGGTCCGCGGATTTCGTGATCGATCTTGGCCCAGGTGCTGGCCCGCGTGGTGGACAAATCGTGGCGAAAGGTACTGTGGCAGAAATCGAAGCGCATCCCGATTCGTTGACTGGACAGTATCTCAGGCGAACGCTGCGAATTCCGATCCCACGGGCGCGGACTACCCCCGCTACCGTGCATACCAGCGAAAGATCCGGCGCGGAAGGATGGCTCACTGTGACGGGAGCAAAGGAAAACAATCTGCGGGATCTGACAGTTGCCTTTCCTCTCGGTTGTCTGACTTGCGTTACCGGCGTTTCCGGCAGCGGAAAATCGACGCTGGTTGATGACATATTTCGCCGGGCTCTGTTTCGGCATTTTTACAAATCAAAGGAACGTCCGGGTGCGCACACTTCGATTTTGGGACTCGATCAGATCGATAAAGCGATTGTAATCGATCAAAGCCCGATTGGACGCACACCGCGATCGAACGCAGCAACCTACTCAGGCGCATTCGGTCCGATTCGCGATTTGTTTAGCCAATTGCCCGCGTCTCGAATTCGTGGTTACTCGAGCGGAAGGTTTAGTTTCAACTTGAAAGGTGGCCGCTGCGAGAACTGCCAGGGTGACGGGCTGATCAAGATCGAGATGCACTTCCTAGCGGACGTATATGTCGAATGCGAGGTTTGCCGAGGCAAACGGTATAACCGGGAAACGCTTGAGATAACGTATCGCGGCAAGAATATCTCCGACATCCTGGCTATGTCGGTTGACGAAGCAGCGCGATTCTTTCGCGCTGTGCCCGCGATTTACGACAAGCTGACGCCCCTGGTTGATGTGGGGCTTGGGTACTTACGGCTCGGTCAATCTGGCACTCAGCTTTCCGGGGGTGAGGCGCAGCGGGTGAAGTTGGCGGCGGAACTTGCGAAGAAAGCAACAGGCAGGACAGTCTATATTCTAGACGAGCCAACGACTGGCTTGCACTTCGCCGATATTCACAAGCTGCTGGAAGTTTTGCTAAAGCTTCGGGATCAAGGGAATACGCTGATTGTGATCGAGCACAACCTGGAGGTCATCAAAAGCGCGGATTGGGTTGTCGATCTCGGCCCGGAAGGAGGAAACGGTGGTGGCCAGATCATCGCACAAGGAACACCCGAGCAGATAGCCGGCATCGAGGCCAGCCATACAGGAATGTATTTGAGACGCGTTCTGGAATGAAGGGTTCGCACAGCTCAATAAGCCTTGTAGCTGTTGTCGCAACGCGACAGCAAATCTCAGCCAGGTGTCATCCCGCAGTCGAGGGCCGACATGCAGGACGTAAAACGACGTGAGAGATTTTCGAAATCCATCGAGAGCCGTTAGTCGCTCGCCATCACGACGACGTTGGCTTTGTGTGCTAGGTCTTGTTCTCCAACTTTTCGTTGGCAACGCATTCGCCGACCTGCTGGATGACGCGATTCAAGCGGAACAAAACGGGATTCCGGAAGTGGGCGTCACGAAAGCTCACCAATTTCTGGCCACACAACCGGAAACCGCTCGAGCCGAAGCAGCGAGAATCTTACTTGCGCGATGTTTAATCGCCACAAACAAACCGCAACAGGTCCAAGATGTTCTTGAAGGTATGCACCAACCGGAAGCGACGTTATTGCGAGGTGAAGCTGCGCGCCGCTCAAGACATTGGAAACAAGCCGAGACTTCGTTTTCCGAATTGTTGCATGGTTCAGATGCAGAAAAGTTTGGTGAAGCGAGGCTCGGGCTGGCCGATTGCCAGCGAGCGCTATCGCAATTGGATTCTGCCCTGGAAACCTTGAGGCCGGCGCTGACGAATCCGGACAAGGGCTTACGCACTCGCGCGCTTTTAATCGCTGCAGAAATCGCGCTTGCACAGCCTGATATTCCGAAAGCGGAAGGCTTTCTCGCTCGACTGGAATCTCTGACACCGCGCCAACAACTAGAGAAGCTGTGTCTGACCGGACAGATCGAGCTAAAAAAAGGTAACCTGACCGCAGCGCAGGATCTGTTCCAAAAAATTCTCGCTGAGCCGAACGATAGAACATCTCGCGTTGTAACGCTCGCGCACCTCGGCATGGTACGCATCCTGGTTCAAAATCATGAGCTCGAGGAAGCGGAGTCCCAGCTTGAAAAGCTGATCTCGGACCAGCCCCGCAATCCGGCGCTCCAAGAGATGTTTGAAACGCTTTACCAGATTTACGTGGCAGAAGGTGCGTCGGCGACTTCTGAGTTTGCTAAGTGGGCCGCTGAAAGCCCGGATCAGGCGGGACCGGATCGGCCGGTTTATGCGCTATATTATCTTGCGCGCCTGCAACTGCAGCAGGGTCTCAAACCCCTAGCGGAACAGAGCTGCCGAGAGCTCCTTCAGAGATTTCCGTCACATCACATGGCGGTCGATACCGCGCTGCTGCTGGGCCAACAGGAGCTCGATCGCGGCGAAGTCGATGATGCGATAAAACGCCTCGAAGCACTCTCCGAACGAGCGGTTTGGCTGCCAGTCACCCAACGGTTTCAGGTCTACGATTTGTTGGCGGAATGCTACTACCGGCAAGGTAACTTGCGGGCTGCCCGCGATATCTTTCTCAATCTATCAAATGGCTTCGACCTTGAAGTGGAAAAGACACTTTTCAATGCGGCGCTCTGCTCTCTTCAAATTGGCGACCGCGAGGGGTTCGCCCAGTCGCTCGCCAAGCTGCAAAAGAGACCGGATGGCTTAAACCTCGTCGGCGACCTGCTTTTCGCGAAGGGCTTGCTGGAAGCTAGAACAGGGCAGTCATCGGCAGATGAAACGTTGCGTACTTTTGCCAAGGAATATCGTGGCCATCCGAAAGCTCCAGAAGCTTATCTGGTTCAGGCAGAACTCCGGCTAACCGAGCAACCGCCAGACATCTCTGCCGCTAGACAAGCTCTCCAGAAAGTGGGCAACGATCCAAATCTTCAGGAACGCGCTGATCGTCTGAAAATTTTCCTGGCTGCTTCCGATCCGGCGCAAAACGCGCAAGCGGTAGAAGCGCTTGCTCAAGAGTATCTGCAACAATATCCAAACTCACCCAATCGGCCAGAGATACGCTTGAAACTGGGTGAGGTGTACTTTCGCCAAAGCGATTTTCCGAACGCCCAGACCCAGTTCGAGCTGGTGCGCGAAGAAAATCCGGACTCTCCCCTGGTGGAAACTGCCCTGTTCTTAGCCGGTGAGGCAGCTCGCAAAAGTCTGAATCCCACCTCGCTCGATCGAGCCATCGTGTTGTTTGAAGATGTTTATCAGAGGTCCGGGCCGCTAAAATTTCAGGCACGACTCGAACAAGCGTTGACGAAGCGTCAAACAAAACGCGATCGAGAAGCAATTGTGCTCCTGGACGATCTATTGGGACAGAATCCGCCTGCAGAAATAAAGTACGAAGCGCTCGATAACAAAGGTGACGCCCAATTCACTTTGGCAGCGACCGATCCAAAGTTATACGAAGACGCGGTCAAGACATTTGAGACTCTGGCAGCGCTCGATCACGTGCCGGAAGAATGGAAGCAACGTGCTCTGTACCAAAAAGGCAAATGCCTCGAGAAATTGAGCCGCCCTGATGATGCCCTTGCGACTTACTATGACGTTCTTGCTGTTGACGGCGGCAAAGGCGATCAGCTTTGGTTTTTCCGCGCCGGGTTTGACGCCGGTCAGATCCTTGAAGATCGACGGTCCTGGGCGTCTGCCGCGGCTGTTTACGAAAAGCTGGCGAACACTCGAGGAGCGCGCTCGGAGGAAGCGAAAAACAGACTGACCCGGTTACGGCTGGAGCATTTTCTTTGGCCGGAGTGATAGGCGTGTCGGCGCGTCGGCGTGTCGGCGTATGGGCGTGTAGCTGTATTAACGATTTTTAAACTTGTCCATGTGTGATAATCATTACATAAAGAAATAATATTATGAATATCGCTAGACATTTTCGCGATTTAGACGTCTACCAAGGCGGCATGGACCTGGTGATGCGCATTTCTAAGATTAGCAAGAACTTCCCGAAAGAAGAGCGTTTCGCGTTGACTGACCAAATCAGGAGATCCTCTCGGTCAGCCTGTGCAAATCTGGCCGAGGAGTGGAGGAAACGCAGATACCGAGCGGCATTTGTTCTGAAACTCAATGACGCCGAAACAGAAGCAGGCGAGTCGCAAGTCCACATTGAAATTGCACTTCGGCATGGATACATCGACCAGCAGGAGTTCAAGGAGCTTGATGACGCATATGAGAAAGTACAATCACAAATCATCAACATGATTGATCACGCCGATCGTTGGGTGATAAAACCCCGTCGCAACCGCAACGCAGCGTAGCCGTTCACCGACACCCCACACGCGCATACGCCGACACGCCGACACGCCGATACGCCGATACGCCGATACGCCCACACGTATTATCTGTTGCCACTGCGTGGCTTTTTCTGAATGTTCACGCCAATGAAGAGAGCTGTTAAGTTGTTTATTCCAGGCCCCGTTGAGGTCTCGCAGAAGACATTACAGGCGATGACGGCGCCGATGATTGGACATCGGAGCGCGGACTTCAAGGAACTATATCGCGAGATTTTTCCGAGTTTGCAGGAGCTGTTCCAGACTCAGCAGGCAGTCTTTCTCTCCACATCTTCTGCCTGGGGTGTGATGGAGGGAGCAATTCGCAACCTGGTCAACAAAGGCGTTCTCAACTGCATGTGCGGCGCGTTTTCTGATAAATGGCTGGATGTCTCGAAGCGCTGCGGCAAAAACGCGACACCGCTTCAAGTCGATTGGGGTGAACCGATTAATCCCGTTGACCTTGATTCACAGCTTGCGACCGGCAGGTTTGATGCGGTGACCGTGATCCACAACGAGACGTCGACCGGCGTGGTGAATCCTCTAAGGGAGATTTGTGACGTGGTCCGAAAATATCCGGATGTGATCCTGATCGTGGATACGGTTTCTTCTTTCTCGGCTCAGCCAATTCCCATGGATGAACTAGGCATCGACTTAATGCTGACTGGTTCTCAGAAGGCGCTCGCTCTGCCTCCCGGGCTCTCTTTGTTTGCCGCATCCGAAAAGGCATTCCAACGGGCTGAGCAGATTTCTGATCGAGGTTATTATTTCGATTTATTCGAGTTTCGAAAAAACGCAGCGGAGTTCATGACGCCGAGTACCCCGGCAATCCCGCATATCTTTGCTCTGCGTTCTAAGTTAGAGGATATTTTCGCAGAAGGCCTGGAGAATCGATACCGGCGGCACGCGGAAACGAACAAGCTTGTCCACGACTGGGTTAGAAGCCACGGCTTCGAGTTTTTTGCTAAGGACGGCTTTCGATCGGTAACTTTGACCTGTGTCAAAAACAATCGAGACATCGATCTACCAGGTTTCTCCAAACGTCTGCGGGACGAGTACGGCTTCCAGATCGACACCGGTTACGGAAAAATCAAAGGAAAGACTTTTCGCGTTTCGAACATGGGAGACGAGACCGTTGAGACGATTCAGGTGCTGCTGGAAGCAATGACCGCTGTTCTGGGTTGATCGGTTCGGCGCAGTTTTTCTATTCTCCCGAGCATTATGAAATTCTGGCTTGTCGGCTGTCTTGTCCTCACTACTTCCGTTGCCTGGGGAAAGACGAAGATGCTGGTCGAAGATCCGGAAAACGTTGTAGCGGGTCGTTACGCTTTGACGAGCACGCAGAAAGCAGAGGCTGCGCACACGGCTGAGACGCTCTTAAGCTCGATGAAAGAGAAGGATCTGCAGAAAGCCTTGTCGATGTGTTACGTCGCTGTAGACGCTGGTCCGCTGACCTCTTCACAGGCCGCCAAAGAACCAGAGTCGCTTCGCAAGACACGCGTCCGTCTTGCGCGGTTCGACATTGCTCTTCGGGAAAACCAAACACTTAGGCCGGTCGCTATTTACGACACGCAATGTCATCGAATCATTCACGGACGCCTCTATACGGCAACGGAGTTACCTTCCGTTCACGACTATTGTCGCCTGGATGATTATCTGGTTTTTTACGCAGCCGGCGGTGAAGGCTATTCCGAGGAAGGAAAACAGGTTTTGAGGTAAGGGTTCCGGGTTCCGGGTTTCTGGTTTCGCGTTCCGGGCTTCTGGGATCCCACCACAATTTCTGGGCGGACTACGTGTGGATGCGTACGACGGATTCAAGAATCTGCGACGCGGAACCCGGAACCTGTCAGTCCGTAACAGCGCCCCGCGATGCGGAGTCCACGTGCGCCGCGTACTTTGCTAAGACACCTCTTGCGTATCGCGGCTTCGGCTGCTTCCAACGCTTTAAGCGGGTAGCGATTTCGGTCTTTGCCACCTTGAGATCGATCGTTTTTTTCTGCGCGTCGATTTCGATCGGATCGCCATCTTTAAGAATCGCAATCGGGCCACCTACAAATGCTTCCGGCGTGATATGTCCAATCACGAATCCATGGCTGCCGCCCGAAAACCGTCCGTCTGTGATCAATGCAACGTCCTTGCCCAGGCCTTTTCCCATGATTGCCGAGGTCGGGGCCAGCATCTCACGCATTCCCGGTCCTCCTTTTGGGCCTTCGTAGCGAATCACGATCACATCCCCCTTCCTGATCTTGTCGCCTAGAATCGCTTTTAACGCCTTTTCTTCGGATTCAAACACGCGGGCGTTCCCTTTAAAATAGAGGCCTTCCTTGCCTGAGATCTTCGCAACCGCGCCTTGCGGAGCCAGATTCCCGTACAAAACAACCAGGTGACTATCTGGCTTTATCGGTTCTCGAAAAGAGCGGACAATTGTCTGCCCTTTTGGATACGCCTTAACGCCGGCAAGATTCTGTTTGAGCGTCTTGCCGCTGACAGTCAAACAGTCGCCGTGCAGCAACCTTTCATTCAAGAGCATCTTCATCAGCGGCATGATTCCGCCAATCTGCACAAGCTCCCACATCACGTGTTTACCGCTCGGTTTCAAGTCGGCGAGGACCGGCACCCTTTTACCGATCCGAGTCCAATCGTCCAGCTTCAGTGGGATACCGGCGGCGTGGGCGATGGCTAAGAGGTGCAACACGGCATTGGTCGACCCGCCGAGGGCAATCACGACCGTGATCGCGTTTTCGAATGCTTCCTTCGTCATGATATCCGATGGCAGGATCCCGCGTTTGAGCAGCTTCACCACAGCTGCTCCGGCGGCGGCCGAGTCATTGAGTTTCTCTTTGGAGATAGCAGCTTGCGCCGAGCTATTCGGGAGACTCATGCCCAATGCTTCAATCGCCGAGGCCATTGTGTTCGCCGTGTACATTCCACCACAGGAACCGGGTCCGGGAATTGCACAGGACTCGATCTGGTCCAATTCCGCATCCGAAATCTTCCCGTTAGCGTGTTGGCCGACCGCCTCGAAAATGGAGACAATATCGATGTTCCGGTTGTTGATGCAGCCGGGCAAAATGGTTCCTCCATAGACAAAAACCGCTGGACGATTCAGGCGAGCAATCGCGATCAAGCATCCCGGCATGTTCTTGTCGCAGCCGCCGATTGCAACCAGGCCGTCGAACCCTTCCGCGCCAGTCACCGTTTCGATCGAATCCGCAATTACCTCGCGAGAGACCAAAGAATATTTCATCCCTTCGGTACCCATCGAAATGCCATCGGAGACGGTGATGGTGTTGAAGATAATCGCCTTGGCACCCGCCTGGTTAGAGCCATGCGCAGCTTCGCGCGCAAGTTGGTCAATATGCATATTGCATGGAGTCACCATGCTCCAGGTCGATGCGATACCGATGATCGATTTCTGGAAGTCCTCTTTTTTGAACCCGACTGGATAGAGCATCCCGCGGCTGAAAGCTCGTTCAGGGCCGTCTAGTAAAGGACCGGAATATTGTCGCGGATTGTAGGGGGTTTTCGGCTTCATGGGATTTTATGAGAGATGGTGGAGGAACGAGGTCGCCCAGCACCATTTTTGAGGTCTAGCCTGGTCACTGTGTGTCCTCGGCTCTTCAAAATGGTGCTGGGCGACCCTACCTACAACGGGCTTCGTCCACGTATCACCCCACGAGCACCTCTTCCAGGAAATATTTTCCTCGCCATTGGCTCCTATGGAATGGAGTCTGAAGTGGCGCCTCTTTTTACTGTGAACCGCGAATTAGATCTCGAAGCGATTGTAGACCGTTTCCACGAGCCGCTGTACCGTTTTGCGTTGTCACTTGCCAGAGACGAGATCGAAGCTGCGGATCTAACTCAGCAGACGTTCTATATTCTCGCCCAACGCTCGCACCAGATTCGCGACCACTCTAAGGTCAAAAGCTGGCTCTATACCACGCTCAAGCGGGAATATCTTCGCTTGATCAGGGCGCAAACGAGCCATCCACATGTAGAATTCCGCCCGGAGATTCATGATTCGAAAGCTCCAGCGGTAGACGCAGTCCGTCGTTTAGACGGGCTCGAGGTCGTTGCAGCGTTGAAACGGGTTGATCCAACTTATCGTGCCGCGGTTGAGTTGTTTTACCTTGGCGATTTTTCGTACAAGGAAATCGCGGAGATGCTCGAGATCCCGATCGGGACTGTTATGTCGCGGTTATCCAGAGGGAAAGATCAGCTGAAAGAGATTTTAACGGCTGCTATCGCCGAGAACAAAATCATTCCATTGCCTAAAGATGAAGAAGCAGCGCACTGAGATCACAAACGAGAACGCGAAGTTCATTTTGAGCGCTTATCGCCCAAGCGGCGCGGACGCGCAGGATCCGACCTTTCGGGAAGCTCTGAAACAGGCGGCGCGGGATCCGGAACTCGGGGCGTGGCTTTCTGCGCAAAGGGATTTCGATCTGCTGGTCACTGAGAGGTTATCGGAGATCAAGCCTCCGTCGAACCTCCGTTCCGCGATTTTGAACGGGATGAAGACCGCTCAGCCAGTGAAACGCTTTACTCCTCGCGTTCTGCTGGCAATCGCTGCGGTAGCGGTGGCCGCCGCGCTGGTTTCCTTGCCGATGACCATGACCAGGCAACCGGTCCGAATACTCCCGCAATTCCAGCAGGACGTCGCGGCCATGCTGACGGCGCAGCCTATACCGAAGCTGGACATGAACACCGACAGTTTCGCTGAGGTCGATAAGTACCTTGATCAGATTCATGCTCCCTGTGCAACCCGTCTACCGGTCGGCTTGCAGAATATGCCGACTGCCGGGTGTAAGACCTTCCAGTGGAAAGGTACGACGGTTTCATTGACTTGTTTTCGATTGCCTGGCGGCGAGCTGCTACACCTGCTCGTGATAAACGAAAAGGATCTGCAACCATTTCAGCTGCGAGGAGGAATCGTCGAAATCAGCGGCTGGCGGATGAAGTGCCAGAGGGCGGACGGAAGGCTGCTCATGTTCATGACAAGGGAAACGGCAGAGCAGGTGCAGCGGTATATCTAGAGGCGTTTGGCGTTTGGCGTTTAGCGTCCGCCTTCGCGCAAGGCTACGGCGCGACAAGTTTTCGCGTTTGGCGCTTTCGCGATTTCAGCTGGTGGGTACCAGCGGAGCACCAGGACTAAACGGCGGCTCGACAAATTGCCCTGAGAAATGCGATCTCTAGGGAGCAACGGATCATGCCCTCTCCCTCGCCCAAAGCTGCAGTTTTGATCGGTGTAGCAGGCTCAGGTAAGACTGCTGTGGGCAAAAGATTAGCCAAGCAGTTGCATTTCCTCTTCTTGGATGCGGACGATTTTCATCCTGAGTCCAACATTGAGAAAATGAAACACGGAATCCCGTTGACCGATAAAGACCGTGGACCGTGGTTACAACGGCTCCACGACGAGCTTCAGCGTCACTTGGCGGCCGGCCGTTCCGTCATCCTGGCTTGTTCGGCTCTTAAGGCGGCGTATCGAAGAATTCTAAAAGAAGGTATGCCACAGTTGGTTTTCCTTTATCTGGCCGTCGATCGCGAAACGATCCGGCTACGGCTTCAGTCCAGGTCTCACTTTTTCCCCAAGGAGCTCATGGACAGTCAGTTCGCGACCCTGGAAAAACCTTGCGACGCTGTCTGGGTAGATGCACGGCAACCGATTGAACAGGTAGTTCAACAGGCGGCTCAAGCACTGCAATGAATGCCGCGCTTCTTCCGCTTGTCGCTGCGTTGATTGCTATCATTCTCTTGGTGATCCTGGTTACTTTCTGCCGGGTCCATCCTTTTCTGTCTCTTTTGATCGTTTCGATCTCGCTTGGGTTAGCCTGCCAATTGCCGCCGGCAGATGTGATGAAGCAGTTTGAAAAGGGATTCGGCGAAACGCTGTCGTTTGTCGGCATTGTGATCGGTCTCGGGACAATGCTCGGTGGACTCCTGGTTTTCTCTGGGGGCGCAGAGCGACTTGCTAACGCACTTGTTTCAATCGGAGGTAAGGCCTGGATTCCCTGGACCATATTTTTTGCGGCGCTACTGGTCGGGCTCCCGCTGTTTTTCGAAGTCGGCTTTGTCCTGTTGGTACCGCTGGCGTTGGTCATCGCTCACAAGACTGACACTCCGATCCTTAAAGTCGGCTTGCCGATGCTCGCCGGGTTGTCAATCGCTCACGGTCTAGTTCCGCCCCATCCGGCTCCTACTCTAATCGTTTCGATGTTTCACGCAGACATGGGGCGCACCATTTTTTATGCAATACTGGTTGCGTTGCCGACTGGACTGCTGGCGGGACCAACCTTCGCGGTAATCGCTTCGAATTGGATCAAGACTGACAGTTCTGCCCTGCTCAATGCCCTGGCCAGACAATCGGAAACCGGTTCGCCGGGTCACGAGCGAAAATCGGAACCCTCTTTGCTAGCAGTGATCGTAGCGGTGCTCTTGCCCCCTGTCCTGATGATGTCGCGGTCGCTGATTTCGGCCGTGTTACCAGAAGGAAACGCTCTGAGGTCTATTGCTGAATTTCTCGGCGACCCGGTCATGGCTCTGTTGGTGGCGTTGTTTTACGCCATCTTCGTGCTTGGGCTGGCCCAAGGAGCGGATATGGGTCGCGTTCTCGAAATTCTGAATGCATGTCTCGCGCCTGTTGCCGCAATTATCCTGATCGTTGGAGCTGGAGGAGGGTTCAAGCAGATGCTAATCGCCACAAAGATTGGCGACATGATTGGACACTGGGCGGCGAGAGCACACGTGTCTCCGCTTCTCTTAGGCTGGTCAGCGGCGGCCCTGGTCCGGATTGCAACTGGTTCGGCGACAGTGGCGACAATCACCGGCGCGGGTATAGCCGCGCCGATCATTCAGGCAGACCCCACCGTCAACAAAGAGTTAATGGTTTTAGCCACTGGGTCCGGATCGCTGATTCTCTCTCATGTGAACGATGCAGGGTTCTGGCTGGTAAAGGAGTACTTCGGGTTGACTCTGCCGGAAACATTCAAGTCCTGGACTGTAATGGAGACGATATTGTCGGTGTTAGGGCTGGTGTTCTCGCTGTTGCTGGGACTGGTTGTTCATTAATCTAGTTACCGGTTTTCAGTTTTCCGCCTTCGCCAAGGCTACGGCGGATAGGTCGGTTTTCGGTTCGGCGCTCGGTTTGTCCATTTGCGGATGGGGTCGTGGGCGGCCTCTGCCGCCCCGTTGGGGCGGGTCGCGGAAGGGGGTGTTCCAGGGGTTCACCCGCCGCGTCGCGGCGGGATCACCCCTGGCTGAATTTTGTTGTCGCGTTGCGACACGCACCCAACCGAAAACTGATAACCACGCGCTGAAAGCGCGTGTTCCCTCTTTCGTGCCTGGGGCAATCTGATATAAGGAAAGGATGGAGGTTGTGGTGTGATCAGTCGAAAAACGGTTGAATACCTGAAGGCCGCCATCTTTTTTAGAAATCTCGAAGCAGAAAATGAGCGCCAAGCGATCCAAAAGATGCTCGATGCTCTAAAGGGGCACCCTCAAGTCAGGGATCTTCAGATGCTGTCGGCAGAAGTCTTTGAACGCCAGCAGACCGACCCGCCCTTGCTGCCGGGCGGGATAGCATTCCCGCACGCGCGATGCGACATGGTGTCCGACGTGGTAATGGTCATTGCAACATGCCCGAAGCCGGTGCCATTTCGCGATATGCAGGTCCGTCTGGCGGTCCTGATCGGCGTTCCAAAGCGCTCTGCTTCTGAATACTTAGAAATCGTTTCTTTTCTTGCCCGACACCTGAGGAATCAGGCGATTTTAGATCAGGTCGTCGCCGCCGACAGTTTGCCGACTTTCGTAGCCGCCTTTGCAGGGTTGTGATCCGATGGACGTGACCGTCGACCATAAGCCCGAACGCCGTATCAGCCCATTTTTACGGCGATTTCTTAAGCTGAAGGTTTGGTTCATCGAACATTTCCGAGTCGGCGAACGGCAGTCCACACTGTTTTGGGCGGCGTTGATCGGCGTACTTGGCGCCCTGGCATCGGAGAGTTTCCGCAAAGCGAGCGAAATCGTCCACTATTTTGCGACGGGTAACAAGCTGTCGATCACGACATCGTTCGCAAATCTGCCTTGGTGGCAGAAAATTCTAGTCCCCGCTGTGGGAGGGTTGTTGGCGGGATTGACCCTATGGCTGGGTAACAGGCTTATAGTCGGTGTCAGGCAAAAGACCACGACAGACTACATGGAAGCGATCGTCGTCGGGAGCGGGCTCATCTCGGTCCGCGCCAGTATCGTCAAAACGCTATCCGCACTCTTTTCCATCAGCACGGGCGCTTCGATCGGCCGCGAAGGACCGCTCGTCCAGATTTCGTCCCTGGTTGCGTCATTGCTTGGGCGTCTTCGGAAATTTCCTATACCGCGGAGGCGCCATTTAGTCGCTTGTGGTGCAGCGGCTGGAATCGCCAGTGCATACAATGCGCCGATCGCGGGAGCATTTTTTGTGGCCGAGATAATCCTCGGCACTGTCGTAGTTGAATCGCTCGGCCCACTGATTCTGGCTTCCGTGGTGTCGACGTTCATTAGTCGGGCGATGCATGGAGCGGAGCCCCTGTATCCAGCCCATTCATTTGACCTGCACACACGCTGGGAAGTTATTCCGCTCTTTCTGATAGGTATTCTGGCCGGGTTTCTTGCGCCTGCTTATCTCCGCGCGTTGCGGTTCTCAGAGAAAGCTTTTTCGAAGCTCAACATTCCGGCGCCGGCAAAGCTGACGCTGGGCGGCGCGATTGTTGGAGCGCTGGCGATCGTCGATCCGTTAGTGTGCGGCAACGGACAGAGCTTGTTGTCGTCCATGTTTCATCAACACTGGTTCTGGGATACTATTCTCTGGCTTTTGATGCTTAAGCTGGTGGCGACACTGGTGACGTTCGGGTCCGGTGCCGTTGGCGGTGTTTTTACGCCGACTCTGGTTGTCGGTGGCGCGCTTGGGGTTTTGTATGGAGAATTTGTCCTGATCAATTTTCCGCAGCTTCAGGCTGACCCGGCGCTTTACGGAATGGTAGGGATGGGAGCATTTCTTGCCGGCACAACTGGTGCGCCGTTGATGGCCATTCTAATGGTCTTTGAGCTGAGCCTGAGTTATACCATCGTCCCTTTCCTCATGGTCGGCTGTGTCGTCGCGTACTACTGCAGCAGCATCTTTGAGACGCGATTCATGTATGGAGAATCACTCGAACGGAAAGGAGCGGCATTCTTCAATCAGCAATTGGCAGAGGTCAATATTCTCGACCTGATCCGCCCGGATCCGATCACGCTGCCGAAAAACGCTACTTTCGCAGAAATCGCCGAGACATTTACGCAGTTTCGATTCCAACACATTTACGTCGTCGACAAAGACAAGCGTCTTGTTGGGGCAGTTTCATTGCACGATGTGAAAGCCTTTCTTGACCGGCCCGAGCTCGAGGCCGTGGTCATCGCCGCTGATATCATGAATGAAAATTTTCCGCGTGTAACTCCCCTCCAAGGGATGGGAGAAGCTTTACATGAGTTCGCGATCGCTCAATCTGAGCGGTTACCAGTGGTTGATAACCTGGATTCGCAACGATTGATCGGCAGCATTTCCAAGACGGATATCATTCTGCATTTGGCCGGCGAACAGAGCCAGGCGACTGCGGCGCAGAAGGCGAGTTAAAAAACCGCAGATTTCGCCGATTGCGCAGATACTTACGGAATTAGTCGCACGCAGCCCCAGCGATAAATAAGCCTAAAAATCTGCGTAATCGGCGAAATCTGCGGTTCATCCTTTTCTGAGGTCCAGTCGGCGGTTCAGTTCAAAGGCGGCGCTGATCAGGGCCAGGTGAGTAAATGCTTGCGGGAAATTCCCCAGATGCTCGCCAGATGGACCGAGTTCTTCGGCGTACAGTCCAAGGTGATTCGCGTACCCGAGCATCTTCTCGAACAGAAATCGGGCCTGATCGACGTTGCCGCTCTTGGCCAGGCATTCGACGAACCAGAATGAGCACATGCAGAACGTTCCTTCGGACCCGATCAGTCCATCCTCTGCCCGATAACGGTAAACGAGTGAGTCGTCAGTCAGCTTTTCTTCAACCGCTTTCAGGGTTGATAACCAGCGTGGATCCATCGGACTGATGAACCGGACAAGCGGCGCAAGCAAGCAAGCTGCATCGAGTGTGCTCCCTCCTCTGGTCTGGACGAAGCTCTGCAAATCATCATTCCAAAATTCGCTAAAGATCTGGTCGTAGATCGCGTCGCGCGCTTCAAGCCAGCGACTGACCGGCGCTGGGAAACTGCGTTTTCCCGCGAGACGCAAAGCTCGATCTACCGCCACCCAGCACATTAATCGGCTGTAGAAAAGATGCTGCCGCCCACCGCGAACTTCCCATATCCCTTCATCTGGTTGGTCCCAATTTTCGCACACCCAATCGACTAAGTGCCAAAGGTTTGACCAGAGCTCGCTGCTGATTGGTTCTCCGTACTTGTTGTACAAATAAATGGAGTCCATTAATTCGCCGTAGATATCGAGCTGAAGCTGACCGGCGGCGCCGTTTCCAATTCGAACAGGGCTGCTGCCGCAATAACCTTCCCAATTAGAAAGGATCGTTTCAGGCAGGTCTTTCCGGCCGTCCGTGCCATACATAATCTGCAGAGGCTCGCTCGGTTTCAGCTCGCGGCACCGATCTTCCAGCCATCGAATAAAGGCGGCTGATTCGCTGGTAAACCCGAGGCGGCTGAGCGCGTAGAGCGTGAAACTTGCGTCTCGAATCCAGGTAAAGCGGTAATCCCAATTCCTCTCGCCTCCCAAGTTTTCGGGAAGCCCAAAGGTAGGCGCAGCCACGATCGAACCGTGACGTTGACTCGTTAACAATTTCAGCACCAGCGCTGAGCGATCCACCATTTCTCGCCAACGCCCCTGATAGGTCGATTTCCTAAGCCAAGAACGCCAATAGTTCAGCGTACTCTTGAATTCCTCAGCGACCCGTTTCGGATTTATTTCATGCGGCGAATCAGCGTCGCCATCTAGAATAAACAGAGCGCTCTCGCCGGCGCGTAGAATAAAGTCCGCCTCAACGTGATCGCCGCGAATAGTCAACGGCCCCTCTGCTCTGAACCTTACGGCACCGCCGGTCGCTGGAGTAAATAGTGCCTCGCGGTCTGAGAGAAGCTTCACTTCGTGCTTCGCGCGGCCGTAATCAAACCGGGGCTCGAAGACCATCTGAAAACGAACTTCTCCACGGACGCACTTGGCTCGCCGGATCAGCTGGTGAACAGCCAATTGCAGTTTGTCGGCTTCAGATTCCAACGAGATCGGCATAAAGTCTGTGACTTCGGCGACTCCGTCGGGCGAAAGGAATCGGGTTACCAGAATGTTTGAATTGGAAAGATAGATTTGTTTTGGACGACTATTCTGTAAGACAGGCGCAAGAGAAAAGCGCCCCCCTTTCTTCGCATCCAATAACGCAGCAACAATTGAGGGGGAATCGAAGTAGGGAAAACAGAGGAAATCAATGGAACCATTTATTCCAACCAGCGCCACGGTCTGCAGGTTGCCGATCACGCCGTAGTTTTCGATTGGCTGATATCCGTTTTCGGACATAAGTCTAATATCGTTTTTATCCGGACCGCCGGGGAGGTATGAAACGTCTAGAGATTAACAGAAGATCGCAAAGATCGCGAAGAAAAGAGTTACTGACTTCGGCGTAAGCACAGTTGAACGCTCTGATCGTGGTATCGCGCGACGCCACGTATCGCTACGCAAAGCGTTGCGGTGCGCCTTCGCGTGACATCTCATAAAGGTTACCAAGAGATCTCCCAACAGGTGGGTAGCGGAGCGCGTAGCAAAGAGAGCAGGACCACAATCAAGATCAGGCCGAAGCAAAGAATCGACCAAGTCCGCGGCAGGAGAAGCAGTCGTGGTGCCATATCGCTCGGTTCCCAAGGAAATGTCTTCGCAGTGTAACG
>JBKPCS010000087.1:0-9944 GCA_046727495.1 bacterium | reverse complement strand
ATGGAAGGTCCCATCCCATCTCCTTTTTATAGTGCAAAATCCTGGGTAAGGGCGCGAGGGAGACAGCGCAGAAAGAGGTGTCTCGCGCGTGAAGATGGGAGAGATGACAAACCTCGTCTAGAGACATAGAACACCCGGAACAACCCTTGGTTGGCCAACCCTCGACGCCGGGCGCAAACATAAAGTGATAAAGGAGAAGCTGCCTTCTTCCTTCGAATAGATCGAGCAAGCTGACTTTTCCTTCCGGTCCCTGGAAGTGATATTTCTTATCGATCTTAACCATCGGCAGTCGCCGGCGTTCGGCAGCAAGCGCATCACGTTCTCGTGTCGCTGCTTTTTCTTTGATGCGCAGGTTATCCAGTGCGCTTTGCCATTCCTGCTGGGAGACAATTGTTGGAAGTCCAGTTAGAGAGTCGTTTTTGTTCATGGGCGATTTTAGTGATTTATATTATAAGAAGAAACGGGCAAAAGGGTGTGGACGGCAATCGCTGCGCAGATGGATCTAAGGTTTGAGGTCAACCGATGCCTTGCCGCTTTCCATGTAGAAAGGCACCGATATATGCTCATGAGCAATCATCCACTTGCCGTCAATTTTGCGGTAGCAAACGGTCGCCCGCACCCAGGTGTTGCTTTCTGTTCCGTCTGTCCTCTTGCCGCTCACACGGTTAAGGCTGTGGGAGAAAGCCAGGGCATCGCCCGTCGTGATGGTCAGGTCGCGCAGCTCGTAGCCAATCGGGCCCTGGAACGTTGGAAACCATTCCGCCCAGCTTTTTCTGTATGCGTCAGCTCCCACATAACGCAGGGGTGGCAGGAGATCGAACACGAGAATGTCTAGTGCGTAGCATGACATAATCCCTTCCAGGTCCTTGGCGCGGAGGGCCCTGAGCCAACGATCTATCAGCTCACCGATCTGAGCTTGATCAATTCTTTTGCTGTTTTCAGTCGCCATAGCGTTCCTTTCATAGCGACACGACGAATGACCAAGCGCAGTCAGGACACCATCGGAAGACCGCTTTAGGGTTGAGATTAGCTGTGGAGAAACGGGCACCTCAGGACCAGCGACTGCTTTCTTTCTCACGCGGAGGTCGCAGAGGGACGCGGAGGAAGATCGAATGTTAACCTCTGCGTTCCCCTGCGACCTCTGCGCGAGACTTTTTCTCTACGCCGGCGTGACGGGAACAAAACAAAACTTGCCAACGTTGTAAGAACATAACATGCTGGTATATTGTTATGCCATCCAAGGTTTATTCGGCCGCGGTGTGTGGAGTCGACGCGTTTGAGGTCGAAATCGAGGTTCACGCGCATTGGGGAGAGACCAGCAAAATCGCGGTAGTTGGTTTGCCGGATACTGCAGTCAAGGAAAGCAAAGACCGAGTTACCTCTGCCATCTGCAATAGCGCGCTGCGATGGCCAAGCGGGAAACGAATCACGATCAACTTGGCGCCTGCAGATCTGCGCAAGGAAGGGCCGAGCTTTGATCTACCAATCGCTCTGGCGCTCCTGAAGGTCGCCGACGAGAATCGGTTACCGGATCTGGAACGCTTCTGCCTTGTCGGTGAGCTCGCATTATCAGGCCTGTTGCGTCCAGTGCGCGGCGTTTTGTCAATTGCGCTCGAAGCGAGACGCCGTAAACGGCAGGTCCTTATCGTCCCGGCCGGGAACGCTGCCGAAGCTGCAGTGGTTGCCGGGATCGAAATCTATGCTGCAACCTCTTTATCCGAGGTAGTTCGCTTTCTTCGCGGAGAGACAGTGCTTACTCCTTTGGAGCCAACGGACGGTTGGAAAGGCAACGGAGCGACGGATCCTGAGATGGATTTCGCGGATGTGAAAGGTCAGCTTCACGTCAAACGCGCGATCGAAATTGCCGCTGCCGGAAGCCATAATCTCCTGATGATTGGCCCACCGGGTTCAGGCAAATCGATGATCGCCAAACGGATCCCTTCGATTTTGCCGCCGTTAACCCTGCTGGAAGCGATCGAAACGACGAAGGTCCACAGCGTGTGCGGCCTCCTGAATGGTTCGCGGCGGTTTGTAACATCCAGACCTTTCAGGAGCCCGCATCATACGATTTCTGACGCCGGACTTTTGGGCGGCTCCGGGCATCCTTCGCCGGGGGAGGTGAGTCTCGCGCACAACGGTGTCTTGTTTCTAGACGAGCTGCCGGAGTTTCATCGTTCAACGCTGGAAGTAATGCGCCAACCGCTGGAGGACGGAAAAGTCACGATCTCGCGAGCAGCCGGATCGCTGACGTTCCCTGCTGAATTCATGCTGGTCGCGGCAATGAATCCGTGCCCCTGCGGTCACCACGGCGATCTGCGGCGGGAATGCCGCTGCACACCGGCTCAAGTGCAGAAGTATCGGAGCCGCTTGTCCGGTCCTTTGCTTGATCGGATCGATATTCATGTCGAAGTTCCCGCGATTGAACTGAAAGATCTGACGATCCCGGCGAAAGAAGAATCATCAGCCAGCATCCGTGAACGGGTGATCCGTGGGCGACTAATTCAATTGAAACGGCTAGCAGGCGAAAAGAGAATCACATGTAACGCTCGACTGACCTCGCGCCTCATTCGAAAGCATTGCGCACTCGACTCCGCCAGTCTGGATGTGCTGAACCAAGCGGTGAGCAACCTCAGTCTGAGTGCTCGCGCTTACGATCGAATTTTAAAAGTAGCGCGAACAATTGCCGATCTGGCCGGCGCTCCGCGGGTTCAAGCTGAGCATGTGGCAGAGGCTGTTCAGTACCGCACCCTTGATCGGAGCTTATGGTAGCCACATCGGCGCCGACGGCGCCGCCATCCGCCTCCGCCAAGGCTACGGTGGACAGGTCGCCGTCAACGCCGAGAAAGAAGAACGTGCAGCCAAATCGTTCTCCTCCAAGATTTTCACCAACTTCGCGTACTTTTGTTGTTCATTATTCAGTTCACAAATTGTCGACTTCTCCCCATTGAGCGAGCCTCAAGAATTGGCCGGTTGATACGCCATCCGGCACCACGATGGTCAGCGAAACGGACCCTTCGCCGTAAATTCCTTCTAAAACAGAAACGAGCCGAAATGCTTGGCGCAGAGGAAAATAGCCAATGACACGAGGACCAGACAATGACCAATGTAGAACGGCGTAGGTGAGTTTCACTAAATGTTTCACTAAGTACTACATTCGCTTATCGTTGTTTTTGGGAGGTAGTTGACCAGCAAATTTATGACGATTATTGGAAACAGGACGCTGTTAAATCGTCTTCGATCTCGTCGTCGTCCCCGATGCCGAGCGCGAAGCTGGCGCGGTGATCTGCTAGAGATTCAATAATTCGCATAACAGCTATTGGCATTGTCGGCGTTGTTGGCATTGCCAGCGCTGACGGCGTTCCGCCCCTCCGTCACCGTATTGTTACAATCCGCGCGTTGCTCTCCAACGCGCAGTTTGATTACGGCAACCCCAGGGATGTGATCAATCCGGCGAACCTGCCTGTCGATCCCAAGACGTGCCAGCCGATCTACCCGAATAAATATCTGCATGTGAACACGATTTTCGAGGTAGCCCATCAGCATGGTTTGTTGACCGCATGGTCCGATAAGCACCCCGCTTATCTGATTCTGTCAGGCCCGTCTGGACAAGGCGTTGACGATTTCTTCACCCCTGAGATCAACAGCAGCGCCAACCGCAACGCACCGACCGATTCAAGCCAGCCAGACTGGACAACAGACAATTTGTTCACCCAGCAGTACGATAACTACAAGGTCGAGGCTGTGCTCAACTGGATCAATGGCCACCGCCACGATGGTTCCGGTAACCCAGGGACGCCGGCGATCTTCGGTGTGAACTTCCAGGCAGTCTCGACCGGCCAGAAGCTGCCAACGTCCAGGACTGAGGGCGATCTTTCGGGAACGGCTGCTGGCGGCTACCTCGCTGATGGCGCGACGCCTGGCAAGGTCCTGGATCACGCGCTGGACTTCGTGGATGCCTCCCTTGGTAAAATGGTAAATGCTCTTAAGCAACGCGGCATATACGATCGCACAGCGATCATCATATCGGCTAAACATGGCCAATCGCCAATGAACCCGGCTGCTGTTAACCGGATCAAGGACAGCGAAATCATCGATGCTCTGAATGCTTCGTGGCACGTGTCTCACCCTAATGCCAAACAATTGGTTGCGTTTGGGGTCGACGACGATGGCATGCTTCTATGGCTCAACGATCGGTCAGCCACCGCCACTGACTATGCAAAGAACTTTCTTCTGAACTACCACGATGGGAGCGCCAGCATCGACGGCAAAGCCGTCACATCTGCCGGTCTCGTACAGATTTTCGCAGGCGACGCAGCGGCACGTTTCATCGGTGTTGATCAGAGCGATCCCCGGGTACCGGACGTAATCGGAATTGCGCAGTACGGAGTTGTTTATACCGGCCATAAGGGCAAAATCGCCGAGCACGGTGGAGATCACCTTGAGGATCGGAACGTCCCAATCCTTGTGGCATGGCGCGGAGCGCCAAGGGGAACAGCCGTTTCGGCTCCGGTAGAGACGATACAAAATAGCGCCAACCATTCTGAAGCTGTTGGGTCTGGATCCCAACGAACTGCAGGCGGTCCAAATAGAGGGTACGCAACCACTGTTCTAACGGAAGAACGTCCTCCTTCGTCCCGCGACTGCGGGACTACGGAGGACAGGTCGTCCACTAGATCTGAGCCCGGCATCCGCGTTCCATATAAGGTCTCGTAGAATTCAATGCGATGGCGGAACATTTTCTAAAGATGACTCCGGTCGAGCGAGACGAAATCTGCCGCTGG
This sequence comes from bacterium, assembly GCA_046727495.1. Classification (GTDB taxonomy): domain Bacteria; phylum Verrucomicrobiota; class Verrucomicrobiia; order Chthoniobacterales; family JAFAMB01; genus JBKPBY01. The sequence continues at coordinate 5,163 of JBKPCS010000087.1, read as the reverse complement.
CGACAAACGACTGCTCGATCGTGTGTGCAAGGCCTTTCGCGTACGTTCCGTCCGGATCAAGGGTTGGATCATATATAGTAACCTCCAGACCGCGTGCCTTCGGACTAGATAAGAACACGGACAGAATCTGTTGGAGTTGCTCGAAACTCAGGCCGCGCTGATTGGGCGAGTCGACCGCAGCCATCACCTTCGCATCCAGAACGTCTGTATCCAGGTGAATCCAGAAGCCTTGGTTGTTCATCCTTTCGAGCTTCGCTCGAGCGGCCTTGCCGATAGCCGGCGCGCCTTCACCTGCAACCTGGTCGATAGGGATGCATTGGATCTTCGACCGATCGAAAGTTTCCGTTTGGAAAAACTCGCTGTCTTCTTTTTCGCGCGACAGGCCGATTTGGATAACGTCTTGCTCCCGGAAATACGGCGATTCTCCACGGATATCGGTAAGTTGCGTTGGACCATGCCCGGTCGCTAGTGCGAGATCCGTGCCGGCGGCTACAAAAATTCCGAAATACTTCGTGTTGGGCCGGGCGAATGAGAAATCGTCGTGGGCGTCGATAAAGGCCAGTCCATAGTGCCCGAGACCGTGCAGCGCTAAGCCGGTTCCAAGAAGGATGCTACAATCCCCACCAAGCACGAGGACAAAATCTCCTCCCGTTATCAGCGGAGCCAGTTGATCGGCGAGCTTCACAGTGTAACCAGGCAGAGAGGCGCCGTTGCGGAAATGGGTGACTGGATCGGGATCGGGCGAATAGCCCGGCGGCTGAACCTGCCCGCCATCGCGCGCGCCAAGCCGCTCGACCAAACCTGTTTTACGTAACGCTGCCGCCAGATGCTTGACGCCGGGTTCGACCCCGGACGCTGGAGGACGGAGTCCCAGGTTGGTTGGTGCGTCGATGGCGACGATCTGAACCGACATTTCGCGGGTCGCAGCCCGTCCGGGAGGAGCGCAGGCCAGACCTGCTCCGACGACCAAGAGCCAAGTCTTCCAACGATTACGAACGGGAACCGGGAGAAACATAGTAACCTGTAAAATTAATTTAGATGGTTATACAATCCTCATTGCGGTTCGTCAATCGATCTCTTACCGTGAACCGGTGCGACGGGTATATCACGAGTTCAAACCCTCTGATCTCGTAGCAGGCGATCTGGCGCTCGATTTCGTCAATACAGTCACAGCGCGCGACACCGAGCCATCCGATTTCCTTGACGATTATCACGCTCTGATTCGTTGGGCGCGCCAGACGTCAAGATTCCGGCGGAAAGATCTGGTTGAGTTGACCAATCTGGCGCGTAGCGAACCGGAGCAGGCCGCTGCCGCCCTGGAACGATGTCGTCGGATTCGAGAGGCGCTTTGGGCAGTGTTCTACGCCCTGATTGCTCGCCGCCGGCCGGAAGCAGAGAACGTCGCCACCATCGACCAGGCGCGCAAAAAAGCTTTCAATGTGGCTCGGCTTGATACGCGTAATCTCAGTCTTCGCCTTGCTTGGTCAGTCGAGCGTTCCGGGCTAGATCTAGTTACGCATGTTGTAACTGCTCACGCGCTTGATTTGCTGGAGAATGTAAGCCTCGATCGCCTGCGCGTATGTGCAGGAACGGATTGCGGATGGGTGTTCATCGATACATCCAAGAACGGCAAACGCCGGTGGTGCGACATGGAGGTCTGTGGTAATGCGGCCAAGGCTGGTCGCTTCAGAAAACGGCACGCTTGATTAGAAGGCCGAGAACGCCAGGAACTGAAAACGATACCGGCGAAGGGCGAGACGGCGATACGGCGATCAAACTACCTTCCAGGTCGGCAGAACTAAATGCATTGAGCAGAAGTTCGCGCAGGCTAAACGCGGAATCTTTCTACCGGGTTCTTGTCGTTTTCGCCGTCTCACCCTTCGCCGTTTCGCCGTCTCGTTTTAAGTTCTCGGCGTTCTCGGCGTTCTAGCTAAGGCGGAGTTCACCGTTTATCGAGGCCAGGCCCCCAGGGAAGACCTGGGGCAGTTATTTCTTCTTCGACAATCCAGGTCGCTGGATTGATGCGATAAATACGGCCAGTGGCAATTGATCCCATCCAAATACGACTTCCGTCGAATGCCAACGATTGAGGACGAGTTGCAGGCGACTGCAAGCGCCGAAGTTCGGTAACATCGTGCATGAGCTCAGGAAGATGGTTGCTCGACTGTCACATCGGGTGACAGAGCTGTCATCTATGAGTTTGAACTAGCGGGATCGAGCGGGAACGCCGGGATCGGCAAGGGCGAAACGTGACCGGCGGTGCCTTTTATGGCTTGCTTCCGGGCTAGCCAGGAATCCGAGAATATCTGCTATCCCTATTTTCCGATCTTGCTCGATCCCGCTCGATCCGACGACCCAACGATCGAACGGGCCAAGTAGCAGCCCGATTACACTGATAAAAACATAAATATAGTTCTGTCCCGCAACATCATACTTGCCGGCGAAAATCATCCCGATTGCCAGGCTGACCAGCAGCAATGCCGCCGCCTTCCAAGCCAGCGAAAGCTTGAATCCGCTGAATAACCACACCGCCATGCCGTACTCGAAGAAGAGGATCAATGACGCGTGCGCGACGACCAGGAAATGCGGAAGGATCGATTTTTCGAAGGCCGCAGAGTAGTAGGCGATGACGCCTGGAATTCCCATTGGGGTCTTAACGATGGCTGCGCAGAGGAAAAGCGATCCGATCGCCAATCGCAATAGGGCTGAAACCCACTGTAACGGCGAACGGAGGTGTTCCGAGACCGGCTGATACTGTTGCATACGCAACAATGTGGCGATATTGTTGCGCGTGCAACAATATCTTTCGCGCTGATTCTATGAGACCCGCTCAACAACAAATCGCCGCCTGGCGCGCGTTATTTACTTGTCAGTCCAGGATCGTTCGAATTGTCGAATCCAGCTTTCGAGCACAGAATCTGGTCTCATTTGAGTTCTATGATGTCCTGTTGACCCTTCGCTATGCTCCCGATCGCCAGATGCGGTTCCGCGAGTTGAATCAAGAGGTCCTTTTGTCACGCAGTGCGCTCTCGCGATGTATCGATCGGATGGCTGCGAAAGGCCTGGTCAACAAGCTGGGATGCGCGACCGACCCGCGGGGCGTGGAAGTGAAACTGACTGCAAGCGGTGAACAGGAGTTGAAACGAGCACGGCCGGTTTATCGGGAATTGATCGTGCGCCTTTTTGGGAAACACTTCAACGAAAGGGAACTGGTGTTTCTCGCCGAGCGGCTTTCGGAGGTAGTTCGCCAGCTGCCTGCTTGAGATCGAGCGAAAACGAGCGGCATCGAGCGGCATTGAAATGAGACCAAGCGGTGGGACGCGGTCCGCCTTATAACTTTGCTTCCGGACTAGCCGCGAATCCCAGAGTATCCAGGACCGCTGCTGCGCCTATTTTCCGATCCCGCTCGATCTCACCAGCCTACTTCGCCGTTGTGCTGTCCCAGCAATGGTGGCGGGAGACGGATCGGAAGTCGTTCTCCATCGACCAGAATTGGTGACCCGACGGTTTCCAGCGTTCCGATGGTCGGATGATGAATCTTTTGCAATAGCCCGGAACTGCGCAGATGTGGATCCGCGAAAACATCGGCAAGGGAATTGACAGGACCACATGGCACTCCAGCCGCCTGCAAACTGGCGATCCAGTGTTGTGCTGGCTTTTTTACAAACTCTTCAGAAAGGAGCTTTCCGAGCTCAGCTCTGTTTGCAACCCTGGCAGGGTTATCTGCGAACCGATCATCGTTGGCCACCGGCTCGCGCCCGATAGCCTTGCACAGTGCGCGAAACTGCAAGTCGTTTCCGACCGCTACGGCGATCATTTTGTCGGCGGCATGGAACGTTTCGTACGGCATGATACTTGGATGCGCGTTGCCAAAACGGCCGATGTCATGCCTCGAGATCAGAAACCCTTGGGCTCGATTGGTTAACCAGGAGACCTGACTTTCAAAGAGCGGCACCTCAATGTGGCAGCCAAGTCCGGTCTTTGCGCGCGCCTGTAACGCGGCCAGGATCGCATTGGCGGCATAAAGACCGCAGATCATGTCGACGACCGCCACACCAACCTTCGTCGGATCTCCGTTGGCATGACCTGTGATTCCCATGACGCCTCCCCGGGCTTGAATCAAAAAATCGTATCCAGGTTGGTTTTCGTCCTTTCCCGGTCCGAAGCTGGAGATCGAACAGTAGATGATCTGCGGATTACGAGAACGGATTGATTCGTAATCGATTCCTAATGTTTGTTGAGTACCCCGCCTGAAGTTCTCAATCAGAATGTCGGCTTTGGAAGCGAGTTCCAGTACTCCTTCAAGGTCCGGCGGATGCTTCAGATCGGCGGTGATTGCGCGTTTGTTGCGGTTGATGGCCAGATAAGTAGGCGGATTCTCCTCCGGCAAAAGGAGGGCCCCAGTGCCTTGTGTCGTCGCCGCGGCCTGGTTGTTCTACTTTTATGATATCTGCGCCTAGATCGCCAAGTAGCATCGTGGCAAAAGGCCCGGCAAGCACACGGGAAAGGTCCAGAACTTTCAGATCAGACAGAGAGAGCATAGCTTAGGATACGCGACAATTTTTTGTTGGATAATGCGAGGACCATTCGTGTATTTATTCGCGCGTGACGAAGGTTCGTATTGGGGCAGTCTGTTTCCTCGTTTGCGTAGTGGGAACCGTCGTTAGCGGGGTGTTGACGTGGCTTGCATTTGTTTCCGCCGGTGACTCGGGGTACGCGGCGGTATTAGTAGATCCCAGATATCGTCTGGCTGCCACCATTGTGACCGTCGACCTCGTGTTGGAAGTGGTTGGTTTTGGCGTCGTTGCCTTTTTGCTCGGCTCAGTATCACGATTCGCGGCTTGGGTTGCGTTCGGCGTTCTGTCGGCCGGTAATTTTCTCGGTGTCCTATCCAATTGTTCCGAATTGTGGAACTCGATTGCTTCCAAAACGACGTCGTTGACCTACGATTCTACGTTCTTTTCTACAATGGATCTGATCCTTTTGCCGATGCAGATGGTCGGTTTCGGAATCTTTGGTGTGTTGCTAGTGGCAAACCGGGCGTTCCCGTTCGGGACTATTTGCCTGCTTGCGATTCCTGAAATCATGTTTGCGCTTTACTGTTTGCACGGTGTGGACCTGAGCCTGCAACAGGCTCTCTTCTGGATAGAGATCGTATACAAC
>JBKPCS010000086.1:0-6439 GCA_046727495.1 bacterium | reverse complement strand
GTCAAACCTGGCTCCGGCTGCGTCCCCTCAATCGATCACTGATGACTTTGAGTCGAGTATTATACAATTTTGCCGGTTCGCCTATGGCAATGGGCTGGATCCGAGCATTCAGTCAACGATCGACTCTGTTCGCGCCGCGCGCATCGTCGACGTTGGGGAGATGAGCTCGCTAAGATGCGCACTCCGAACAGTGCTTTGCCACTCGAAAAAAGAATGGGACATTTTCGATCCATTATTTGAATCGTTCTGGTATGGACACCGATTGGATAAGCCGAAACGGTCCGTCCTCGAGGTGTTCGGCTCGATGGACAAGGGGTGTGACCAGAGAGCTTATTTTTTCTCCGGCGATCATAAATCGAAAGAGTCTCAGCCAATTGTTCGAGAGCGAAAAACGGTGGCTGGTGCAACGCCGATTGAACGGCTGAGCAAGATCGATTTTTCTCAACTGACAGGGGAAGATCTTGCCCAACTAGAGCAGCTTTCTGACCGATTGTTACGCTGGATGAGCTTTCGACTTTCACGAAGAGCTCGGCTCGTCCATTCACGGAGTAGAATCGATTTGCTGCGCACGATCAGGACTGCAGCGGCGCGTGGAACCGAATTGATCGAGCTGCGCTACAAAGGACGCAAGACCCAAGCATCGAGACTGGTAATTCTATTAGATGTCAGTGACTCGATGAATCCTTACAGCCATTTCCTGTTCAGATTCGCTTACGCCCTCGGCAAACATTTCGATCGGTTAGCTTGTTTCGTCTTTAGCACGCGGTTAGTGGACATAACTAGCGCCCTGAAAACGACGACTCTGCTTGAAGCATTAAAAGCACTGTCGGCGATCACAACTTTCTGGTCAGGCGGAACAAAAATTGGAAGTGCGTTGCGTGAATTCAACAGGGGATACGGCCGGCGAATGCGCTCCACCGACACAACCGTTTTCATCTTAAGCGATGGTTGGGATACAGACGCGCCTGACACCTTGGTCACTGAGCTTACAACCCTGAAACAACGGGCCAAAAAGCTAATATGGCTCAATCCCCTGCTGGGACTCGATCAATACGAACCGGTTACACGCAGCATGAGCGCTGCTCTTCCCTTTGTTGACGTATTCGCGCCAGCACACAATTTGCAGAGCCTGTTGGATCTAGAAAGACGTCTGCGAACAGATTGATTCGGAGATGGCTATGTTCGAGGATTTCTTTGCGAAGGCGGCCGCGCTTCGATCCGAGGGCTGCCCTTTCGCAGTCGCCGTTGTTGTTCGCGTCCAATCGCCGGCGTCGGGAAAGCCAGGCGACAAGGCGATCATCCAGGCCAATGGGGAAATTTACGGATGGATAGGCGGTGGTTGCGTCCAAACGATTGTGATCCAGGAAGCTTTAAGGATAATTAACAAGGGAGAGGCTAAGCTGATCAGGATCGCTTCCAGCCCGGAACCCAAACCTGAATACGGGGTGATCAACCATCGCATGCAATGCCAAAGTGGAGGGGCCATGGACATCTACGTCGAACCTGAGCTTCAGGCACCGCAGCTTTTGATCTTCGGGCGCACGGCAGTTGCCCAGGCTCTATGCAAGTTTGGAAAGGCAATGGGTTATCTGGTAATCGTAGCCGCTCTCGATCCAGATCCTCGCCTCTTTTCCGATGCTGATCGTCTCTTGCAGATGCAAGATGTTGGCAACGTCAACTTTACCCGAGAAACCTTTATTGTAGTCGCGACCCAAGGCGAGAACGATGAACAAGCACTTGAAGAAGCTCTACTGGCAAACGCTTCATACGTTGCGTTCGTTGCCAGTCCTGCCAAAGCGCTGAAAGTTCTGCAATTGCTGGCTGGTAAGGGCGTCGTCGCAGACGCGCTGAAACGAGTGAAAGCGCCGGCGGGCCTCGACATCGGCGCTGTGGGCCCAGAAGAGATCGCGATTAGCATACTCGCGCAGATCATTCTGCAGAGAAGGAGCAATCAAGCGCCCAATCGGAGTGAAATTGCAGACGAGACACCTCAAATCACCAAGGTAACGGATCCAATCTGCGGGATGACCGTCGACCCAGCAACCTGCGGGCATTCTTCTGAATATAACGGCAGCGTCTATTATTTTTGCTGTGCCGGCTGCAAGCAAGAGTTCGATGAAGGACCGGAGGCGTGCATCGGAACTCCGCGAACAGCCTGATATTGCCTATCGATCTCAGCGTGCACCAAAACTTCTTTTCAACGCTCAACGAACTGAGTTCGCGAGGTGCGTCCTTCGCCATCGCGACCGTGATTGAGGTCGAAGGATCGGGTTCAGCCAAACCCGGTTCAAAGGCGTTGATCGACGCCAATGCCAAATTGATCTCGGGTTGGGTGGGCGGTGGCTGCATCGAAAATACGGTCCGGCAGGAAGCCGTCGAAAGTATCAAGGAGGGCAGACCAAGAATCGTATCGCTCGACTTGACCGATGAAGTTTTTGGAATCGGAATGCCGTGTGGAGGAATAATGAAGGTTTATATCGATCCGGTCTTGCCACCGCCCCAATTGGTCATCGCCGGCCATGGCCGCATCGCTGAGACGCTGGCTCGTCTCGCTGAAATAGCGGGCTTTTACGTCATAGTCGCCGACCCGGGCGCCACCCTCGAGGCTTTTCCAACTGCAAACCGTCTTGTGAACACTGGGTTTAACTCCGCAGAAATCAGTGTGGGACCAAATTCCTACGTGGTCGTAGCGACTCAACACAAAGGCGATCACTTGTCTATCAAGAAGGCGATCGATGGTGCTGCCGCTTACATCGCGCTGGTCGCGAGCAAAAAGAGAGCTCAACTGGTTTTCGAGTATCTGGCGGCGGCAGGCATCGATCAGGAGAAACTTGCTCGAGCAAACGTGCGCGCGCCCGCAGGTTTGGATATTGGTGCAAAAACGCCCGAAGAAATCGCCTTAAGTATCATGAGCGAGATTGTCCTAGTGCGCCGCGGCGGTTCAGGCCAGGCAATGCTTTATGCCAAAGGTATTCAAATCCGGAAAGGCACCGAATAGTATTCAATCGAAAACCGACGACGGAAAACCGCGCGCCGGAGGCGCGCGATTACCCAACGCGTTTCTTTACATCCTGCTGAATCCAATCCCAGAGCCGATCAAGCGCGTCTGAGAGACCCTTCTTCGCGTCAGCCAACGAAGCTGCCGTCACTTCCGAATTCTTGCCAAACAGATAGAATTTGATTTTCGGCTCGGTACCCGACGGCCGCACAGCAATTCGTCGAGCGTCGGCCAGCTCGAACATTGTCATCTTTTCTTTCGGGAGCGTGTCACCTTCAACATCCTTGATCCCGCCAACCGAGAAATCTTCAACTGAAACAACCTTTGACCCGTCCATATCAGAGGGCGGCTCTTTCTGGTACGATTCGGCCAAGCGGCGGATCTTGTCTGCTCCTTCCGCCCCTTCAAAGACCAGCGATCCATTCTTTTCCAGGTAGTAGCCGTATTCGAGATAGACTTGATCGAGTAACTGATCGAGCGTTTTGCCCTGCGATTTCGCGTAGGCGGCGACCTCAGCAAACATCAACGTTGCTGCGTTCGCGTCTTTATCACGAACAAAATCGCCTCCGCTGTAGCCGTAGCTTTCTTCTCCTCCGAACACAAAGAAGGAAGAGTACTTTAGCCGCAACGCTCGCGTCTCCTCTTCTGGCAACGAACGATACCGTGCGCGGACTTCGGCCGGTAATGCCGCTTCATACTTACCCAGTTTCTCGCCGATGTACTTAAATCCTGTCAATGTTTCCACACAGCGAACACCTTCTTTCGCCGCGATTGTCTTTTGCAGGTCAGTTGTGACCAGCGTCTTGATGATGACGGCTCGAGCTTGATTCTGGTCGTTCAATATGCCCTGCTCCTTCAGGGTCTTGGTCCGATAATAGGCCAGAAGCGATCCGATCTGGTTGCCGGTCAGTAACTGCATCCCTTTTTGCGAATCGCGGAAGGCGACTCCCATCCGGTCGCAATCCGGATCGGTTCCGATGACGAGATCTGCTCCCTCCTTTTCCGCTAACGCGATCGCCATTGATAACGCTTCCGCATTTTCCGGATTGGGCGACTTAACGGTCGGAAACGCACCATCGGCTTTGTCCTGGGCCGGAACGGTCAAAACCTGGAAGCCGAGCGAACGCAAGACAGGGACCGAAATCACTGCCCCAGTCCCATGGATTGGAGTGAAGACAATCTTGAGGTCTTTCTGACCCGCTACGACTTCAGGTCGCAACACAAGCGTTCGTAATCGGCTTTTATAAGCTTCATCCAGCTCGGTGCCTAGAATGTTGAACTTTCCTTGCTGCTCTTTGGGCAGAGGCTGGTAGCTTTCCGCACGATTCACATGCTCGATGATTGCAGAAGCATGCGGCTCCACAACCTGTGCTCCGTCCGAGAAATAACATTTGTACCCATTGTCATGCGGTGGATTGTGGCTCGCCGTAATTACGATACCCGCAGTGGCATTGGCATGACGAACCGCGAAAGAGAGCTCTGGAGTCGAACGCGCAGCCTCAAACAGGAAGGCATCGCATCCGTTCTCTATCGCCACTTTGGCTGTTAGTTCAGCGAATTGGCGGGAAAAAAAACGGGTATCATGGGCCACAGCGATACTCGGCATTCTGCCAGACTCGGTCTTCCCCAAATGCTCTTTCAAGTAGTTCACCAAGCCTTGGGTGGCCCGGCTCACATTATAGAAATTCATCGCGTTTGTTCCCACACAAGGAAACTCCGGACATGGACCGGCTCCCGCCGTACCTGATTCCGCTTTCGTGACGATTTTCCCAATGGTTCGCCCGCGCAATCCACCGGTACCGAACGCAAGCGTCTTAAAAAAACGATCGTTCAGTTCGGTCCACTCCTCTCGATCCACCAGCTCCTCGATCGATGCTCGAGAAACGGGATTGTCCTCGCGCGAGAGCAATTGCAGGATATTCGCAACGGTTGTGGTCAGGAGCTGACCTTCTTCCGCCGCATGCTCGAGAGTCTTACGCAGATCGCTCATAAGTCTCACTCCAATTAGAAAATTGTGTTTTTGCCGGCACGGACCCGCCTATTCATCCTGATACCAAACCGCCATGTTTCCAACCGAAAAGATTCTAGGGGCGATCGAAAAGCGCAGATCGATTCGCTCGCCGGACACAAATGCAACCCGATTGGTCGACGGTTCCGGAGACGGGTTCGCCGACCTCACAATCGACGACTTCGCCGGCCGATGGTTAATGCAGACTAAAGGCGCCAGTGCGCCGGCGGCTTTACCCGGTCATCTCGGGTACCAATCGCTGTACTGGAAACGGCTGCATCAGACGGAAAAAGCCGCTCCAGTGCTGCTGGCCGGGACGCCGGTAGATCGGCCATTCCGAGTTTTGGAAGGTGGCCGCTCGTTCGAGGTCGATTTCCACGCTGGCTACTCCCAAGGGATTTTTCTCGATCAACGAACCAATCGAGAGAAACTTTTCACATTGGCCGAGGGGAGAACCGTTTTAAACACATTCGCTTATACGTGCGCATTTGGAGTGGCCGCAGCCGCAGGTGGCGGGACAACAACCAATCTGGATTTGTCCCGCCAATCGCTCGAATGGGGTAAGCGCAACTACCAGCTCAATCATCTGGACCTGGCAAAGCACGATTTCATTTATGGCGACGTTTTCGATTGGCTCGGACTATTCACCCGGCGCCAACGCCGGTTTAATATCATCATTCTTGATCCACCAACTTTTTCTCGGAACCGGCAATCGAAGATATTCCGAGTCGAGACGGACTACGGTTCGCTGGTTCAACTCGCTATGCAGTGTCTAAAACCAAATGGCATCTTGCTCTGCTGCACAAACTCGCGACAGCTGACCCATCAAACGTTCAGGAAAATTCTGCGCCACGCGATCAGCCGGCATTGCAAGATCGAATCCAGCCCCATGCCACCCGATTTCACCGGCGAGCAATACTTAAAGTCGTTTTGGGTGCGGACATAGTTGCCTTGGGCCGGCCATAGGAAATCGGTCGTCGCGATGCGACGACAAAACTCAGCCAGGGGTGATCCCGCCGCTGCCGCGGGAGAACCCCTGGTATTTTAGGTTTATGCACCTCATCCTGAAGGGTGGCAGAGGGACGCGAGTGTTTGATTCATCGCGCTCTCCCCTCGGCGGCCCTTTCAGGGCCGATGCGTGTCGAGGCGGGATACCAGGGGTTCGCTCCGCTCACCCCTGGCTGAGATTTGTTGTCGCGTCGCGACAAGCGGCGCTTAGCGGCATCGAGCGATTTCACAATTGTATCTGCCCGGGCAAAATCGTGCTCGTCCTCGTCGTCGTCCTTATGGTAGCTCCGAAGTTATTCATGAGCTGAGGACCAAAGTCCGCCAAAACTTTGGAGCGCGAGCGACCTCAGATTGTGAATAACTTCGCGCTGGGCGTCTCGCCTGGTTACGAATGCTCGTCCTCTTCAGCAAGATGAATCATTCGA
>JBKPCS010000085.1:0-8267 GCA_046727495.1 bacterium | reverse complement strand
CATGCGTAATCCGCTGGCGATGGATGTTTTCAATGAAGAGGTCTGTACGCTGTTGAAGAAGAAGATTAAAGCGAGCTTGCAGTCGATCGACGATCTCTCTATCCGGTTTGGTTACCAGGGCGAAGTCAGTCTCAAAGACAGTGAAGAAATCCTGAACAAGATCACCATGGTCCACGATCAGGTTCTCAAGGCAGCCTCTACGACTAAAAGCCAGGACCGACAAAGAACGCTGCTGTTATTCGCCGAAAACCTGAAAAGATCCTTTTATGGGTTCGAGCCGGACTTCTTCCAGCAAAACGTCTCACGCATTGTCGATGATGTGATTAGCCAGATTCAGGCGTCGCTCGAACTCTGGCCGACATTGATTGAAATCTGCTATTTTCACAAAGATAAGCGAGAGTTCCCTCAGCGGCGGATCGATAATAAGAAGGTCAAAGGCCGGATCGGGAACGGATCGAAGGGGTCGTAAGCCTATCGGCGTATCGGCGTGTGGACGTATCGGGGGTTTGAAGAGCGGTCCTCTGTCGCAACCAATCTGTTTCCATTGCATCTCGGCGTCTTTGCGTGAGGTTTAATCGATCGCGACCTTGCGGGCGACGATCAACTGATTTCCACCCCCCACGATCATGAAAGGAGCACGAGGATGACTGAAACAAAGAAAGAAGCGAGACGGACGGTCATGGTTTCTGAATTGACCGACGGTATTTTGGATCCGGCTAAACCAATGCTAGGCCCGGTAACGTCCGGTGGCACGATTGTAGGGAATACCGCGCCGGGATGCTGGGGACCGATGATTACCCCCAGAATTCGAGGTGGCCACGAAGTAACCCGACCTGTGTTTGTAGATGGAGCAATGCCGGGTGACGCGGTGGTACTCCGAATCCGGGATATTAACGTTACTTCGTTCGCGACCGCTTCGGGGCACGACCGCTGGGTAGAAGGCCATTACCTTGGAGATCCATACGCTGCGCCTCGGTGTCCGAATTGTGGGATACTCTACCCAGATACCTACGTGGAAGGGATCGGTCAACAGGCGGTACGGTGCGTGAAGTGCAACAATCCAGTCACACCGTTCCAGATCGTTAACGGTTATACCGTGGTGTTTGATGAGACCCGACAAGTGGGAGTGACTGTCTCTCAAGAAGCTGCCGAAAGAATTGCGCGTTCCGCGAACCAGTTCGCAGCCTTACCGGAGAGCTCGGCTCAACATTCGATACTAACCTTTGCGCCCCATGATCTGGTCGGCCTCGCGGCGAGACTGCGACCATTCCTTGGTCAGCTTGGAACCACACCGGCTATCCGGATGCCGGATTCACATAATGCGGGCGATTTCGGCTCCGCTTTAATAGGCGCTCCGCACGAATACGCCATTACCATTGAACAACTCGAGCTCAGGACCGACGGGCATATGGATATTGATGCGGTACGACCCGGAGCGATTCTGTTAGCTCCAGTGAAAGTCCCGGGAGCAGGCATTTACTTTGGCGATATGCATGCGCTTCAGGGCGACGGCGAGATCGCCGGTCATACCATGGATGTTTCCGGAACCGTGACTTTGGAGGTTGAGCTACTGAGGGGACGAACCCTGGAAGGACCAGTCCTGTTCCCGTTGGTTGAAGATTTGCCACCGTTAGCCCGGCCTTTTGACATGGCGGAAAAAGAGCGAGCGCAACGGTTAGCTAAGAAATGGGGAATCGACAAGATCGAGGAATCAGCCCCGATCTCCGTTATCGGTTCTGGGCCTGATCTTAATAAGGCAACACAGGTTGGACTGCGTCGCGCAGCAGAGCTGTTGTCCCTCACCGTGCCCGAGGTCATGAATCGCGCAACCATAACCGGAGGAATCGAAATTGGCCGGCACCCAGGTGTGGTACAGGTGACATTTCTTGCCCCTTTGACGTCGCTGGAAAAAGCAGCACTTCTTCCGTTTGTTCAGGAACAGTACGGCATAGGGTAGGGCGGTAAAAGTTAGAGATGGGAAATGCAGGAGGTGTTATGCTAACGGCAGTCGCTTATGTCAGCCAACGACAGAATCTCGGTTGTGCAGGGTGACATCACGAAGCTTGACGTTGAGGCAATCGTAAACGCTGCGAATGAGTCGTTGCTGGGAGGTGGCGGGGTGGATGGTGCAATCCATCGAGCCGCCGGGCCTGAACTTCTGGCCGAGTGCCGGACCCTGGGCGGGTGTAAAACCGGGCAAGCGAAGATAACGCGAGGATATCGGCTTCCGGCAAAGTATGTCATTCATACAGTTGGTCCAATCTGGCGCGGAGGGGAGCATGGCGAACCGGACTTGCTGAAAAGCTGCTACCGGTCCAGTCTTGCTCTCGCCATCGAGCATCGGATCAAGACGATTGCGTTTCCCGCGATCAGTTGCGGCGTGTACGGGTATCCGATTGACGCTGCGGTGAAGATTGCGGTGAAGGAGACGCTGGATTTTCTCTCAGCTAACGAATCGATTGCCAAGGTGACTTTCGCCTGCTTCGGCTCGGATCTGTACGAGGCGTACCGCAAAGAGCTTGGGCTATAGCTCTGCCGGAGCTGTCGATGGAGGCCTAGGGCTTCAGTGCGCTGGGTGCCTGCGGCGAAGCCGCAGTTCAAAATAGCCTCTAGGCTCTTTTGATCGGCGGCTTTGCCGCTTCGCGGCAAGAATCCCTGCCTGGGGTTTCTCTTGGCGTTAACCGGCTTTGATTGCCGGGCGCTTTAGATTAGTTTTAGTCACTGATTATGCCGGCTGCTGAGAGCCCAAACCTCAAGTCGACTTCGGACGAGTTCTTATCGATCATTCGCCAGCGGCAGCTCGGTAAACTCAAAATATACCTCGGTCCGTGCCCGGGCGTCGGGAAGACTTACCAGATGTTAAATGAAGGCAACCGCCTTCGGAGACAAGGGGTCGATGTTGTAATTGGATACGTTGAACCGCATGATCGCCCGGAGACGGCGGCTCAGATTGGGGACCTGGAGATCGTGCCTCCACTAGTGACCAAATATCACGGTCTCACTCTGAAAGAGATGGATGTGGACGCCGTTCTTGCCAGGAAACCGACAGTTGCCCTGGTGGACGAGCTCGCGCACACCAACGCGCCGCAAAGCCGGAACCGCAAACGGTACGAAGATGTTCAGGATCTTCTGAACGCCGGCATCAATGTGATCACTACGGTGAATATTCAGCACTTCGAGTCTCTCTACAATATAGTGGAAGAGGTCACAGGCGTTCGCGTAAAGGAGCGGGTCCCGGATGAGGTAATCACGCAGGCAGACCAGATCGTGAACATCGATTTGCCGGCGGAAGACCTGCAGGAACGCTTAGAAGCAGGAAAAATTTATCCAAAAGAGCGCATCGAAGCTGCGCTGGCGAATTTTTTCACGAGCAAGAACCTGACTCGCCTGCGCGAAATGACGTTTAGCGAGACGGCAAACATACTTGACCGGAAGGACCGCGAAGCGGCGGCGGAACAACAAGTAGGCAATGTTGGCGGGTTGGGGCAGATCATGGTGGCGATCAGCAGCAAGGGACCTGACCCAGGGCGAATGCTGCGCAAAACCGCGCGATTGGCCGCTCAGCTTAATGCGCAGTGGTACGCGGTGTATGTTCGAACGCCAAGCGAATCTGCGGTCAAAATCGATGCGGCCATTCAGCGGCAGGTTTCGGACACGCTGGAAACTGCGCAAAAAATGGGCGGCTTGGTCATTTCGTTGAAACATGAAAACGTTGCCGAAGCGCTCGTCTCTTTTGCGAAGGAGTACGGAATTACTCATGTAGTCCTTGGAAGGCCAGGGAGACAACGTTTGTGGCGATCATTTATTCGGCCCTTGCACGATCGTCTGATGCAAGAGCTACCGGGTATCGACCTTGTAATTGTGTGACCCCCACCCCCTATGAATAAGAAAAATCTAGTTCCGCTGGGCATCGCGGTGCTCGGCGTTATCGCGCTGGGAGCAATCGCGCTGGGTCGCGGCGAAACAATCAATGCGGCGTGGCTTGTGATCGCTGCCGTGTGCACCTACATCGTCGCGTTCCGCTATTATAGTCTCTTCCTTGCGGCGAAGGTGCTGAGGGTTGACCCGTCGCGCGCTACACCCGCGAACCGTCACAACGACGGTCTCGATTACGTGCCGACGAACAGATACGTGTTATTCGGGCACCATTTCGCCGCCATCGCCGGTGCAGGCCCGCTGGTTGGGCCGGTCCTGGCGGCCCAAATGGGCTACTTGCCTGGAACAATCTGGATTCTGGCGGGAGTCGTTTTCGCCGGTGCGGTGCAGGACTTTGTCGTGTTGTTCCTGTCGGTGCGCCGTGATGGACGATCTCTCGGGGACATGGTGCGATCGGAGATGGGAATGACCGCCGGCACGGTCGCCTCCATCGGGGTGCTGCTGATCATGATGATTCTTCTAGCCGTGCTCGGGCTGGTTGTTGTGAAAGCTTTAATCGCAAGTCCGTGGGGATCGTTCACTGTGATTGCGACGATACCCATTGCCCTCCTGATGGGTGTCTACAGCCGGTTCATTCGACCCGGGCGCATTCTTGAGATGTCACTGATTGGCTTTGTGCTCTTGATGGGAGCGCTCGTCTTCGGACAAACAGTTGCCGGTACACCAAACCTGGCGGCGATGTTTACGTTTAGCGGCGAAGCACTTGCGCTGATGCTGATCGGTTACGGTTTTGTCGCATCGGTTCTTCCTGTTTGGCTCCTGTTGGCGCCACGCGATTATCTTTCGACTTTCCTGAAGATTGGGACAATTTTCGCTCTCGCCATCGGCATCATACTGGTTCGGCCAGACATGAAGATGCCCGCGATAACCCGGTTCATTGATGGCACTGGTCCGGTTTTCACTGGAACGCTGTTTCCGTTTCTTTTCATCACGATTGCGTGTGGAGCCGTCTCGGGATTTCACGCTCTGATCTCATCCGGCACAACTCCGAAGATGTTGGAAAATGAGACCCAGGCGCGGTTCATCGGCTACGGCGCCATGCTCATGGAGTCGTTCGTCGCAATCATGGCGATGATCGCCGCGTGCGTGATCGATCCAGGTGTTTATTTCGCGATGAATAGTCCTGCCAGCGTCATCGGCGCTACGGCAGCGCAAGCGTCGCAGGTGATCTCAAGCTGGGGTTTTACCTTAACGCCTGAGATGCTTGCTCAGGTTGCAAGCGATGTCGGCGAGAAAACGATTCTATCTCGCGCGGGAGGCGCCCCGACTCTCGCGGTGGGAATGGCGCATATCCTGTCGGGAGCGTTCGGCGGTAAGGTTTTGATGAGCCTGTGGTACCATTTCGCGATTCTTTTCGAGGCCCTTTTTATTCTGACGACCGTCGATGCCGGGACACGTGTAGCGCGATTTATGATTCAGGATCTAGTCGGGAGCGTCGTGCCAGCCTTTCGGGAAACGAGGTCCTGGACCAATAATGTCATCGGTTCGGCCTTGGCAGTCGCGGGCTGGGGTTATTTTCTTTATCAGGGAGTCGTCGATCCGCTTGGCGGAATCAATACTCTATGGCCGCTGTTCGGTATCTCTAACCAGATGCTCGCCGGGATTGCCCTTACGCTCTGTACTGTGATCCTCTTCAAGATGAAACGACAGCGGTTTGCCTGGGTAACAATCCTCCCGACTGCGTGGCTTCTTATCTGTACAGTTACCGCCGGGCTGGAAAAATTGTTTCATCCTGCTCCGAGCATCGGATTCATTGCGCATGCCCGGATTTTTGGCGCCGCGCTAGCAAGCGGCAAAATTCTTGCCCCTGCGAAGACTGCAGCAGAGATGCAGAAAATTTTCTTCAACGATTGTGTGGACGCGACGCTGTCGGCAATCTTCGTCGCGATCGTACTTGCGATGCTGGTTTACGGGCTTGTCAGCATTCGCAAAGCGCTCTCGAGCCCGGTCGTTACCGCCATTGAAGTGAGGCCAGAAGGATTAACTCCCGGAGGTGCACATGCCTAAGATTCGACTACTTAGAAAGTGGGTTCTGGAACTGGTCAAGGCGTTCAGCTTCGCTAAGGCTTCGCTACACAGGACAGCGCAACAAGCGGTTCAGGTCGCTCGATTGATGGTTGGGATTCCGGACTACCAAACCTATGTCTCCCATCGGAAAGAGCACCATCCCAATGAACCGGTCATGTCGTACGAAGAATTCTTTCGGGAACGGCAAAATGCCCGATACGCGTGCGGCGACGGGAAATTCCGAGGGTGTTGTTAGGTTAAATGATCGGTAAAATCGCGCTGCAGCGTCCCGCGGCAGAGCATGCGCGTCAGCTTAAGGCGGGCAAGGTCGATCTAGAAGATCAACCCACGGTGAAGCCGGAGATTCGGCCGAAGCTTCCGGCTTCATCCGCCATTGGCGGATTGAGCTTCCTAGCTCGACCGTCCAGTGCGTGACTGCAAACTCATTGGCCCCTAGCTCCGAGACTCAACATTCTTCGGAGAAGGCGCCGCCTGGCGGAATAAATCGCCAAGATCTGTGTCTATCTCTTCGTACAATGCTTCCACTCTACCTCCTGGTAGGAATTGGATGCTTTGAGAGGTTCGGTTCGCCAATTGCGTCCGAACCTAGTAGTTTAACACCTTACCAATCAAGCGGTCTTATGACCCGGCTTGCGCACCGGCAGTTGAGGGCGTTTTCGGAGGCTTTACTCGAGCTATACGCTCCCGCCTCAGGCGCAGATTTTCCTGCGCACCTTTTTCGAGTCGTTCGCCGATTTCTCTCCTGTGATTTTGTTTGTTACGCCGAATATGTCCATGGGCGGAATAAGAAACGAATCACTGATCCGCCAACGCCTGAACCGACCAATTTCGACGTGTTTGATAAGTATCTGGATCAATTACCAACGCTTAACGCCTTTTTCTCTCACAAGACAACATCGGCGGCAAAGATATCGGATTTCACCACGCTCCAACAATGGCATCACACTGAACTTTATAACTCCGTTTTCCGTCCGAAAAAGTTGTCTTACCAGCTCATGTTCATGGCGGTGCACGAGTCACCCCAGGCAGGTCTCGCCGTAAATCGATCGACGCGAGACTTTACGGAAGACGAGCGGGCCTTGCTAAATCTCCTACGACCGCATTTCATTCAGGCGTATCGCGCCAGTCGGTTTACCGCTAACGTCGCCAAAAGCCCAGCTGCAGCCGGTCACGCAGCGATTGTCGCGAACGGAGAGGGGCGAATCTTATCCGCTACACCGCTCGCGGACCTCTGGCTAGCTACTTACTTCGATGGTTTTTCAGTTGGTCACCTTCCGGCGCCGATTCTGTTCTGGCTGAAAAAGCGAAACCGACATCTGTTGAACTACGACGAACTGGCTAATCCGTTAGGGTCGCTAGTTTGTGGTAACAACGGTCGCCGGCTCCGAATCCATGCGGAATCTGAGCCGCAGGCATCGCTTCACCGTCTCGTTCTGAGCGAAGAACCGACCAAACTGTCGGCCCAACCGCTTCAATCCTTGGGTCTGACCCGTCGTGAATCGGAGGTGTTGCTTTGGATGTCGCAAGGCAAGAGCAACGGAGATATCGGCAAGATTCTTGGAATGAAAGAGCGGACGGTGTGCAAGCATTCGGAGAGGGTTTTCTCGAAGCTTTGCGTCGAAAACCGTACGTCAGCGGCGAACATCGCGTTGGCCAAGTTAGCGATGTAAGGTGGCGCCTGCGGATTGATCTTCTCGATCGACCTCTCCGCCCGGCGCATTCGTGTCCGCTTGAGGCCGCGTCGCTCGTTGCGTAAGAAAAACTGAATGCGAGGTGAGTGCGATTCCATCGCACTCACACTCGCATCCTCACTCAGTTGCACTCTCCAGAAAGTCGAGACCTAATCGCCTTCGTCGTCGTCGTCATGATCGCACTCACGTTTTGCGCGATCAGCATCGGCGGCGAGGTCCGCTAGAAGCGTGAAGAAGTCTTTCGGCTGACCGTCGAACAGATTGTCTTGGACAAACGCGTTCGCTGCCCGCATCGCCGCTCCTTTCGTACGGGTTGGCCGAATGATGGAGCATTTCGGAAACGAGCGATTCAAAAACGGACACGGTTCCGGCATGATGAGGTTAGCTTGGAACAGTGGGTCGGTTGACTCGTTCAGCGCTGTGAACGTTACCGTCGATCCAGTCCTCGAGTCTGTGTCTGTCAACGGCGTCGCGTTGCCAGCTTTATCTTGCCAAGTCTGGAAATGCTGGGTTTCGGTCGGACCAATGCTAAGCAAGATCCGTAACACCTCGCTGTTGGTTACCCTCTGTGCCAACTGCGGATAAATGCTCGTGCCTCCTCCCTCGATAAAC
>JBKPCS010000084.1:0-17539 GCA_046727495.1 bacterium | reverse complement strand
GATGGGCCAGGAAGGCGTCATCGCGGGAAGCTTTTTCGAGTTTCTCCTGGTCAATAGTACCTAGCATTAAGACCGGGTTATGCCCGGTCGTTTCCCACAAGTCGCGATCAAGGCGGCGAAAAAGTTCGATGGTATCATGAGCCCACGCCCAACGGAGATTGTAAGCAATGTTACGCAGTCCTTCGATTGAAGGTGGTAACGACGGGGTGACGCTGAAGGTCCCGATAGGTTTCACATCGACTTGACTTAACGCATCGACACAAGACCGACTAAACGATCGTTGGCCAACGCTAAGCGCAGATTGTGGTCTTAACCGCGAAACGGGCCTAATACTTGGAACCTCGCCGCTCATTGACCAATGCAAAAGCCGACGTTGAACCAACCATTCCCGCTGCCCACGATTCCAATTTTCACGAAATGGATATGAAGGGAATTGGCACAAAACTGCAAACATTGAGAGCATCACCAGCTTGACGGCATTCAGGGCGACGCCGGATGTTTTCGATACATCAAAGAATAGAAGAGGCATGAGCGTTGAGCTTGAGGCCAGGCGGCCGTCGCATGTGAAGGTTGCAACCGCGAGCCTCATCGGCACGGCTATCGAATGGTACGATTTCTTCCTTTATGGCACCGCCGCCGCACTGATCTTCAATTGGCGTTGTTGGTCATGAAGGCAGCACGGTGCTGGTTTGCCTCAAACGGGTTACGGCTGCTCGCCTTCCGAGGTCGTGGATGAACCTCCCGGTGGCTGAGCGCTTCGCCTTTGCGGGTTGCGGAAAGCCGCTACGGATGTCGGCCAGGAGGGGAGGACCTTGCTCGCCCTTTGGCCCGGAAAACGGATAGAACCAGCGACCCGGCAAAATCGTGCGCCGGGCGGGCCTTTAGGGGGGTTGCATTAGCATCGCGGCGCGGAGCCACTCGGACCGTGTCCGCAAGATCAGCTTAGACCTGGCCAAGATCCGTTTGGCGTTTTCGCGTTAGACGGTCGATAAAAGATTAGAGGAGGCTGAAATGTTATTGTTATTTCTATGCCTATTGTTGCTCCCGGTAATCGCAATCGCTGTGCTGTTTTGCGCGTTTGTGGCGTTGTTCCTGACGCCGGTTATTTTGTTGACGCTGCCGGTGGCTATTCCGAGTTGGACACTTACCGCTCTGTTTTCCAAGCAGGAACCTGGGAAAGAAGCGTAAGATCGAGGACGAAGCGAAGTCGGGTGCGCTGGAATGCGCTTGAGTCTGCGGAAATCTCACATGCTTATTCCGTGGCCGCTGCCTCGGCTTTCTTGACCAATGACCTCTCGTCTTTGTGCAAGCTTCGTTAACACGATTTTGAGCTGGTCTTGCATGGTGAGCCTTATCTGGGCGGTCGCATCAATGAGCTTCTGAAGCTCGCCCTGGTCCACAATCTTGTAGTGTAAGAGTCGACGACGAGCTCTAAGTCTTCTCTTCCCGCAGTCGGTTTCGAATATGCTACGCCCAGTGCTCCTACCTGCAATTCGATGAGACGGTCCCCGAGTCCGCAGGCAAAGTACGTGGTCGCTAGCCCGGCCTTTCTATCGGGAATAAAAGGAACGCTCCCACGATGGACAAACCGGCGAGGATGCCGACAGCAAGCCGCCAGGGGTGCTTCGAAGCGGCGACCTTCACAAGCCATTGCTAGTTTAGCAGAAGATGGACTACCGCAAGAAGGATGATCATATAGGCGAGCCATGTGTGAATGTCACCCCACTCATGCCGATCGTAGCCCAAGAAAAGTATCCGACCGATATGACCCTGTCCGTGTGGCAAGCGGTAGGCCAATAACAAACCCGTTCCCGTTAACGTGCAACCGACCAGATACAACATCAGATCAAGCACCCTTTTCCAAGCGGTTTTTTCCAAGATGCTCGGCGGCTTCATGCTACCTCTACCTTCTGGCGCCTCAGGCTGGTAATGCATTTTGATATTCATATAGAACGTCAGGGTCCGCTCAACCATCGTTGCAAAATCGAGATGCTACTCTGCCGATCTTTGCGAATCGTCACCATTTTTTGCGCAGACTCCAGCGCAAACCTAGCGCCCCGGATTTCTTCCCATGGAACGGTGATGGTAATCATGGTTCCAGCGCTGGGATCGCCAATATTGATAGTTAGAGCGACACGGCTACTCGCAGCGCAACAACGATCGCCATCAAAATGCAGTCAGCTTTGGCCAAGATCAGATCAGCGATGCACTGTCTCGCAGCTACGTTTGAAAAGCCGCATTAGTATGTTTTCAATCCCAAACCCTCTTCATCCAGCTATCGTGCATTTTCCAATTGTGCTTCTGCTCATCGGGGCGCCGGTAGCGGTAGTGAGTGTGTTCGTTAGTCGTTGGCATCTTGCTTGGGTGGCAGCTGCACTGCTCGGCCTGGGCGCGGTAGGCTGCTTTTTCGCGGTTGCAACTGGAGATTCGGCTGAGGAAAGCGCAGGCAAACTCTCGCCGACAACTGAAACTCTCGTCAACGCGCATCAAGGATGGGCGGAGCGCACTCAGATTTTTGGAGCGATTGCAGGCGTATCAGCTATCGGAGCTGCAGTACTGACCACGTTGCTAGCTTGGCTAAAACGGCGAAAAGTGCCTATCGAAAACCGCTCGGGACACCCCAAAGCCAGTTGGGCTGCGGTGCGCGCCGTTGCTTTAATTACTCGAGTTTTGACCGCTATGGTTGCGCTCACAGCATGCTTCTTCGTTTATGAGACGGCGCGCCGCGGTGGTGAGCTGGTCTATAGTCAGGGCGTCGGCGTTAGGTCCGCACCCGCGCAAACTAACGGGAACACAGCAACAAATGGCGATTAAAGAGCAGTTTGTAGAACAACGAATGTTCATACATGAAAAAAGACGGGTTTACTAGCGAGGATAGTCTGACGCCGATGAACAAAGAGGAGAGCTGCCCGGTAGAAGCTGTTCCATCGGCACCGATGGGAATTGTCGGAACGACGGTTGAGCCGGATGGGCAATCGGTGACCATCCATTACGACCCGCATCTCATCAGCGATGACTCGATTCGCCAAGTCGCTGCGCGACTGGTGCCTGAGGTACAGCGGCGTTTCGACAAGTGCGTAATGCGCCTCGGTGGCCGCGCCTGCGAAGCGTGCGCTCTAAAACTCGAGCGGAAAGCACAGAAGATCCAAGGAGTGCGCCGCGCAAGAGCCACCTTCCTCGGCGGCGTCATGAGCGTAACGTTCGATAATGCACGATTGTCGCCAAAACAGGTGATCGAGCATGTCCGCAAAACGGGCGCACCGGTGGAACCATTCACGGTTCCGCGCGAATTGCCGCACAGCCTCCGCGAATGGTTGCAATATCACAGTCCCCGCATCGAAGCCATTTGCACCGCGGCGACGTTTGTTTTCATGATCGCTGGCTGGCTCGCGCTACGCCTCGGGCTCAGCCAGACTTGGGCGAACGGCTTTTTTGTCGCCGCCTACTTCGCCGGGGGAATATTTGGCGTCCAGGCCAGCTTGCGATCGCTACGCCATTGGACTATCGATGTTGATCTGTTGATGATACTCGCCGCGATTGGGGCGGCGGTGGTCGGAGCACCGTTTGAGGGAGCAATGCTGCTGTTTTTGTTTTCCCTCTCAAACGTTTTGCAGGCCTACGCAATCGACCGCACGCGCAAGGCAATTCATTCGCTCATGAAACTGCGACCCGATAAGGCTCTCACTCGCCGTAACGGCAACACCATACTCCTTCCGATTGAACAACTCGTAGTTGGTGACGTCGTAATCGTTCGCCCCGGCGAGAGCATTGCACTCGACAGCGTGATAGTCGAAGGCGAAAGCTCGATCAACGAGTCCTCGCTTACAGGTGAGTCAATTCCGGTCTTAAAAAAGGTTGGGGATCCCGTTTTTGCGGCTACGATCAATCAAACCGGTGGCCTCGAAGTCCGCGTCACCAAGTTGGCAAAGGATTCGGCCATCGAAAAGCTGATCCGGATGGTGGAAGAAGCGCAGAGCGAAAAGGCGGATACACAGCGTTTTCTCGATCGCGCCGAGCAATTTTATGCGATCGGAGTCATGGCGTTTACGCTTGCGCTCATCGTTTTGCCCTTGTTCTTCTTGCACGAGGCTTTTCGGGTAACATTTTACCGTGCGATGACGGTGATGGTCGTCGCCTCGCCATGCGCGCTCATTATTAGCACGCCGGCTTCGATTTTGTCGGCGATCGGCGGGGCTGCGCGATGGGGAGTGTTGTTTAAAGGTGGCGCGCACCTCGAACGTACAGCGACAATCAAAGTGGTTGCGTTCGACAAGACGGGTACGCTTACTGAAGGAAAGCCGCGCGTGACGGACATAATCTCTGCAAGTGAAGCGATTCATTGTAACGATAACGCGTTACCGGAAGCGCTCACTCTGCTGCAACTCGCTGCATCGGTCGAAGCAAAGTCCGAACATCCCCTCGCCGCGGCGATTGTAGCAGAGGTCAAACGCCGCGAATTGCCGCTTTTGGATTGCACGGATTTTCAGTCAATTTCCGGCAAGGGTGCAAGCGGCCTGGTTAACGGACGACGGATCTGTGTTGGGAGCATTCGCTATTTCGAACCTCTCGGTGGATCCATCTATGAGGCTCTGGCAAAAAAGCTCGACCAGCTACAGGACACGGGCAAGACATGTGTCCTGGTCGGCGAGGTAGGAAAAAAAACAACCCGCATTCTCGGAGGGCTGGGCATCGCGGACGTGCTGCGCGCCGAGGCGCCTGGAGTAATAGGCGCGCTGAAGAAAATCGGCGTAGCACACGTCGTTATGGTTACTGGTGACAATAGTCGTGTAGCCGCCGCGATAGCCCAGGAAGCGGGCATAGACCAATTTTACGCAGAGCTTCTGCCCGAAGACAAAGTTCGTGTACTTAAGTCGCTCAAAACACTTGGCCCGGTGGCGATGGTCGGCGACGGCGTCAATGACGCGCCCGCACTCGCGACGGCGACAATCGGGATTGCAATGGGTGCAGCTGGCACCGATGTCGCTATGGAGACGGCCGACGTTGTACTCATGAGCGACAATCTACGTAATATTCCCTTTGCGATTTCCATTAGCCGTCAGGCCCGCACTGTGATCTGGCAGAACCTGGTGATCGCAATTTCAGTCATCGTTGCGCTGGCGGCTTCCGCGCTCGGTTTTTCACTGCCATTGACGCTCGGCGTTGTCGGCCACGAAGGCAGCACAGTCCTCGTATGCCTGAATGGCCTGCGCTTACTCGGATTTCGTCCGGATAAGAATCCAGCTACTGTTTAAGCGCACCGCTCAGGTGAGCTTCAGCGACTCAATGGCATCACGAACGATAAAAGCGCTCCGTCGGAGGCTTTGCAACTCGTTCGCGTCCAGCGGCAGAGGGATGGTACTTAGCGCGCCCTGGGCTCCTACCAGGTGTGGCAGGCCCAGAGTTACTCCTTCGCACGCAGTCACGTTCTCGATTCGACAGCAAATCGTCAGTATTGCTCTTTGATCACACAATAGCACATCCACCAGACGAGCCACGGCACTGCCAATGCCGTAGTAGGTCGCACCTTTCCCGGCCATGATGTTATACGCCGCACGGCGAACCTGTTCGTCGATCTGCTGCCTCTCAGCATCATTCAAGACCGCGTCCCCATGCCTCACAGCGAACTCCTCCAGGCGTGTTCCCGCAATTGATGCCAATGACCAGGTCAACACTTCGGAATCGCCATGCTCGCCAATCACGTATGCATGCACGTGCTGCGGATCTACTCCGAAACGACGTCCCAACAGAGCACGGAAGCGCGCGGTATCGAGCATTGTCCCCGATCCGATGACACGGCTCGAGGGTACTCCATGAGAGGCGGCAAAATGGGCTGCGAGATGCGTCATGATGTCGACTGGGTTAGAAACCACCAGCAGGATCGCGTCGCCCGCATGTTGCAGGATATCAGGCACTACCTGCTCAAATACCGAAGCATTCCGCTGGAGTAGTTGGAGGCGAGTCTCACCAGGCTGCTGTGCCACCCCTGCGGCAATCACCACCACTCGGCAGCCGCCAAGATCGGCGTAATCTCCGGCACGCACAGTGAGCGGATGCGCGAACGGCACCGCGTGAAGAATATCATTTGCATCCGCTTCCGCCCGGGCACGATTGAGGTCCACCAGAACAATCTCTCGCCCCACGCCGCTCATGACCAATGCAAAAGCCGACGCCGAACCAACCATTCCGCTACCTACGATTCCAATTTTCACGAAATGGATATGAAGGGATTTAGCGCAAACTGCAACCATTGAGAGCTCAGCAGCTTGACGGCTCGGTTCCGCTCGCAAAGGCGTCGAAACCGGAGCGGCCGTAGCATTATCGTTCTGCGGCCCGGCGGCATGCGCGCTCCTGTGTAAAAAGTTACTTGGAGGCGGCTCGCCGACCATCGTCAACGCCGGCCCTGATTACTTTTTGTTACACGGCCTCTTTGGATCTGCAATCCGCGGAGCGCATCGGCCAAGGAAGGTAAAGCGCGCCCGCGTCGACTTCGGCATTTTCAGTCAACAGCCTTTATGAAAAAAGAGCTCACAAACCAATTCCTAGAACGCAAAGACCGGCTGATCCATGAGCACGTTCATGATCCCTATAGAACGAAGCCAAAGACCCCCGCCGTCTGCCCGATCTGTTTTGCGGTCTTTAGAGCTGGCCGATGGCAATGGGCCGCCTGGTGGTCAATCAATGCGCACCACCAGATCTGTCCGGCTTGTCATCGTACGCGGGACAATTACCCGGCAGGAACAGTCACGATTCGCGGTGAGTTCGCGGCTCGCCATCGATCCGAGATTCTCGGTCTTATCCAGCACCTGGAGCAGCGCGAAAAATTGCTGCATCCGCTCCACCGGATTATACACATTGAAGAAAAAACTGGCTCAATCGTTATCCAAACGACAGATATCCATTTGCCCCGAGAGATTGGAGAAGCCTTACGGCGCGCATATCAAGGCGACCTCGAGATTATCTACCCGGAAGAGAGTTATTCGGTCCGTGTGAATTGGACGCGTCAGAGTTGAAAAGCAAGGGTGCTGGCCCCACAGCTTGGTGGAAACTAGTCGGTCCTGTTTGTAATTATTCAATCCTCTCGCCCCATCGCCGTATCGCGCCCTCGCCGTCTCGTCATTCTACGCAGGCATGCGATTGCCAATCAGCCAGGCGGGTGGCCGGAAGGCCGGAACTCCATTGTTGCGATGAGCCAATCGGGTACTTCGAAAATCCCTGCGTCGACACCGAACCTGCTCAGCTCCACCGATTGCACGCCAGTGTTTTCATCCAGGAGCGCATATAGATGTTCGCTCTCAGATCGATTAAAGAAGGGTGCTTCGAAAAATTCTCTAAGATAATTCACCCCCAGTCTGCGTTGGTAATGAGCGTCACGGAGATTCGTTGCTCCATTTCAGAAACCGTGATCGCTACCGATTCATCCAATGCTGAGTCCTCGGCGTGATATAGATAAGCATGGTCGTAACCTCGATACGCAGGCTTGCCAAAAGCATCATCGAAGTAGTCTAGGACCTGCGCGAGGGAAAATGGCAACACGTTTAGACCAAAATGAGATCCTTCGGTCGAAGGCGACCTTTCATTCGGTTCGGACGGGAACGTGCATCCTGAGGACCTCGCGCGGCGCATCTGGAGCAAGGTGCTGGTCTCCGTATTTTATCCTCCCTTCTCTCCTCCACCTGCCAAAACAGGAATCAAGTCTTATCAGCGCTCGGTGAAAACCCTAACAAAAATCGGCCACAAATGGTCAAAAGCCGGACGGCCTGCGCCAATCCGAATCGCTATGTATAAACAAAAATAGAAAGGCCTGTATGGACGAACAAAAGACTGAATACCTATACGAAGGGGATGACTATGATGATCCGCACTTTTGCGAATGATGCGGCGCGCAAAACGCAGGGCACTTATTCAGAAGGTTGGTCACTTGCTTGGCATGCGACGGTCGGAGAACTCACATTCGGTGCTGCCGCGGTCAGCAGAAATGATCGACCCGTTGCGGCCCGCATTTCTTCGCGGGTAGCCAACCCTGCAACCTGCGCGCTGGAAGATGAATTCCAAGAACGAGGAGAATAGGGCCAGACGCATTAACCAATCGAAGGATATTTTTCGGCAAAAGGTGAGAAGTACCGAAAGGTTCCATCGAATAAGTATTGGATGGAGGCAATTATGGAAATACCCCAGAAACTAATCAAATACCTCGTCGACAACAAGGTTACTTACGAAGTTATTCACCATGCTGCGGCGTTCACTGCAGAAAGAATCGCGGCAGCAGAGCACGTCAAAGGGCATCACCACGCTAAAGTGGTGATAACTAGATGTGCCGGAAAACACCTCATGACGGTGCTTCCCGCAGACTGTCACGTCGACCTTGAAAAACTGGAGAAGGTGGCCGGCATGCCGGTCTGGATCGAAAATGAGGCTGAGTTTCAGAATCTTTTCCCGGACTGCGATCCCGGCGCGATGCCGCCATTTGGCGACCTGTACGGATTACCAACCTTTGTCGATCAAAGGCTGAACAAAGAAGACTATATTGTGTTCCAATCAGGCAATCGGACGCACTCGATTAAAATCAGCTACGCCGACTACGAGCGTGTCGCCAAGCCGCACGTCGCCGATTTTGCGGTCAAGTTCCACCCTGATGGGCGCAGCACTTATGCGGCTCGATGAACATTTGGTGCTCAACCAATCGAAGTTTGCAACCGCCTCTGTAGCACAAAGAGGTCGAACAGAAGATCGCAAAGGTTCCCAAGATAGAGAATTAGATCTACTGCACGATTCTCAGAAGCTTCTTCTTCATGATCTTTGCGACCTTCCGTTTAGTCTCTTCCGTGTCCGCCGCGCGCCTATAGGCTTCTTTGCAATGAGGCCTACTCTCCGTCGATGCTTTCCAGTAGAACAACTGAGTAACCATTCTGGCCAACCCATGGTGAGAAGGCGCTGGGACGATGCGACTAAGCTTCGATCAACAGGATAACTCAAACATTCACTAGATCACCATGAGCAGCACACTACGAGAAATGAAGAAGGCGATGGGCGCGCCGCCACTGATAAGGCAAATACTAGTTCCAGTAGACCTTTCGCTTCATTCAGAAATAACCGCCCTTTATGCAGCTGGCCTCGCAGGCAGCTTTAAAGCAGCGATGACTTTGGCTCACATCCACCGGCCAGAGCCAATCTCTGAAATCAATATCGAACACGTTGGCGACCGGTTTGCCCAAGAACGCTCCAAAGCCGCACGGAAACTGGAGGACTTGTTAGTGACAATTCGTGCGGTCTATCCAAACTGCCGACAAGAGTTCTGGACCGGCACCGTTGCCAAGGACATCGCGTTGCTGGCAGCAAGGCTCGACGCTGACCTTATTGTCACTGCAAGTCACAATCGTACCACCCTCGGCCAGTTATTTAACCTTGCGCAGGCGCCAAAAATTTCGCACCGCGCCCCATGCCCGGTTTTGGTTTACCAACAAGCTCTCGAAAATCCTCGGTTTGACATTCGACACATACTCGCCCCCACCGACCTGAGCGAACGCTCCCGGGAAGCATTGAACTACGCGATCGGACTCGCTCAGCACTTGCAATCAAAACTCACTATCCTGCATGCCTACGGCGACGCAGACTCAGATCCAAACAGCGTGTCGCAGGCACAATTGGCGGTAGGCAGATTATCCAGTGTCTGGGAAGACATACGCTCCAGGGATATCGTTTGTGATACGATCTTTCAATGGGGCCAACCTAACCGATTGATTCTGGCGGCAGCAGAGGAATTCAAAGCTGATTTGATCGTGCTTGCCACAAACGACTACCATTGGCCGCAGCACTTGTTCTTGGGAAGCGATGCGGAAAGTATCCTGCGCCAAGCGCCTTGTCCGGTCCTTCTTTTCCACCAGAAGAAATGCCCTACCATCTCGTGAACTTTGCAACCTCAGATGCAAAGTCAGGCCAACGCTGTTGCCACAAACCGGGCGACTACAGGATGTCGGGATTCCCTGATGGCTTGGGGCGAGCCTTCCGCCACGATTTTTCCAGAATCAAGTACGGCAATCCGGCTCGCGACCAGAAACGCATTGTGTATGTCGTGAGTCACAGCCAAGATAGTGACGCCTGCTTTTCGGTTCAAGTCGACGATGAGTTCACACACCTGTTGGCCTACTATCGGATCCAAACCAGTTGTCGGCTCATCAAAAAGGACCAGGTCGGGGTTCATCACTAATGAGCGCGCAACCGCGATCCTTTTCTTCATTCCTCCGCTTAGCTCAGAAGGCATCAGCTTCTCCGAATTCTCCAAATCTACGAAACGAAGCTTTTCTTTCACAATGGCTCCGATTTCGGACTCGCTCTTGTCCGTGAGCTCACGCAAAGATAGCGCCAGGTTTTCGAACACGGTCAGAGAGCTAACTAGCGCAGACGACTGGAAGACCATACCGATTTTTGCGCGCAAGCGGCTTAGCTGGACTCGGTTTAACTCAGCGATGTTGACTCCTTTATACGAAATTGTTCCTCTTTCCGGTTCGAGAATTTTCAATAGCAACCGGAGGAGCGTGCTTTTGCCGATGCCGCTCGGCCCAAGCAACACCACGCGTTCGCCCGAACGAATCTGAAAATCCAGACTATCAAAGACAATCTTTTCCCCGAAATGAAAAGTTACGCCCTTGAACTCGACCAACGGAACCGGCTGTTCCCGAGCCTCTATTGGCCGTCTCTTTTGGATGTCTTGTGGGGTTAGGAATGGCACAACTGTATGTACCTAACCCCGTGCTGCTGGACTTTCCTTGAATTGCGCAGCTCTCACCCTTTCTTGGCGCCTGGAATCAAACTCACTTGGCGGAAAACGGATCTGCTGAGGTTCCACCGGCCGGATAGAATGAAAAGCCCGTTTTTCAAAACTACTAGCCCGCTTTTGGCCTTCATGATGCCGAGCCGTAATAATCGGTCAGCTTCGTAGCTCTTCGCCGCGAGTCATCTCCTCCGCGCGATGTTTGCTGGTTAGCCGGCTGCTATCTGACCAAGACTTTTTGCGCATTGTTGGAAGACTTCGGTGGCGCTCGGATGCACAAACGGGACCCCCAGCAACTGATCCAGCGTAAGCTGGGCGCGGATCGCAACCGACGCCGAGTTGACAATTTCAGCGGCTTGCCCGCCCATTACATGCACACCAAGAAGTTCTCTAGTTTCGCCTTGGATGAGAATCTTAACCATCGTGGGTAACGGAGTGACGACGGTCCGTTCGTCTTCGGTCACCAGTCGGAATGTCTGGCTGTGAGCAATGGCGCTTAGCCCAGCCCTATCAGCCTCCTCTTGGCTCCACCCGATAGAAGCAATCATCGGATCGGTGTGAATGCATTTGGGAATCCAACGAGCGGAGAATCCCTCCTTCTTGCCTAGTATCGCATTAACCGCAATTCGAGCCTGCGCGACCGCCGCGCTGTCCAGCAAGCTCAACCCGTTGATGTCTCCAACCGCGAAAACCGTGGGAAAGGTCGTGCGTAACTGATTATCCACCGCAACGAAAGGCTTCGCTTCAATCCCTAAGCATTCCAAGCCAAGATTTTCCGCGTTTGGCTTCCGGCCGGTTGCCACCAAAATGAGATCCGGAGCGATTCGAGCCCCGCTATCGAGAACAAGAACCTGTTTCGAGCCGCGTTCACTCGGATTCGGTAAGTCTATCTCATTCCCGAGGTGTACCTCAATACCAGCTGAACGCAGGTGTGTAGCGATATGCTCCCCGAGCGACTGCTCCCAATCAGCGAGCAAGCGTTCCCGCTTCTCTGCCAGGGTTACTCTTGATCCTAATGATCGGAAGACGGACGCGAACTCACACCCAATGTAACCGCCGCCGACAATGAGCAAATGTTGAGGCACCTCCGTCCGCGCTAGTAATCCATCGCTGTTTATATAAGGCGAATTAGGCGTCGAGTCATCGAAAGCCGGCCTCGAACCGGTCGCCAGAATGGCATAGTCGGTTCTGATCGATTCTGTTTCACCAGACCTGCTTGTCAGCAGAAGCTCATTCGCCTGCCTGAAAGAAGCTGCGGCGAAGCGGATCTCGACACCGGCTTTCTCCGACTGATTTCTTAGCTCCTGCGTTAATCGGGCGCTGACGCGCCGCTGAATTGTGAGCCAATTTTGCAAACCTGTTTCGACTCCCGCGATCTCAATCCCGAATTTGGCACTGAGGTATCTATCTTTGGTTGCTTCTGCGCAAGCTCGCAGTGTTCTGATTGGATAGTAACCGCGGTGCAGGCAAGTACCGCCAAGAGTATCTTTTTCGATCAAAAGGACATTTAATCCGTTCTGAGCAGCCACCAAGGCAGCCTCCCGCCCGCCAGAACCCGATCCGATCACCACCAACTGATAATGCTTCAGGCTCATATAAAAAGTTGATAAATAATCTGGCTCGCGACCTGATGTGGAGACATCAGCCGCGATCCCTCCGGCGCCATCTCAATGATTTGGTCGAGATCAATCGCAAGGTCATAAAGCTCGCTCAGTTCCTGCTGCACCTGGGACCAGAATCGCAGATCATGGGCATTCGCTTTATCCTTATATTCTATGGTACCCATTATTCCACCTAAACTTAAGCCGGATAAGCTGGATCTCCTTACTCTCTCTTGTTGAAGTTCTACCTTCTCTTGGCTCGCTAAAATTTGCGACAAGAGCGCGCAAGCAAGAACGCATGTCGCTTAACCGCCATGCGGAGAGCTCAGCGCAACATCGACGATCTGCTCGATCGGCTGCAAATGGATTTCAATCAAAAGCGACAGACCTCCATTGATGAAGAACTATTCGACGTCATTTCTCGATTTGAGCCCTGGCAGATCAAAGCAAAACGCATCGGCCTGGACGAGGAAAAAAGGAGCCTTTAGAATAAGAGGTTACTATCCCCCGACGAGCATGCAAAAGCTGGCAATGTTTCGCCAACAGAGGTGAAGCCCGGTTGCTGTATGTTTCGCAACTTAGACAAGAGGAGATGACGGCGGAATTTCTTCCGGTAGCAAGGGAGCTCGGAACCCCTCGATCTCAATTCAACTGAAGGATCACGACGAATGAAGGTGAAAAAGCCGGCTCTGCCGTCGCCAGACAAACGCTGGAAGATCGTTGATGCGAAAATGCGTCGTCTCGGCTATAAAGCGCATGCGCTGATCGAAACGCTACATACCGTCCAGGAATCGTTTGGCTATCTGGACGATGAAGCTCTTCGTTTTTTGGCCGCGGCGCTGCATGTTCCGCCAAGCAAAGTCTACGGCGTCGCGACTTTTTACAACTTTTTCAGCCTGAAACCGCAAGGCGCACACACCTGTGTGGTCTGTCTCGGCACTGCTTGTTATGTGAAAGGCGCCGATAAAATATTGGGCGCAATCGAAAAGCACTGCGGGATCAAGTCAGGCGAAACAACTTCTGACAAGCAGCTCTCCCTGCTGACCGCACGTTGTATCGGCGCTTGTGCGATCGGACCCGCAGTCATCTACGACGGCGTGGTTGCAGGTCACCAGACGCCGGAACAGGCAGTCGCAAAACTCCAAGGAGTCCTTGCCCATGGTACTTGAAGAATTGTTGGCGATCGCCGAGAAGCAAACGGCGGCCCGCAAACCGACCTGCATTCGTTGTTGCATGGCGGCTGGTTGCATGTCCTCGAGAGCAGCAGAAGTAAAGGAAACGATTCAACGGGCCGCGACTGAGAAAGACTTGATCAGTCGGGTCGAGGTGCGGCGTGTCGGCTGCATGGGTTCCTGCGGTCAGGGGCCTATGGTGAGCGTGGAACCAGGCGGTCTGCTATACCAGCACGTTACGCCTGAGAATGCTTCCTCCATAGTTGACGCACTTATCGGGGGCACAGCTCAGGCAGAATTGGGTGATGCCAAACACCCGTTTTTTGCTCGCCAAACATTGGTGGTGTGCGCCAACAGCGGGCGCATCGACCCGGAACGAATCGAGGATTACATCGAAGCGGGAGGCTACGGAACACTCCATCACGTGCTGTCGGAAATGCAGCCAGCCCAAGTTGTTGAGGCCGTCCTGAAAAGTGGTTTGCGCGGCAGAGGCGGCGCCGGCTATCCTACCGGCCTGAAATGGGGCACGGTCGCTAAATCTCCGGGAACGCATAAATTTGTCATTTGCAACGGGGACGAAGGAGACCCCGGCGCCTTCATGGATCGCAGTGTACTGGAGAGCGATCCACATCGAGTACTGGAAGGAATGGCGATAGCCGGTTACGCCGTCGGTGCAAGCCAGGCTTTTATTTACGTTCGCGCCGAGTATCCCCTCGCTGTCAGCCGGCTGCAAACCGCTATTCGGCAGGCCAAACAACATGGCTTACTTGGGATTGGGATTTTCGAATCAACCTTTAATTTCGATATTGAACTTCGCATTGGGGCTGGAGCCTTTGTCTGCGGTGAAGAAACAGCGCTTATGGCCTCGATCGAAGGCAAACGAGGACAGCCGCATCCTCGTCCCCCCTTCCCCGCCGAAAGCGGGCTATGGGGTTATCCGACGTTGATTAACAATGTCGAGACCTTTGCCAATATTGCTCCGATTCTGAAGAATGGCCCGGAATGGTACGCCAACCTTGGCACCGAAAAAAGCAAGGGTACAAAAGTCTTTTCGCTCACCGGTAAGATTCGAAACACCGGGCTGATCGAGGTTCCGATCGGTATTACTATTCGCGAGATCGTCGAAGAACTAGGTGGCGGCGCTCCGGATGGCGCCAAGGTGAAAGCCGTGCAGACGGGCGGCCCTTCCGGCGGCTGTATTCCTGCCGCCCATTTTGACACACCAGTGGACTACGAGTCTCTGGTGAAACTTGGTTCGATCATGGGTTCAGGCGGCATGGTCGTAATGGACGATCAGACGAATATGGTCGATGTCGCACGGTTCTATATGCAATTCTGCATGGAAGAGTCTTGTGGCAAATGCATTCCTTGCCGCGCCGGGACGGTACAAATGTACAATCTACTAACCAAGATTGTGGAGCGCCGTGGAACTCTGCAGGATCTGGAGCAATTGGAGGAACTTTGTGATCTGGTTAAACACACCAGCCTCTGCGGCCTCGGGCAGACCGCTCCTAACCCGGTCCTTAGCACCCTGCGCTATTTCCGCAATGAATACCTCGACCTTCTCCAATCAGAATAAAATTCTATGGCTGCAAAAACTCTCACAATCGACGAACAGCACGTCAGCGCCGAAGAAGGCTCAACTGTTTTGGAGACGGCAACCGAAGCAGGAATCAAAATCCCGACCCTCTGTCGTCTGGAAGGTTTGAGCGATGTCGGCGCGTGCCGTCTGTGCCTGGTCGAAGTGGCCGGCTCCAGCAAGCTCTTACCTGCGTGCGTCACGATCGTGGTGGAAGGCATGGAAATAAAGACTGAAACGGAACGACTACGCAAGTATCGGCTCATGATTCTCGAACTGCTTTTCGCGGAACGGAACCATATCTGTTCGGTTTGCGTTGCGAACGGGAATTGCGAACTCCAGAGTCTCGCCCAACTGCAAGGGATGACGCATGTCCGATTTGGTTATTTGTATCCAGCTGCTTCGGTCGATGCTTCCCATGACCGTTTCGTGATCGATCACAACCGCTGTATTCTTTGCACCCGATGTGTGCGCGTGTGCGACGAGATTGAAGGTGCCCACACCTGGGACGTCATGGGGCGTGGTACCAATTCGCGTGTCATCACCGATTTGAACCAGCCGTGGGGTACTTCCGAAACCTGTACAAGCTGCGGCAAATGTGTGCAGGTGTGTCCCACGGGTGCGCTATTCGAAAAAGGGAATTCCGCCGGAATGGCCAAACGGCGTGAGTTCTTACCGTATTTAACCCTGATGCGAGGACAGCAGAGATGAAGAAACTACGCCTCGCAACGGTATGGTTAGATGGATGTTCCGGTTGCCACATGTCAGCACTTGACATGGATGAACGCTGGATCGAACTGGCTGACCTTGTCGACTTGGTCTATGGGCCATTGGTCGACACCAAGGAGTATCCGGAAAACGTCGATGTGGTGCTCGTCGAAGGGGCGGTGAGCAGCGAAGAAGACTTGGAAAAGATTCAAAAGATCCGGACCCGAACGAAGATCGTGGTTTCCCTGGGCGACTGCGCCGTAACATCCAACGTACCGAGCATGCGAAACCGGTTCCCGGTCTCGGTCGTAGAAAGCTATTCCTATGTTGAGAACGCTCAGTTAAATCGACAGGTGCCACGGCAGGTAGTTCCACGGCTGTTGCCGAAGGCTCGCCCGGTGCATGAATTCGTGAAGGTAGATGTGTTTGTTCCAGGTTGCCCGCCTTCGGCTGATACGATCTATTTTGTGTTAACTCAACTCCTGGCCGGAAAGATACCCGACCTAACTGATAAGACTCGCTTCGGAGCGTAGCAGATTATGGCGAAGCAAATTCTCATTGATCCGGTCACTCGTATCGAGGGCCACTCCAAAATTACTATTCAGTTGGATGACAAAGGCGAGGTCCAGGACGCTCTTTTCCACGTAACCCAGTTTCGCGGATTTGAAAAATTCTGCGAGGGTCGTCCCTTCGCGGAGATGCCTTCGATTACGGCGCGAATCTGTGGTATCTGTCCGGTGAGCCACCTCATCGCGTCCGCCAAGGCATGCGATGCTCTGCTAGCTGTGCAGATTCCACCGACCGCCGCCAAGCTACGGCGAATCATGAATCTCGCGCAAATTGTGCAATCGCATGCGCTTAGCTTCTTCCATTTGTCGTCGCCAGATCTCCTGTTTGGTATGGACGGTGATCCGGCAAAACGAAATATTCTGGGGGTAATTGCGGTTCACCCGCAGTTGGCTAAAGACGGCATCGCTCTCCGCAAGTTTGGTCAGGAAATCATTGCAATGCTCGGCGGTAAGCGGATTCATCCAGCATGGGCCGTGCCGGGAGGCGTTAGCGAGCCGCTCACAGAGGAAAAACGAGACAGAATACTATCATTGGTTCCGGAGGCTTTGGCCCTGATCGAGCGCACGCTGTTCTGGTTCAAAGGCGTCCTGGAACAGTTCCGGGACGAAATCCTTATTTTTGGCAATTTCCCAACCATGTTCATGGCCCTGGTCACGCATCACCAGTCCAATGACCAAAATGCGCTTCTCGAACATTATGACGGAGCGTTGCGGATTGTGGATGCGTCAGGCAGCATCGTTCTGGACGCGGTCGATCCGACGAAGTATCAGGAGTATCTGGCCGAAGCGGTCGAGCCCTCCTCTTATTTGAAGTCACCGTATTTCAGGCCGGCTGGCTATCCGGAAGGTATTTATCGAGTAGGGCCGTTGGCACGATTAAACATCATTGATCGCTGCGGTACGCCAAAAGCCGACGCCGAATGGAGAGAGTTCAGAGCTCTTCAGCGAGGCGTGATTTTAAGCTCTTTCCACCAACATTACGCCCGCCTGGTCGAAATCCTGTATGGGATCGAACGTATTGAACAGATTCTGGACCAGCCAGATATCCTCGATAAACACGTCCGTGCCTTTGCCGAACCCAATTGCTTCGAAGGCATTGGTGTCGCCGAAGCGCCCCGTGGGACTCTCTTTCACCACTACAA